>DAINQP010000192.1:843-11647 GCA_036742665.1 Vicinamibacterales bacterium | reverse complement strand
GCCGTCGTGACCACCGCGAACAGCAGATGCGTCAGCGTCATCGTCGGCGTTGACCAGAACGCAAAGAGCCATCCCACGTAGAGCGGGTGCCGCACCAGCCGATACGGGCCAGGAGTGGCGAAGGTGAGCGGCGAGTACTCGCGGCCGAGCAGATACAGCCACACCTGCCGGAGCCCGAACAGATCGAAGTGGTTGATCAAGAACGTCGTGAGGAGGACCAGCAGGAACCCGAACGCGAATCCGCCGTAGAGCAGCGCCCGCGCCGTTGGATTCTCAACGTCCCACACCACGCCGCCAAGCGGGCTCCATTGCCAGAACAGCAGGATCAAGGCGAGGCTGCTGGCCAGCGTGTAGGTGCTGCGCTCAGCGGCCTGAGGCACAATGCTCGTCAACGCGCGCTTGAACCACGCCCGCGCCATCACGCTGTGTTGAATGGCAAACACGGTCAACAGCCCCAGGTTGATCAGCAGCGCCGTCACAAGGGGCGCTGTCGGTGGCGAGTCGAGCGACTTCGGCACGAACAGGTTGCCGACAAAGCCCGCCGCGTAGAGATACGTCACGAAGAACACGGCGTAGGCGATCACGCCGTATGCGAATACCAGTAGTCGGCTCATCATCACAATCCTCCTGTCACCGCGCACGCTGGAGCGTGCGCCCCCGGTAGTGCGGCGCCGACGGCGCCGGCACGCGATCGACCGCCCAGCCAATCGCGGCGATGCCGTCAATCACTCGCCGCGCAAGGAAACTGGTCAGCCGATCCGCAGCGCTCTGCTGCGGCTCATAGGCGCGGTTCGCGAGGTGCGCGATAACCAGCATCAGGAAGAGCCCGAGCCTTCCGAGCACGTGCCCCATGTCATTGGAAAGAACCTTGTTCGTCATCGCTACCTCCCGCGACCCCGTCGCGCCACACAGCAGCGCAACTGGCGTTCCCGTCGATTGAAGCCGCTAAGTTGTGTCAGTTGTGCAAGATGCGCTGCCTGTCCATGGCGGAACTCAGTGGCAGACTGTCGAAAATTGGGCAGTTCGACAGAAGGTCGGGCGGACGGTCCCGACCCCGGCTGTATCATGCGGGCGAGAGGAAGGACTCCATGAAGACTGGCCTGCTGGCGGCGATCATCGGCGCTTGCTTAGTGAGCGCGACCCTCGTGCGCGCCGACGCGTCGACACCACCGGTGCCGAACGTCCTCGGGCGAATGACTGGCCCCGGACTGATGTATCCCAACCCCGCGATCAGCGTGGTGCCGGATGCCCCCAAGGTCGAGGACTTTCCCTACGTGACCGAGGAGTACTACGTCTCCGGGACCGCCAGGGACGTGCCCTATCGCACACGGATCATCGTGCGGCGTCCGATGGATCCGAGCACGTTCAGCGGCGTCGTCGTCGCCGAGGCGCTGCATGCGGGCGGCCGATCGCTCCTGTTCGAGTGGTCGCGAGTGTCGATTCTCACCCGGCGGCACGTGTTCGTGGAGATCGTGCACAGCCTGGCAAACATCAATCTGCTGAAGACGTTCAACGCCGAACGGTACGGATCGCTCAGGATCGAGATGGGCCAGACGAACGACGTCATCGCGCAGATCGGCATGCTGCTCAAGAGCGGGACGGGTCCGTTCGCCGGCTATCGCGTCCAGAAGATCACCCTGATGGGCACGTCGGCATCGAGCGGCACCGTCCGCAACTATCTCGCCGATCACTCGACAGTGCGCATGGCCAACGGCGGTCCGATCTTCGACGGCTTCTTGCTGACCAGCACCAACGGCAACACGCCGCTGCCGATCGTCGATGTGCCGATGATCCAAATGCCAACGCAAACCGAGGTCGTCACCTGGGCCGCGAAAGGCATCGAGTATCGGCGACCCGACAGCGACGAACCGGGCAATCGCTTCCGCCTGTACGAAGTCGCCGGCATGCCGCACAACAACTCGCGCGAGAATCCGGGCTTCCAGAACGATCCGTGCACGCTGCCCGTCACCGACTTCCCCGCCGGTGCATTCACTGCGCTCGCACTGAACTACCTGGTTGACTGGATCACGAAAGGCAAAACACCGCCGCACGCGCCACCGATTGCAGTCGATCAGAACACCGCCAACGACGGTTCGGCACTGGCGCTCGACGAGTACGGCAATGCCAAAGGCGGCATTCGCAACATCTGGGTGGACGTGCCGACCGCCATCAACGGCGTGTTCGGGAAAGGCAAGACGGACGCGCAGGATCGATTGTGCCAACTCGCCGGCACCAAAGTGCCGCTCGCCGACGCGACGCTGAAGAAGCTGTATCCGGCGGCGAGCGACTACACGAAGAAAGCCGAACGGCGACTCAACGAGCTCATCGCGCAGGGCTGGTTCCTGCCCGAGTACGCCGACAGTGTCCGTCGCGACCTCGCCGCGACACGACTACCGTGAACGCGGGCGTCCGTATGTACGAGCGCAAACACCATCACCTGCTGCCATGGCCGCGGTTCATTCGCCGAGCCTCGCGCCATCTGCTGATTGGCATCGTGATCGTCGCGATTGCCGATGGTGTTGGCACCGTCGGTTATCGCACGACGGCGGGGCTCGGGTGGCTCGATTCGTTTCTGAACGCGTCGATGATCCTGAGCGGCATGGGACCAGTGGATCGCATGAGCACGACGGCGGCCAAGCTGTTTGCCTCGCTGTATGCGCTATTCAGCGGCATCGTGTTCATCGGCGTGATGGGTCTCATCCTCGCGCCCTGGGCACACCGGCTTCTGCACCTCACACAACTGGAAGAGCGCTGAACCCATACTCAATAAAACCAGTCCACGATCGTGTCGCGGCGTCCTGCAGTAACGGGCGTCACCTCATGGCGCATTCCGGCCGGGAACGCGACGAGCGTGCCGCCCTTCGGGACAATCTCAACGGCGTCGCCCTGGTCGGGAAACAGCCGCAGGATGCCGCCGCAAAATCCGCCGCTCGCCTCAGCCTCGCGCGCGCTCTCGAGAAAAAGTACGACAGTGATCTGCCGCCGTTCGCTCAGCGGCCACGACGGCACGTGCGCGCGATCGACGTGCGGTCTGTAGAAGCCGCCGGTTTCGTAGCGCAGGACACTGGCGCCCTCACGCGACTCCAGCGTCAGACCATAGAACGACGCGATGGGAACACGCATCTCATCGAGCGTCGCCTCCACCATCGCCAGCACGTCGTCGCCGATGTCGATCTGCGTTGCGCGGCGGACGTCGCCCTGCACTTCGAAGCCTTCGTCCAGGACCTCGGCTTCCTCAGGCGTGCCGACATCCATTGCGGACTGCACGCGCCGGCAGGCCGCCGCATCCAATAGCCCGGGTGCAGTGAAGATTTGCACGTGTGCGACTACACGATAGCGTGCGTCGCGCGACGCCGTACGTCGTAACGGCTCGGAACTGCACACAATTCTCGCCGTCCTTTCGCTTCCGGCGGCACGAGCTTCGCCGTAGCCTTCGCAGCGATCCAGCTCGGCCAGTGAGAATCCTCTTCGCTGCGCTCCACAACGGCTACTACCGAAACCTCGACACCGTCGTCGAGGAGCTCGCACGCCGCGGGAACGAGATTCATCTGGGCGCCGAACGCGAGGACTCGTCATTTGGCGGACAGCCGATCGTGGATCACCTCACAGCCGCATTCACGAACGTCACCGCCGGACCGGTCGCGGCTCGCGATCCCGAGTCGCTATTCCTACCCGCCAAGATCCGGTTCGCAATCGACTACTTGCGATACATCGAGCCTGCGTACGGGCCCTCGTCCGGTTTATGGGTGCGAGCGCGGGAGCGCACGCCCACCGGGATGCTTCACCTGTCGAAATCACCGCTACTCGCATGGCGGCCGATCAGGCGGGCTGTGAGGCGCGTGCTCGACGCCGCAGATCGCGCCGTCCCTGAGGCCCCGGACATTGAGCGATTTCTCGATCAACAGCGTCCCGATCTGATCGTAGTGACTCCGCTCATCGGACTCGTGGCTTCGTCACAGATCGATTTGCTTCGGAGTGCGATTCGCCGCGCAATCCCGACCGCCGTGATGGTCTGGAGCTGGGACCATCTGTCCAGTAAGGCGCTCATCCGCGATCTACCCGACGCACTGTTGGTGTGGAACGACATACAGAAGCGTGAGGCGATGACCATGCATGCGGTGCCGGAGCCGCGGATCGTTGTTACTGGTGCGCAAAGCTGTGACCGCTGGTTTGAACGAGTCCCGACGCGATCGCGTACCCAGTTCATGCGCCGCCTCGGTCTCGCCGACGAACGTCCGTATGTCTTGTGGGCCGGTTCGGCGCTGCTCCCCGGGACTCCGCCTGAATCAGGCATCTTCCTGCGGTGGGCCTTACATCTCCGCCGCTCGAACAATCCGCAGGTGCGAGACGTTCCGATTCTATTGCGTCCCCATCCGGCACGGATGACCGAGTGGGCCGGCGTTGACTGGCGCAGCGTTGGCAACGTCGCGATGTTTGGCGGCCCACCGGTGGACGAGCAGGGCCGAGACGACTATTTCGAATCCGTGTACTACAGCGCCGGCGTGGTCGGCATCACGACCACTGCATTTCTCGACGCGGCAGTCGTGGGAAGGCCAGTGATGTCGTTCTACGACGATGACCTCGTTCCGGAGCACGAGGCGTCACTGCATTTTCAGTATCTGGTCGACCCCGAAGACGGATTGCTGACAATGGCCAGTTCTCTGGACGAGCACGAACAGCAACTCATCGGCGTGCTCACTGGACCGCCACCCGACATGCTGATGCGGCAACAGCATTTCGTCCACCACTTCATCCGGCCGCACGGCATGCACATCTCGGCCACAGGCATCGTCGCTGATGCACTGGAACGACTCCCTGGCGCACGACGAGCAGCTCCGACGGTCACCTCGGCATTCGGCCGCTTTGTATGGCGCCACCTCCAGCACCTCGAACATCACCCGAAATGGCGCCGCCTTATCTTCGACGAGCGAGAGATTGATCGTGAGGCCCACAACGAGCGAGAACGTTTGGAGAAGGAGGTTGCGCTCGCAAGAAAGCGCGACGCGAAGCGACTCGCGCTCGCGAGAAAGCGCGCTGAGAAAGACCGCGCAGTGCGACTCTGATCGATCGCGCTAACGCGCACTCGCCAGCTTAGGCTTGAGAATCACCAGATGTTGCTGAACCGATGACAACAGTGCGCCCTGCTCCGGTCCCCCGTACTTGAGGAACTCCGTGTAATGGTCGTAGGCCAGCACGAGTGCGCTCTGCTCTTCGTACAACACGGCGACGTTGTAGTGCGCCATCGCGTGAGTCGGCTGATACCCAACGACCCGGAGGAGCAGATCGATCGCCTCGTCGCGATGCCGTGCGGCGTTCTCAACCAGCGCGAGATTGACGATGACATCGGCGCCGCGCGGCTCGACCATCATCGCCGCGCGTAGCTCGGCGCGCGCCTCGGCAAGTTGACCGGCTTCCATCAGCACCACCGCGAGATTGCTTCTGGCCTTCACGTAGTCGGCATTGATCGCAATGGCCTGCCGAAATTCCTCGATGGCCTCTTTCGTCAAGCCGCGGCGGTGATACAGCAGACCGAGGTTGTTGCGCGCCTCGACGTTGAACCGGTCGGCGGCAAGTACGGCTCGGTATTGCTTCAACGCCGCGTTGTAATCGCCGAGGTTGTGATAACGAACGGCGAGCTCGAACTGCTTCGCGCCGTCATTCGTGTGGACTTTTTCTTCAGCGCCACGTGCGCTGCGTAACCCGACAGTGGCGGGCGACGGCAGTGGCTGCGGCGTTTCACCGAGCGTCTGGCCTGGCGCCTGGTTCGGCGTCGCAGGCTTCGGCGCAGGTGGAATGCCGCGAGGAGAACGAGACGAGCTGCCCGATTGCACTGGCGCGGCGTAATTCGGCAGGAGCGATTGCGACACCTGGATTGCCGCCCACGCGCCGAGACCAATGACGAGGACTAAACCGATGCCGAGGAGCCGTGGGCGTCCCAATGGCGATCCACTTGCCCCGGCTGATGATGCTCCTCCGAGTCCCAATCCCGCCGGCACGTGAGGCAGCGGGGCCGGCGCCAAGCCAGACCTCGTTGCTCCTGCGCGAGAGCGCCGCAGCGCGTCGAGGATCACGCTCATGCGATCACCATCGCGTCATGCCCGGGTGCCGCGCAGAAGCCGGTTGAGAAACGACGGCTTTTCCCGCGACTTGAGATCGAGGCCTTCGGCGGCCTTCTTCACGAGCTGCTCGTCGATCCGCGTCGTCTGCGCTGAGTAGCCGCCGAGCAGTGCACGATCGCACAGCATGTTGATCAGGCGAGGAATGCCACCCGAATAGTTGTAGATGACCTTCATCGCCGCGGGCGTGAATACGACACTGCGCGACCCGTTGGCGATCGCCAGACGATGCGCAACATAGGCGCCGGTTTCGTCGTCGGTGAGCGGGTCTCGAGCTCGCGGGGGAACACGCGAATGACTTCGCCGCGAATCGAGTAATCGAGACCCGACGGCTCGAGGATGACGTCGAGCGCTTCACGGATCGTGACGTTTTTCAGCTCGCCAGAAAACGTCTGGGCGATCGACGGATCGGCGATGACGCTCAGTCGGGTACCACGAACGAGGCCGGCAGGATGTCGGTGATCGGCGTCGGGCGTGTGGGACGCAGCGAGATGCGCCGACGATCGAGCTCGGGATGCCGCTGATTCAGATCGAGTTGCGTGATCGGCACCGGCCGCAACGGTGCGACGGACGGCGACTGCTGCGCGCGTACCGTCGGCGAGAAAACGGTCGCGATCAGGGTCAAAGCCACCGAATGCCGGGTCGCTTGCACAGGCTTTCTCTCGACAGCGTTTCGGCTGAACGGAAAGGCCGGAATAGCCGCGCTAGGCGGTCGAGGAAACTTATTGACCAGTATGATGTCTTAGTGATATCAAATAGACATCACAACGGGGCCATAGTGCCCTGATATGGAGGCTTCGATGGTCCGCGAACGTCTGCGTCCTGGATTTCCCGGGCTTCTGATACTGGTCGTCGTGGTCCTGGCCCTCGCCATCCCCGTGCTTGTGTTCGTCAATGGGGTTCGGCTCGCCGACGCCCGCGAACCGGGCGCGACCATCCGCTTGATCGCCGCGGCCTTCAGCATGGTCCTGTGGGTACTCGCGCTTCGCGGGTTCTTCGTCGTCAACCCGAACGAAGCGCAGGTGCTGCAGCTGTTCGGCGATTACGCAGGCACGGCCAAGCTGTCGGGATTGCGATGGGCCAATCCTTTCTACACGCGTCGCAAGATCTCGCTGCGCGTGCGGAACTTCGAGAGCTCGCATCTGAAGGTCAACGACGCCGAAGGCAATCCAATCGAGATCGCGGCGGTGGTCGTCTGGCGCGTTGTCGAGACGGCGGAAGCCACCTTTGAGGTGAACGATTACGAGAACTACGTGCACGTGCAGAGCGAAGCCGCCCTGCGGAACGCCGCGACCAGCTACCCGTACGATTCGCATGAGGAGAACGTGATCTCGCTGCGGGGATCGACGGCCGTCGTCGCGGACCATCTGAAGCAGGAAGTGCAGCAGCGACTGCAAAAGGCGGGCGTTGAAGTTCTCGAGGCGCGCATCAGCCACCTCGCGTATGCCCCGGAGATTGCGGCCGCGATGCTGCAACGGCAGCAGGCCGGCGCGATCATCGCGGCCCGTCAGCGAATCGTGGAGGGCGCGGTTGGCATGGTGGAGATGGCACTCGAGATGCTATCGCACAAGGCGATCGTCCACCTGGACGAGGAGCGCAAGGCGGCGATGGTGAGCAATCTTCTGGTCGTGCTGTGTGGCGAGAGGGGCGCGCAGCCGATTCTGAACACCGGCACCATTCACCAGTAAGCCGGTGCCCCGTGGCGGAACGGAAACCTTTCCTGCTTCGCATCGACTCTGCGGTACTCGAGAGCGTTCAGCGCTGGGCAAACGATGATTTGCGCAGCCTGAACGCTCAAATCGAGTATCTTCTCCGGGAGTCGCTTCGACGGGCGGGCCGCGTGACGCGCGCGGCTCCGGTCGACGCACCTAAAGAAGCGGATCCGTCGGCCGATAGTTAAAGCGTGCAGATGCGCGCATCGATTCCTACAGTCGTCCGGCCGCTATTGAAATGGGCCGGCGGTAAGCGACAACTTCTCCCCGTACTGGCGGAGCACTACCCGCCGAGGTTCTCGCGCTACATCGAACCGTTCATGGGCAGCGCCGCGGTGTTCTTCGATCTGTTGAACAGCGGTCGTCTGGCGCGGAAAGCCATCGTCCTTGCCGACGTGAATCCCGATCTGATTGGGTGCTACCGCATGCTGCGTGATCGACCTGAAGCCGTGATCCGCGCATTGCAGGCACTGGCTCGCGAGTACCGCAGCGGCGGCAGCGACTCTTACTACGACGTACGCGACACGCGCTTCAATCCATTGCGCGCGGCACTGCAGGGGCGCGCGTTCGCACCCGGTGACGTGGCGGACATGTACACCCCGGGGCTGGCCGCGATGTTGATTTTCCTCAACCGCACCGGCTTCAACGGTCTCTTCCGTCTGAATCGGCAGGGCGGTTTCAATGTGCCGGCCGGGCGCTACACGAATCCACGCATCTGTGACGAGACACATCTGCGGTCGGTCGCCGTTGCGCTCGCCTCGCCCGGTGTGACAATCGCGCTCCAGTCGTTCGACCGCACGCTCGATGATGCCAGCGCCGGTGATTTCGTGTACTGCGATCCGCCGTACGCGCCCGTGAGCCGCACGTCCAGCTTTGCCAACTACACCGCGGAGGGATTCACCGCATTCGATCAGCGTCGTCTGCAGCAGAAAGTCGTCGCCGCCTGCAAGCGCGGCGCACATGTCGTCGTTTCGAATTCGAGCGCGGCGGAGATCCTGAGCGCGTACACAACGACCGAAGCGCAGCGTGCGGGGCTTCAGGTTCGACCGGTTCCCGCGCGCCGCGCGATCAACTCCAAGGCGTCGTCACGCGGTCCGATCAACGAGTTGATCATCACGAACGTCAAGGCCGCAGCGCTGGCAACCGTAAAACCAAGAATGGCCAGGTCGCGTCTCAATGCGAAGCGTAAATACGCCTGATTCGCGATTCTCGGGGCCTCATTCCTGAGGCGTTCTCCGTATGTTAGGCTTGAACGTTACGCGAAAGTGGCGGAACTGGCAGACGCGCCAGACTTAGGATCTGGTACCCGAAAGGGTATGGGAGTTCGAGTCTCCCCTTTCGCATTCAGCCTTCGCTCACTGATGCATGCGAAGGCTGTCCCGCCGAAAGCGGCACTGCCGCGAAGGCGGACCACGGCGGCCTCCGAATTGCCCCCGATGAAGACAGAGTTCACCGACGTCAGCGCCACGCAGAAGACCATCACGATCGAGATCCCGGTCGATATCGTGGACGCCGAAATCAATCGAATCGCCAAGGGCTACACCAAGCAGGCGCGCATCCCCGGTTTCCGCCCCGGCAAGGTACCGACCACCCTGGTCAAACGGCGCTTCAAGGAGCAGATCCTCCACGACGTCGCGCACGGCCTGATTCCGCGGGCCGTCGATGAAGCGCTGCAGGAGCGCGGCATCGAGCCGGTGGACACCCCGAACATCAAGGACGTCGCACTCGAAGAGGGACAGCCGCTCAAGTTCACGGCCGCGATCGAAACAGTGCCGCCGTTCGACGTCGGCGACCTCTCGACGATCGAAGCTACGCGACACTCGACCGAGGTCAACGACGAAGCAGTCGAGAAGACGCTGCAGCAGCTCCGCCAGCGCGGCGCCAAGTATGAGCCAGTCGAGAGCCGCGGCGTCGAAGACGGCGACACGGTGGTGCTCGACATCGAACGGAAGGATGCGAACGGCGGCGCGGATGTCACGCCCGACCGCCACGCAGATGTCAGCCTCGAGCTGGGCTCACCGGCCAACCCTCCGGGCTTCGATGCACAGCTGCTCGGCCTCCGCACGGGCGAGACGAAGACCTTCACGATCCACTTCCCCGAGGACTACACCGTCAAGGAGATGGCCAACACCGACGTCGAATACACGGTGACGGTGAAGGATATCCGCCGCAAGATGCTGCCCGAACTCGACGACGAGTTCGCCAAGGATCTCGGCGCGTTCGAGTCGCTCGGCGAGCTGCGCGATCGCGTGCGCGCCGATCTGCAACAGGAGTCCGAAGAGCACGCCCGTCAGCATCTGCGTACCGACATCCTGAAGCAGCTCTCTGATCGCGTCACGTTCGATCTGCCGCCTTCGCTGGTCGAACGCGAAATGGATCGGCGCATCGAGGAATTCGCCAGCCGTCTCATGCAGCAGAATGTCGACCCTCGCCAGGCGGGAATCGACTGGGGTCAGTTCCGCGAGTCGCAGCGTGATCCGGCGCGCGCATCAGTCGCCAGCGCGCTCGCGCTCGACGAGATCGCGCGTCGCGAAGGACTCACCGTCTCCGCGGAAGACGTCGATAAAGAGATCGAACGGTTCGCCGTCAGGGCGGGCCGAACACCTGCCGCACTTCGTGCGCAGCTCGAAAAAGAAGGCGGCGTGGCGCGACTGGCCACCGGCCTTCGCCGGGAGAAGGCGGTTGACTTGGTCCTGTCGCGTGCTAGGATTCTCTAAACTCTTGGCGACTCTGAAGTTGCACGGCGTCACGCGAGCAGCAGCGCTCGATTGGCGAGCGCGCTGATCGCCAATCACGAACGTTCACACACATACACATGAGCCACGCCCAGCTCGTGCCGATGGTGGTCGAGCAGACCAACCGCGGCGAACGTGCCTACGACATCTTCTCGCGGCTGCTGAAGGACAGCATTATCTTCATCGGCACGCCGATCGACGACCAGATCGCGAATCTGGTGATCGCGCAAATGCTATTCCT
>DAINQP010000192.1:0-833 GCA_036742665.1 Vicinamibacterales bacterium | reverse complement strand
CGAGGCGGAAGACCCCGACAAGGACATCATGTTGTACATCAACAGCCCCGGTGGCTCGATCACGGCTGGGATGGCGATTTACGACACGATGCAGTTCATCAAGCCCGATGTCCAGACGATCTGCATTGGGCAGGCGGCGTCAATGGCTGCAGTCCTGCTGGCAGCCGGGGCGAAGGGCAAGCGATATTCGCTCCCCAATTCCCGGATTGTGATCCACCAGCCGCTCATGCAGGGGCTGGCTGGGCAGGCGACCGACATCGACATTCACGCCCGCGAAATCCTGCGCATGCGCGAGCGTCTCAACGAAATCCTGGTACACCATACAGGTCAACCGTTTAAGCGGATTCAGGATGACACCGAGCGCGACTACATCATGTCTGCAGATCAGGGCAAGGATTACGGGATAATCGATGACGTCATTCGGAAACGGGTGTAACATCGAAGGTGCATTGGTCTATGGACCTCCGGCGCCTGAACCGACCCGGACCTCCCCTAGCCTCCGGCCAGATTGAGGCCGAAACACCTGTCAGCACCTAAAGTCCAAGTCCAGAGCCCACACATGGTCAAAAAGACAGGCGAGACCGAGATTCTCCGCTGCTCGTTCTGCAATAAAGATCAGAACGATGTACGCAAGCTGATTGCGGGACCCACAGTCTTCATTTGCGACGAGTGCGTGGAAGTCTGCAATGACATCATTGCCGATGACAATCGCTTCGAGAATCGCGGCGTCCGGTCGTCGCTCCCGTCACCGCCCGAGATCAAGAAGTTCCTCGACGAGTACGTGATCGGCCAGGAGCGGACCAAGAAGAAGCTCGCGGTCGCGGTCTACAACC
>DAINQP010000191.1:0-11695 GCA_036742665.1 Vicinamibacterales bacterium | reverse complement strand
TCAAGGCCGACGTCTACTTCGTCGTCACGCGGCTGTTCACCGGCAACAAGTGGGGGACGTCGAATCCGGTGATGCTGCGCGACAGCGACTTCGGCATGGTGCGCGTGCGGGCGTTCGGCACCTACGACTTCAAGATCGTCGACGCGAAGACGTTCCTGCGCGAGGTCGCCGGCTCCGATCACAATTTCAGGCTCGACGAGTTTGCCGACACGATGCGCTCGCGCATCGTCAGCATCTTCACCGACGCGATCGCGACGGCAAAGATTCCAGTCCTCGACGTCGCATCGCGCTACACCGAGCTGGGCGAGGCGTTGCAGCCGCTCATCAACCCCGCCATCGTCGCGAAGTACGGTCTCGAGATCACCAGCTTCATCGTCGAGAATGTGTCAGTGCCGCCGGAGGTGGAGCAGGCGATCGACAAGCGCGCGAGCATGGCGGCCGTCGGCAACCTGAACGACTTCGTGAAGTATCAGATGGGCAAAGGCCTCGAGACGGGTGCGGGCGGTGGCGGTGCGGCGGGCACGGCCGCGGAGCTTGCCGTGGGCTTCGGGCTGGCGCAGCAGATGCTGCGTGACGGCTTCATGAGCGGACACGCCGCACCGACGGTCGTGCCGCCGCTGCCGACAGGCGCTGCGGCGGGAGGCGCGGGAGTGCCCGAGTTGCTCAGCCCGGCAGACGCGGCGCAGGTGTTGGGCGTGTCGGAAGCCGACGTAATGACCGTCCTCGAGTCCGGCGATCTGAAAGGCAAGAAGATCGGCTCGTCGTGGAGGATCTCGCGCGCGGCACTTACTGCCTACATGTCTCAGTAATTCAAAATGCAAAAGGCAAAATGCAAACGAAGACTGCGTGGCTGTACTGTTTGCATTTTGCAAGTTGAATTTTGCATTACGCGATGTCGTCTCCAGTTTCCGCGTTAGAGAAACATGAGTGCCCGGCCTGCGGCGCGCAGGCCGAATGGAATCCCGGCAAGCAGAAGTTGATCTGTCCGTTCTGCGGGACGGAGTCCCCGTACCACATCGATCGCGATCTCGGCAAAGTCGTCGAGCTCGATCTCGTCAAGGCGCTTCGCGAGCTGCCCGACGACGAGCGTGGGTGGCAGACCGAGCGCCGCAGCGTGCAGTGTCAGTCGTGCAAGGCGGTGATGGTGTTCGATCCGGCGCGCGTTGGACAGAACTGCGAGTTCTGCGGCTCGCCGGCGCTCGTTGACTATCAGGAAATCAAAGCGCCGATTCGTCCACAGGGCGTGCTGCCGTTCAAGATCGACGCGAGCCGCGTGCGCGACGACATTCGCCGCTGGTGGCGCAGCCGCTGGTTCGCGCCGGGACGGCTGGCGATCGCGGCGCTTGTGGACACCATTCGCAGTCTCTACATCCCTTACTGGACCTTCGACGCGCAGGTCCACTGCCCGTGGACGGCGGAGGCCGGTCACTACTACACAGTGATGGTGCCTGGCCGCGACGCGAAGGGCCGTCCAATCATGCGCGCGGAGCGGCGGATCCGCTGGGAGCCGGCCTCCGGCGTCGTCGATCATTTCTTTGACGATGAGCCGGTGCCGGGGACGCAGGGTTTGCCGATCGATCTGCTGCGGCAGGTCGAGCCGTTTCCGACCCCGGAAATCGTCGCCTACGACACGGCATTTCTCAGCGGTCACGTCGTCGAGCACTATCAGGTGGTGTTGCTCGATGCCGCCCAGCGGTCGCAGGAGCAGATGCACGCGAAGCTGATGGCGCTGTGCGCTCAGCAGGTGCCCGGCGACACGCAGCGCAACCTGCAGATTCACCCGGGCTATGCCAGCCGGACGTTCAAGCACGTCCTCGTGCCAATCTGGTTGCTGTCGTACAACTACGGAGCCAAGGCCTATCAGGTGATCGTCAACGGCTACACCGGGCAGATTGCCGGCAATCGTCCGTATAGTGCCTGGAAGATCTTCTTCGCCATCGTCGCGGCAATCACCGCCGCCCTCATCTTGATCTTGCTCAACAACCAGTAGGGTCGAGGCATGCCTCGCCCATACACCGTGCGCATGCGTCGGCCCTACGAACGTGCCTGCGTGGCGTGATATTTTCTTCCCGCTATGCCGGTCGGCGCTCTCGATCGTCTGCGTGCGTTGAGCCTTGCGCTGCCCGAAGCGTGGGAGAAGATCTCGCACGGTGAGCCGACGTTCTGGGTGGATAAGCGCATGTTCGCGATGTTCGCGAGCAAGCGGAATCATCATGGCGCCGGCCGCGATGCGGTATGGTGCAAGGCCGTACACATGACACAGGAGATGGTCGTGTCGCGCTGGCCGGATCGGTATTTCGTGCCGCCGTATGTCGGCACGTCGGGCTGGTTCGGGATCTATCTTGATCGCCGGCCGAACTGGTCCGAAGTAGCGGATCGGCTCGAAGGATCATATCGTCTGGTAGCGCCGAAGCGGTTGCTCGCGGCGTTGGACGAGAGGGAAGGGCGAGCGAATGTCGGTCGAGTATCGAAGCGGTGATGGGGCACTGTCCGTCGAAGCATTTATTGCGCTGGCCACGCGAATCTGGCAGCGGGACTACGATGCGCAGAAGACCGCGGAGGCGCTGAAGTCCACGATCAACGTCGGCGCATGGAGCGGGAACCGATTGGTCGGATCGGTGCGCGTGTTGACCGACGGCTATTTCTTCAGCACCGTGCCCGAGGTGATGGTCGATCCCGAGTTCCGCAAGCAGGGCATCGGGCGCGAGCTGCTGCGGCGGGCGCTCGAGGCGTCCCCAGGCGGCGTGTTGTTCCTCGGCGCGCAGCCAGGCAACGAGCGGTTCTTCGAGACGGCGGGGTTCAGGCGCGGTCCAACCGGATACGTCGGCCGGCGCAGCTGAACGTCGGATGGAGTTCTCTGTTCGCGACGTCGAGCCGTCGGATGCGGCAGGGCTCGTGCGAGTGTTGAACCCGATCATCGAAGCGCGGTGCTACACCGTGCTCGACAGGCCGGTCAGCGTCGAGACCGAGTTCGACTACATCATCGATTTTCAGGATCGCGGGATCTGGAAAGTTGCCGTGCGCGAGCCCGATTACACGATCGTCGGCTTTCAGGTGCTGGAGCCCTACGCTTCCTACACGCGCGCCTTCGATCACGTCGGCATTCTCGGTACCTACGTCGATCTCGACCTGCGGCGCCAGGGCATCGCGCGCCGTTTGTTTGCCGCCACCTTCGACGCCGCGCGCGAGAAGGGCTACGAGAAGATCTTTACCTTCGTCCGCGCCGACAATCCCGCCGCGCTACAAACCTACCTCGGGCAGGGCTTTGTCGTCGTCGGCAACGCGAAGCGCCAGGCCAAGATCGATGGGCAGTACATCGACGAGATCCTGATCGAGAAGTGGCTCTGACAGGTTCGTGGTTGAATGAGTTTGTTCTATGTCTGCTGCCACCGACCAGCTGACGCGCGAGCGCCTGCGCAAGACGATCGAGCTGCTCGAATCGATCGCCGCCGATCGCAGTGTGCTCGCGGGCGTACCTGAGGAAGAACGCAAGCGGCTGCTGCAGGCGGTCGCCAACGTTTACAGTCCCGACCGCGTCGAGCGGCGGCGCATGGCGAAGATGGTCGATCGCCAGCGCAAGGCCGCGCGGGTTAAGGGCGATCAGGGCGTGCTCCACGGGACCGGCATCCGCAGTCTGCGTCGCAAGCCGGTGTTTCATACGCCGAACGTGTTCCCGACCGTGTCGGTTGCCGAGGGATTCGATCCGCAAGACAGTCACGACATCAACAGCCCGGAGCCCAGCGCCCAAAGCCCAGATCCTGAAGGCCAGAGCCGAGAACTGCAGCACTGCTACGTCTGCAAGCAGAAGTACACGCTGATTCATCACTTCTACGACCAGCTGTGTCCGACATGCGCCGACCTGAACTTCCGCAAGCGCACCGAGCTGGCTGATCTCAGTGGGCGAGTGGCGCTGCTCAGCGGCGGCCGCGTAAAGATTGGTTATCAGGCCGGGCTCAAGCTGCTGCGCTGCGGTGCGCACCTCATAGTGACCACGCGCTTTCCGCGGGATGCGGCGAACCGGTACGCCAATGAGCCCGACTTCGCAGAGTGGGGGCATCGCCTCGAGGTCTTCGGCCTCGACCTTCGGCACACGCCGAGTGTCGAAGCGTTCTGCCGCGAGCTCCTTGCCACTCGGACGCGTCTCGACTTCATCATCAACAACGCGTGTCAAACCGTGCGGCGCCCGCCCGACTTTTACGCGCACATGATGGCGGGTGAGACGGCGGCGCTCCACGAGATGCCCGAGCACGTGCGAAAGCTCGTCGGATCGTACGAAGGGCTTCGTGGTTATCACTTGTTGCCCGAAAGTGGTGCGGCCGAAGCGATCGGCCCGTCCCAAAGGACGGGCCCTACCGCGCAGACGATAGGCGCTACGCTCGACGTAGCGGGACTCACGTACGCTGCGCAGCTCTCACAAGTGCCGCTGCTGCCCGAGGAGATGGCGGCTCAGAAGGATCTCTTCCCGGACGGACGTCTGGATCAGGACCTGCAGCAGCTCGATCTGCGCGGCCGGAATTCGTGGCGGCTGCTGCTCCACGAAGTCCCGTCAGTGGAGCTGCTCGAAGTTCATCTCGTCAACGCGGTCGCGCCGTTCATCTTCAACGCACGTCTGAAGCCCCTGTTGCTGCGCACTCCGGAGCGCGACAAGCACATCGTCAACGTGTCGGCCGTCGAAGGGCAGTTCTACCGGAACTTCAAGACCACACGGCATCCGCACACCAACATGGCCAAGGCCGCGCTCAACATGATGACGCGAACGGCCGCAACGGATTACCACACGGACGGCATCCACATGAACAGCGTGGACACCGGCTGGATCACCGACGAGGATCCGGTCGAGATCGCCGCGCGCAAGACCGCCGAGCAGCGATTCCACCCGCCGCTCGACATCGTGGACGGCGCCTCGCGTATCGTCGATCCGATCATCAGCGGCTTCAACACTGGCACGCACATCTGGGGACAGTTCCTCAAGGACTATGGACCCACGGATTGGTAACGTAAAATCTGCGGCCATGCCCGCGCGACTTCCGTTTCTCGTTCTTCTTGCGTTGGTCATGTCGGCCACCCTCGCCGTGGCGCAGAGTCCGTCCGGCGAAGCTGTCTATCAGCGCCGCTGCGCGGCCTGCCATCAGACGCCTGCCGACGGCCGGACACCCGGGGTCAACACGCTGAAGGCGATGACCTCGTCGCGCATCCTGCGCACCCTGAACTTCGGCGCGATGATGACCATTGCCTATCAGTTGCGCAGCGACGAACGCGACGCCGTGGCGACATTTCTCGGCAAGCCCGGGGGCGATGCGCCGCCGGCAGCAGCGGCTTTCTGCCGGGATCGGTCCGTCACGTTGAGTGCCGATGGCGCGCTGGCGTGGAGCGGCTGGAGTCCCGCGCACGACAACGCTCGCTTTGCTCCGGCTGCGCTCGCCGGCCTCACCGCCGTGCAGGTGCCGCAACTGAAATTGAAATGGGCGTTTGGCTTCGAGGGCGATATCTCCGCCTTCTCGCAGCCATCGGTGATCGGCAACCAGGTGTTCATCGGCAGCGCTGGAGGTGTGGTGCACGCATTGCGCGCCGACAGCGGCTGTCTGCAATGGACGTTTCAGGCCGACGGTCCGATTCGATCGGCAATCGTCGCGGCCCCAGGCGATGGCAAGCAGGTGCTCCTGTTCGGCGACCTCACCGGATGGTTGTACGCGCTCGATGCATCGAATGGGCAACTGGTATGGAGGAAGCGTCCAGACGACCACGAGGCCGTCCGCTTGAGCGCGCCACCAGTGGTGCACGACGGCATCGCGTATGTGGCCGTCGCCTCGTGGGAAGAATCACGATCGCTCAACCCTGAGTATCCATGCTGTACGTTCAGGGGCAGCATCGTCGCCATGCGCGTTCGCGACGGCAGCGTCGTGTGGAAGACGCACACGATCCCGACACGTGCTGCGTCAACTGGAAAGACCGCGACTGGCACGCCCACCTTCGGTCCATCCGGTGCCGCCGTGTGGGGAGCACCGACGCTCGATCTGAACCGGCGCAGGCTGTACATCACCACCGGCAACAACTACTCGAAGCCGGCAACGACGACGAGCGATTCGATCATGGCGCTCGACCTCGACACGGGACGCATCGTGTGGTCGAAGCAGGTGCTGCCGAGCGACGTGTATAACTCCGCGTGCTCGACCACGCCGGTTGGTGCAACGTGCCCCGAAGGGAACGGTCCCGACTACGATTTCGGATCACCCGCCATCCTCGTGACCACGACGCCGTTCGACAAGGCTCAGGGCGCCCCGAGCAATAGTCGAGGGGGCGGCAGTCGCGAGCTCCTGCTCGCCGGCCAGAAGTCCGGTGTGGTGTGGGCCTTCGATCCGGACAAGAACGGTGAAGTCATGTGGGAGACCCGCGTCGGTCAGGGCGGCATCAACGGCGGCGTGCAGTGGGGCATGGCCAGCGACGGCGAATATGTCTACGCCGCGTCGTCGGATGCCGTGGCGACGAGAACCGCGACGGCGCGAATTCTCGATCCCAAAGTCGGCGGCGGGCTCACTGCACTTCGCCTCGCCGACGGCAGTCCCGCGTGGCGCGCGGCACCACCGCCTTGCACGGACCGGCCGAACTGCAGTCCGGCCCAATCGGCTGCGCTGACCGCAATACCCGGCGTGGTCTTTTCGGGGTCACTCGACGGTCACCTGCGCGCGTATTCGTCGCGCGACGGTTCAGTCATCTGGGATGTGGACACGATTCGCAGCTACGACACGGTGAACGGCGTGAAGGGGAGTGGCGGCGCCATTGACGGCCCGGGCGCCGTCGTATCCGGTGGAATGGTGTTTGTCAACTCCGGCTACATGCGGTTCGGCGGAGCTCCCGGCAACGTGCTGCTGGCATTCGCGACACAATAAGGCAGCGGCGACGCACGCGTCGCCCCTACTAGGAGGTGCATGGACACAATCAACTTCACCCGTGGTGTTCCCGCCAACGAATCCTTTCCGACGACTGATCTGATCGACGCCGCGAGCGCTGTCTTCAAGACGCACGGCACGGCCATGCTGCAGTACGGGCCGGCGCGCGGCTTCGAGCCGCTGCGGCAGTGGCTGGCCGAGTGGCAAGGCGTCGCCGTCGATCGCGTGATGACGAGCAATGGTTCACTGCAGCTGATCGAATTTTTGTGCCTGCAGATGCTGAAGCCAGGAGACCTGGTCTTCACCGAGTCGCCGAGCTACGACCGCACGATTAATCTGCTACGGCGGCACGGCGCGAAGGTCATCGGCATTCCGCTCGAGGCCGATGGTCCCAATATCGAGGCGCTCGAGGGTGCGCTGCAGAAGGCCGTGCCGAAGTTCTTCTACGTCATCCCTGATTTTCAAAATCCGGCTGGCGCGACGTGTTCCGGCGAGAAGCGGCGGCAGTTGGCCGCGCTGGCCGATCGCTACAACTTCATGCTCGTCGAGGACGCGCCGTATCGGATGCTGCGATATCGCGGCAAGGAAGAACCAACGCTCTACTCGCTGGCGCCGCATCACACGCTGCATATGAGCTCGTTCACCAAGCTCATTGCGCCCGGCGTGCGCACCGGCTTCATCATTGGCGAGCCGTCGATCATCGGCGGCCTGGCCAAGGTGGCCGAGGACACCTACATCTCGCCCGGCTACGTGGCGCAGGCGATCACCTACGAGTGGTGCCGGCGCGGGCTGCTACCGCCGCAGATCGAGAAGCTCAAGGCGCTCTACGCGCCGCGTCTCGACGCGACGCTGGCAGGCCTCGACAAATACATGCCCGATGCGACCGCGACGCGGCCCGACGGCGGCTTCTTCATCTCGTTGATGTTGGCGGAAGGCGTCAGTACGACGGCGGTACGTCAGCAGGCGTCCACGCGCGCGCTCAACCTCGCCGACGGGCTCGCGTTCTTCCCGGACGGCGGCGGCGAGCGCTTCGTTCGCTTGCCGTTCTGTGCGCTGTCACCTACGGAAATAGACGAGGGCCTCAAGCGGCTCGCCGAGTCGGTGAAGGCGGCGCGCTAGCATCGGGCGATGAGCCGGGTCATCCTCGAAACGCCACGATTGCTCTTGCGGGAAATGACCCGCCGTGACATCGACTTCATCGCGATGATGATGGCGCATCCCGAGGTGAATCGTTTTTACGAGCGCCGATTCAGCCGCGCCGAGTCGGAGACATGGCTCGAGCGGCAGATCGAACGCTATCGCCGCGACGGCAAAGGTCTGTGGCTGACCGTCGAACGCGAAACGGACAATCCGGTCGGTCAGGTGGGGCTCGCCTTCCAGGACGTCGAAGGCGAGCGACATCCCGAAATTGGCTGGCTCCTCGATCGCGCCTATTGGGGCCGCGGCTACGCAACTGAAGCCGGCGCTGCCGTTCGCGACGCGGCGTTCAATCAATGGGGGTATGACCATGTGATCTCGCTGATCAGACCCGTGAACGTGAACTCCCAGCGTGTGGCGCTTCGGCTCGGCATGACCGAAGGACGCCGCGTCCAGTTTCACGGCTATGAGCACACCATTTTTGAGATCGCCAGCCCTGAACGAGCGAAGCGCGTCGAACAGGCGCGTCCGTTGTGACGAGCGATCGGCCAATCGGCGTCTTCGACTCGGGCGTTGGCGGTGTGTCGGTGCTGCGCGAGATCCGTCGTGCCCTTCCAGCTGAAGATCTGATCTATCTCGCGGACTCTGCCTACACCCCATATGGCGATCGCCCGGCGGCCGTAATCACCGAGCGCTCGATCGCCATGGTCACGCTGCTCGAGCGTGAAGCGGTGAAGGCGGTCGTCGTCGCCTGCAATACGGCGACGGGAATCGCCGTTGACGCGCTGCGTACGAAGTTCGCGATGCCAATCATCGCCATCGAGCCGGCGATCAAGCCGGCTGCCGCGCATACGCGGTCGGGCATCGTCGGCGTGCTGGCGACGACGCAGACGCTGGCCAGCGAGCGGTTTTCGAAGCTGGTCGAGACGCATGCGGCCGGCGTGCGCGTCGTGACGCAACCAGCGCCTGGTCTGGTCGAGCGTGTCGAAGCGGGCGAGTTGTCCACCACACCGACGCGTTCGCTCGTCGAGCGTTACGTCAAGCCGCTCGTGGACAACGGTGCCGACACGATCGTCCTCGGGTGCACCCACTACCCCTTTCTCAGCACGGTCATTCAGGATGTGGCTGGGTCGGGCGTCACGGTAATCGATCCTGCCGTCGCCGTGGCTAGAGAGTTGAGGCGCCGCCTCGAGGCCAGCGGTTTGTTGGCTCCGGATGCGCGGGTCGGAACTGAGCGATTCTGGACGACCGGCCCCGTTGAACAATCGAAGACAGTCATTGCCCAGTTGTGGGGTCGTCCGATTGAGGTCACACGTGCGCCTGCCGCGTGATCTGCGGGTCGCGCTCTCTCCGCTGGACACGTATCGCGAACTGATCGCCGAGCCTGTTCGAGGCAGCTGGCTTCGTGCGCTCGAGCGTCCTGCACTCGTCGCGCTGATCGTCGGTACCGCGGTTACGCTGTCCTCGGCCAGACGCGTGTCGCTCGGCCTCGTGCTGATGGGGATCGTCTGCTGGAGCTTCGTGCCACTCGTACAGTGTGTGATCGGCCTGGCGGTCATCGGACGCGCCCGCGGCGATTCGATGAGTGTGCCGCGACGTCTCGAGCTGCTCTTTGCCGGGCACCTCCCGTGGTCCTTATCGACGCTGGTGATGGTTGGGCTGTACACGTTCACGCGGCTGCCGATCGGTCTGGCCGCGCAGGCACTCGGCCTGCTGGTGCCCGCCGTGTGGACGACGGTCATCCTCTCGGCGTTCTGTCGAACGGTCCTCGGCTGCCCGCCTGCACGAGCGCACGTGCTGACCGCCGCTCACCAGGCGATGACATGGACGGCGTTCTTCACCTACGTCTTGCTCTTCTCAGGCTTGTGGGCGCGCATCCTTGCGCTGGTCGGCGCATGAGCGGCGCGCGCATTCTAGCGGTGTGTGGGCTTGTGGCTGGCGTAGCGCTAGGGACGCAGACGGACACGACGCCCTCACGCCAGCCGATCATGGTCGCCGGCTATCAGGTGCTGTCGGGTGACTTCCACGTGCACGCCTTCGTTGGCGACGGCGGCATCCCACCATGGATGCTGCAGCGTCACGCGGCGCGCGTCGGGCTCGACGTGATTGCCATCACCAATCACAACCAGACATTGGCGGGCCGCCTCGGTCGATCGTCCGCGCAGCGTTTAGGTCCGTTGGTCCTCGTCGGCGAGGAAATCACCGGACGCGACTACCATCTGATTGGCATCGGCATCGAGCGGCCCGTCGATTGGCACCAGTCTGCTCGCAGTGCGATCGCGGATGTGCACGCGCAGGGCGGTGTGGCGATCGCCGCGCATCCGATGCACGGGTTCGATGGGTACGACGCCGTCGCGTTGGCCGATCTCGACGGTGTGGAAGCGGCGCACCGGGACGCGCTCTCGTCAGCGATGGCGCTGCAGTTCGAGGAGTTCTATCAACGAGCCCTGGCGCGGAACCGGGAGATTGCTGCGATTGGTTCGTCCGACTTCCACACCAGCGGACCGATGGGGCTCTGCCGCACGTACCTGCTCGTCCGCGAGCGCAGCGAAGTTGGTGTCATCGAGGCGATTCGCGATGGCCGGACCGTCGGCCGCTGTGAGAGCAGCCGCTTGCGCGGCCGTCCCGAGCTCGTCCACCTGTTCGAGCCCTATCGCGACGTGCTGGCTCCGCCGGATGAAACTCTCGTACAGACGCTCGCGTTGCTGCTCGTCTGGGTGTCGCTCGTCGCGCTCGCCATCGTCGGCCTGCGCGGATGATTTCCCCGCTGCGCGAATTCTTTCCCGCATCGTCAATGACGCTTCGCTGAAATCGCGCCCAAAGTCGCACGAGTGAACCGGCCCGCGGTTTGCCCTGTGGTCGCGTGAACACGGAGGGTCGTCATGATTCCGCAGGAATATCTGGTCGCGTATCTGAGCGCAAATCTCATCGCGTTCGGGATTCTCGCAGTCGCGTTCTGGCGGCCAGCGATCGTTCGCTGGATCTGGGTCGCGATCTTCGTATGGGCAGGCTCGGTCAATACGATGACGGCAGCCAGGGAGCCGTGGGTCTATCTGGCCTATGGAGAGCTGACACCCTCCGCCCTCTATCGCGACTTCATCGCCGGCTGGTTCAGCACGCACATCCAGCCCTTTATTCTGTCGATCGCAGCTGGACAGCTGACCATCGCCATCCTGCTGTCTCGTCCGGGCGACGCCCGATGGCTCGGCGTGATGGGCGCGTCGCTGTTCCTGTTGGCCATCGCACCGCTCGGCGTCGGCTCAGGGTTTCCCTTCTCGGTGATTGCCATCGCCTCGCTGCTGGTCATGGAATGGGGACTGCGGCCGAGACCGTCCCCTGAATCGCCGGCCGCGCCCTTCATTGCGCAACCGTATGTGCGGGATCAACGTGAGATCGACATCGCCGCGCCGGCTGACCTCGTGTTCTTCGACGCCACGCGACTGGACCTGCAGGCGCTGCCTCTCGTCAGCGCGATGTTCCGCCTACGCGCCTGGTTCATCGGCGACACGATCGCGCCGCGCAAGCGCGGTGTCGTAGCGAAAGTAACCGTGTTCTCCGGTCGCCTTGCCGTTGTAGAAGTACACCAGCGGCCCATCGACCGCGACCACGTGGCCGCCGTCGAACGAGTGAACCACTTTCTGCTCGGCCAGGTCCACCACCGTGGTGGACTG
>DAINQP010000190.1:0-11783 GCA_036742665.1 Vicinamibacterales bacterium | reverse complement strand
GTCGTGAATGCGTGTGATCTCCTGGTCCGTCACACTTCGCGGCGGCTCGACGTGGCCGCCCCGCTTCCCAAACTCGGAGGCAACGACCTGCATCACCTCAAATCGCTCGACGCGCTCCGGGTGTCCCGGCGGAGTGAGATGATCTGCAAAGTGAGGCGACGTGAAGATGGTCAGAGACACTGGCAAATTGTACGGTGTCAATTCCCAACGACCAACTACCGGCTTCCTACCAGTCCCAACTTCCAACGCCGAAGTCGGGAGTTAACGCGATGACGATCGTGTTGTGGATCATCGGGATCACGCTCGTCATCGTTGGGCTCGTCGGCACCGTGCTGCCGGCGCTGCCTGGCGCGATGTTGATCGTCGCGGGCCTGGTGGTTGCCGCGTGGGCCGACGGGTTCACGAAAGTCGGCGTCTGGACGCTCCTCCTGATCGGCGTGATTGGCGCCGCAAGTTATCTCGTCGATTTTGCGGCCGCCGCGCTGGGCGCAAGGAAATTTGGCGCCACCCCGCGAGCGATGGTCGGTGCAGGCCTCGGCACGCTGCTCGGATTGTTTCTCGGGTTGCCGGGCATCATCATCGGCCCGTTCCTCGGTGCGGTCATTGGCGAGCTCACCGTCCATCGGGACATGGCCAAGGTCGGCAAAGCCGGACTCGCCGCGTGGATTGGTTTCGTGGTTGGAATGGCGGTGAAGGTCGCGATCGCCTTTGTGATGATCGGCATCTTTCTCGCCGCGCTCGTGCTCTAATTGGCGCACCATGAATAAGCAGGCGTTCATCGTTTGCGCACTGGTCACGGCCTTCTCGGCAGCAGTCGCGACGCAAGATTCCACTGTCGTCACGAACCCGCCCGAGCACTTCTCCACGCGCGTCCTGATCTCGGGCCTCGAAGGTCCCTGGGAAGTCGCCTGGGGACCCGATCAACAGCTCTGGGTCACCGAACGCACGGGCCGTCGCGTGATTCGCGTCAACCCGGCTGATGGCATGCGGAGCGTAGCGGTCACGATCCCGGAGGTGAACACCACGTTCACACAGGATGGCCTGCTCGGTCTTGCCTTCCACGCCGATCTGCTGCGCAACACCGGCAACGACTTCGTCTACGTCGCGTTCACGTATGACGATGCGCCCGGGACAGCGCTGGCGAGGCGGCTCGCGGTCAGGCGCTATCGCTACGATCAGAGCACGCGTACGCTTGTTGAACCCACCGATATCCTGACCGGGCTGCCGACTGATACTGACCACGTCGGCGGCCGGCTCGCCTTCGGTCCCGATCGCAAGCTGTACCTGACCATCGGCGATCAAGGCAGCAATTTCGGCGCGAACCGCTGCAACCTCAATCGTGCCCAGGACCTCCCCTCGGCTGCGCACGTGAAGGCCAGGGACTGGTCGATGTATCAGGGCAAGATTCTGCGCATGGAGCTCGACGGCTCCATCCCCGCCGACAATCCACAAATTGGCGGCGTCCGCAGTCACGTCTTCACGTACGGTCACCGCAACCCGCTTGGTCTCGCGTTTGGACCTGGCGGTCGCTTGTACGAATCGGAGCACGGGCCGAGCTCAGACGATGAAGCGAATCTGCTCGAAGCGGGACGTAATTACGGCTGGCCGAACGTCGCGGGCTACAAGGACGGCAAAGCGTACGTCTACGCCAAGTGGGCGGCGTCGAGCCCGACGCCGTGCCTGAAGCTGCCGCCAGGAGGAGGAAACGCGATCCCTCCGGCATCGGTTCCGCAGCAGGAGGAGAGCTCCTTCAGCAACGCCCAGTTCACGCCGCCGCTGCGCACCTTCTTCACCGTCGACACCGGTTATGACCTGACCAAACTCGGCAATGCGACGATTGCGCCTGGCGGCGTCGACGTGTATATCGGCGACGCGATTCCGGGCTGGAAGAACTCGCTGCTCGTGCTCAGCCTGGTGCGCGGGGCGGTGTATCGACTGCCGCTGGCGCCGGACGGCCGTTCCGTCAAGGAACCGATCAGTGAGTTATTCAAGTCAGTGAACCGCTACCGCGACATCGCGTTGAACCCCGATGGCCGGACGATCTATCTCGCGACTGATCCCTCGGGGCCGAACCGTGACGCGTCGGGTGCAGTCAGTCAGAAGCTCGCAAATCCTGGAAGCATCCTGGAACTCAAATACGGGAATTAACGCTTCGCGTACGTCTTCGCAAATCCGTTACGCGCGTTCGTGACCGTGAACGAGCCGTCTTCACGTGCGGAAACTTTGATCCAGTACGCCGCACCGTTATGGGCGGGCGGCGGCGCTGCACCCGGGCCTGGTGCAGGCGCCGGCGTTGCCGCGATCGGGATCGCTGCCGGCTGCTCGTCCACGCCGTTGGCGATGAACATCCCGGGGACCGTGTATTCCTGACCGCTCAGCAGCGAGAAGTGCATCTGCCACAGGTCCTCCAACCCCGGCGACGAGTACATCACCTTCATCGCATCGGGCTGTCCACCCTTCCTCGTGCCGTTGTTCATGATCGCCACGCGCGGGGCGAGCGCGTGCATCAGGACCTCTGAGTTCGAAATCGCCTGCCCGTGATGCGACACGATGAAGAGATCGACGGTGCCGAGGCGATTGTTCGGACACATCAGATCGGATTCCTTGTTCCAGGTCAGATCGCCAAGGTGGACGGTCTTGAAGCGGCCAAACGTGACGTGCGTGCCCACCGACTGCGCGTTCTCCGAGGGATCCGGATCCTTCGGTTTGTAGGTCGCACAGTACGGATTCTTGCTGCCTGCCCCTGGCAGTGGCGTTGCGATCATCTGGCCCGCCGACGCGACCACCCGCGCATCGACTCCCTTGAGCTCGATCTTGTCGCCAGGCTTCGCGATGGTGTGCGTGCCCTTCGCATACAGCGTCGGGTAGACCTTCTGCAGAAAGTCATCGGTCGGCTGGTTCGGCTGCACGTTCGCACCGTGGTCAATGAAGTGCTTGATCGGGATTCTCGACGCCACCTCGCTCATCGCGCCAAAGTGATCGCCGTGGTAGTGGGTCGTAATCAGGTGATCGATCTGCGTGAGCCGGGCATCCTTGGCGGCGGCAACAATGCGGTCCGCGTCACGCACCGCAGCGGTGCCGCCATTGCCGGTGTCGATCAGCAGCGAATCGCCTGACGGCGTCACGAACAAGGTCGCGTTGCCGCCCTCGACGTCCAGCAGATAGATATCCAGCGTGGTGCGCGCCTGGGACGAGAGCAGGGCGACCGACAGCGAAACGAGCAGCACTGTAAGGAATCGAGGCATCGACACCCTCCTGGGCCGCAGATGCTAACAGGTTGTGGCCGCGGGTGCACCGTGGACAGCTTGCCGCGTCACGCGCCTTGCGATAAAGTCCGCCCGGCGCGAGAGGTCGCAGGTATGGCAAAGACCGGACGCAACGATCTGTGTTCGTGCGGCAGCGGTAAGAAGTTCAAGAAGTGCCACGGTATCAAGACGGACAGCCAGCGTCAGTCGAGGTTTCTGATGATCGTGGTGGGCACCGTCGTGGTCGCGGCGCTGGCCGCAGTCGTCGCACAGATGACGACCGAACGCCGTGGCGGCGACGAGCGGGTGTGGGACCCGGTGCACGGCCACTATCACGTCAACGGGCGTGAGGTGCCCTAATTCGTTCGGCCGCTCGCGCGTTCGGGTCGTTCGAGTCGTTCGCTCGTTCGAGCATCGCGATCGCGCGCGATTCGAGCGCGCTGAGGCGCCGTTCGAGCTCCTGCCTGAAGTGTTCGAGCACGTCGCCTGACGCCTCAGCCGGCACCTCGATAGGTTCGCCGACGACGAGCGCGATGGTGCTGAAGGGTTTCGGGATCTGCGTGCGATCCCAACTACGCAGGCTCCAATACGACGAGGCCTCGAGATGAAACGGCAGCACGGGGTTGCCGGTTGCGCTGGCGAGCCAGATCGCGCCGGCCTGCGCCACTCGTGCCGGACCGCGCGGGCCGTCAAGCGTGAACCCCGCCGCGCGGCCGGTCTTCATGTCCCGCACGAGTTGCAGCACCGCTCGCTTCCCGCCGCGTGACGTCGAACCGCGCGCCGTGCCATAGCCAAATCGTTCGATGATCCGCGCGATCCATTCGCCGTCGAAATTCTCGCTGGTGATGACCACGATGCCGCGACGGCGGAAGTAGAACGTCGCCGGCAGGATGCGGCCGTGCCAGAACGCCATCACCGGCTGGCGTCCTGAAGCCAGAATCGCATCGAGATGCGGCAGGCCCTCGGCGCGCCAGCGCAGCGTGTGGCCAAGGGCATTGATCAGTGGGTATCCGAGGCCGGCAATGGCCGCCACTTGCAAGCGCTTGAACGGGGACGCGCGCCAGGAGTCAGTCACTGACTAGATGGTAGTTGGTGGCTGGTAGCCATGGCTGGCAGCAAGAGCATCGGACTCCCTACCACCAGCCAACAACCACCAACCACGAACCACCAACCATTCAGCTACATGCCGTTGTATTGCGGCCCGCCGCCGCCCTCCGGCGGCACCCAGGTGATGACCTGATACGGATCCATGATGTCGCACGTCTTGCAGTGCACGCAGTTCGATGCGTTGATCTGCAGACGCGGCGGCTGACCAGTCTCGCGGATGATTTCGTAGACATTGGCCGGACAGAAGCGTGTGCACGGGTGGCCGTACTCAGGACCGCATCGTGAGCTGCAGACCTCGGTCTGGACGATCAGATGTGACGGCTGATCTTCGTCGTGCGCGGTGCCCGAGTAGTGCACGTTCGTGAGCTTGTCGAATGTGGTCACACGATCGATCGGGGCGACGTTGCTCGGCCGCGCAACAGGCACATCGAGACCGTAGTACCAGGCCAGCGTCTTCATTCGCTGATAGCCAGGACGGCCGCGCAGATCCTCGATCCACCGGCCGCCGGTGAGCAGCGCCAACCCCGAGAACATCAGCCCGGCGATCAGCCCATAGCCGAATGCCTGATGGACGTTGCGGACCGGATACAGCTCGGTCCTGATCGGGCTGGCGTCGATCTTGTCCCGGTACGGCTTCAGCGCCGCCTGTGACGTGTCCCCGGCGCGGATCGCGTCGAACGCCGTCTCGGCGGCGAGCATGCCGCTGCGCATCGCCAGGTGAATCCCCTTGAGGCGCATCGAATTCATGAAGCCGCCGGCGTCTCCGGCGATGAGACCGCCCGCCATATACGTCTTCGGAATCGTGTTCCATCCGCCCTCGGGTAGCGCCTTCGCGCCATAGCGCACCAGCGTGCCACCGGCGATCAATGAGGCGACGAGCGGATGCTTCTTGAGGCGGTTGAACGCCACGTGGGGATCGAACAGCGGATCGGCGTAATCGAGCCCGGTCACGAAGCCGAGTGCGAGACGATTCTCGGGGAGTGCGTAGATGAACGCGCCGCCGAACTCGTCGTGTCTGAGCGGAAACCCGAGCGTATGAATGACGGTCCCCGGCTCGATGCGACCGCTCGGAATGTCCCACAGCTCCTTCAACCCGACTGCGTACTGCTCCGGTTCGCAGTGCTTGCTCAACTGGAACTCGTGGATCAGCCATTTGGTGAGGTTGCCGCGCACGCCGTCGCAGAAAATCGTGACCTTGGCGTGAATGTCCACGCCGGGCTCGTAGGTCGGCTTGTGCTCGCCGTGCTTGCCAATACCGCGATCGCCAGTGCGGACACCAATCACCCGTATGCCGTCAGTCAGCACCTCCTGACCGGCAAATCCCGTGAAGAAATCGACGCCCTCGGCTTCCACCTGCTGGGCCAGCCACTGCACAAACTGACTGAGCGAAATCACGTAGTTGCCGTGGTTCCTGAGCGGGGGTGGAACGATCGGCAGCCGCAGCTTCGATCGCTCGCCGAGCATGTAGACGTTGTCACGCAGAACCGGCGACAACAGCGGCGCGCCTTTGGCCTGAAAGTCGGGAATCAGTTCACGCAGCGTCGACGGATCGAGCACCGCGCCTGAGAGAATGTGGGCGCCGGCTTCGCGCGCCTTCTCGAGGACCGCGATCGACAACGGCTCGCCGCCCTGTTGCTTCTGCAACTGCGCGAGACGGAGAGCGGCGGAGAGACCGGCCGGTCCGCCGCCGACGATCAGGACGTCAACTTCGAGGGTCTCGCGCGTCATGTCTGCGCCGACTTGGAAGACTACTTCTTCTCGAGTTCGGCCGTCAGCGCGGGAACGATCTCGAACAGGTCGCCTACGATACCGTAGTCGGCGACCTCGAAGATCGGCGCGTCGGCGTCCTTGTTGATTGCGACGATGGTCCGTGAGCCCTTCATGCCAACGAGGTGCTGGATGGCGCCCGAGATGCCGAGCGCGACATAGAGGCGCGGCGCCACCGTCTGGCCCGAACTTCCGACCTGACGCTCCATCGGCAGCCAGCCGCTGTCGCAAATCGGCCGCGACGCCGCGAGCTCGGCACCCATCGCCTTGGCGAGATTCTGCGCCAACGGCAGGTTGTCCTGCGACTTGATACCGCGGCCGACGGCCACGATTCGCTCCGCTTGACTCAGATCCACCGCCTGCTTGGCTTCCTGGAACGGGGCCTCCGGCTGTTGTCGTATCGCGGCCGTATCGATGGCCACATCCACTGCGGAGATCGAGGCGGAACCACCGCGCCTGACGGCGTCGGCGCGGAACGCGCCAATCTGCACCGTCACGATAACCGGACTCGAGGACACGCGCACAGTGGCGGTGAGCTTGCCCTGGAACATCGGACGCGTGAACGTCGCCGATGCGCCGTCCCCGCTGATGCCGGTAACGTCGGTCACCGCCGTCACGCGGAGCTGGGCCGCGAGCATCGGGGCGAAGTCACGGGCCTGATAGGTGTGGGCCATCAGCACGACGGCCGGCTTCTTCTGGCCGATAACACCTTTCAGAGCCATCGTGAACGCGTCCGGCGTGTACTGGCCGAGCGCCGCATGCTCGGCGGTCAGCACCTGTGCGACGTCGGCCTGGGCCAACTCTTTCGCCACGCTTGCCGCCGACGTGCCTGGAACGAGCACGTTGATCGGCAGAGTACCGGCCATCTGTTGGGCCGCGGTGATCGCTTCCCAGCTCGCGCGATTGAGCGCGCCATCGCGCTGTTCGGCTACGACGAGAATCACAGGACTCTCGCCTCCTCCCTGAGCCGCCGGACCAGTTCCTTTGCCGCTTCGGACGGCACTCCATTGAGCATCTGCGTCTGCTTGCTGCGCACCGGCAGCGATAGCGACACGATCTCCTGCGCCGGCGTCACGCCGGCGGGCAGGGCGACCTTCTTGATCTCCTTCTTCTTGGCCGCCATGATGCCCTTGAGCGTGGCGTAGCGCAGCTGATTGATGCCGCTCTGGATCGTCAGCAGCGCCGGCAGCGGCATGGCAATCCACTGGAACCAGCCGCCCTCGAGCTCTCGCTTCACGCGCAGGCGATCCGCTTCAATCTGCACTTCCATGATGATCGTCGAGTGCGGGATGCCGAGCCGCTCGGCGAGGATGACGCCCATCTGCGCGTGACCTTGATCGTCGGACTGCAGACCGGTGAGCACGAGGTCGAACGTCTCGTCCCTCATCGCCGCGGCCAGCGCCTCGGCGGTCATCGCGGCATCAGCGGCAGCAAGCGAATTGTCCTCGACGTGCAACGCGCGGTCGGCGCCGCGCGCCAGCGCCTCGCGGATCACCTGCTGCACGCGAGCTGGTCCGGCCGAGCAGACGACCACTTCCCCACTCAGCTTCTCCCGCAGCCGCAGCGCTTCCTCGAGCGCATAGGCGTCGGGCTCATTCATCTCGAAGCTGGCGTCCTGCTCGCGGATCCACGTCTTGTCGTCGGTGAGACGCGGCTGCCACTCGCGGGTCGGGACCTGTTTGATGCAGACGGCGATTTTCATGCTGGCGACATCATAACCACGAAGACACGAAGAACTCGAAAATCACGAAGGCTAATGTCGTTTTCGTGACCTGCGTGACCTTCGTGTTCTTCGTGGTTACCCCTCGAACTTCTTGAAAAGCAATGCCGCGTTCGTACCGCCGAACCCAAACGAGTTCGACAGCGCATAGGTGATCGGCATTGGCCGGCTCGTGCACGGCACGTAGTCGAGATCGCACTCGGGATCGGGATGATCGAGGTTGATCGTCGGCGGCACGATCTGATGACGCACGGCCAGCGCGGAGATGCCGGCCTCGAGGCCGCCGGCGCCGCCGAGCAGGTGGCCGGTCATCGACTTGGTGGACGAGATTGCCAGCTTGCGTGCATGGTCGCCGAACAACGTTTTAATGGCCAGCGTTTCGAGCCTGTCGTTGAACGGCGTCGAGGTCCCGTGGGCGTTGATGTAGTCGACCTGATTCGGCTGGATGCCCGCCTTCTTCACGGCCATGCGCATGACGCGCACACCGCCCTCACCGTCTTCGGACGGCGCGGTGATGTGATACGCGTCGCCCGACATCCCATAGCCGACAATCTCGGCGTAGATCCTCGCGCCGCGGCGCGTCGCGTGTCCCAACTCCTCGAGGATCAATGTCCCCGCGCCTTCACCAATCACGAAGCCATCGCGATCCTTGTCGAAGGGACGCGACGCTCTGTGAGGTTCATCGTTGCGGGTGGACAGTGCGCGCAATGCCGCAAATCCGCCGAGGCTCATCGGCGTGATCGCGGCTTCGGACCCACCGGTGATCATGACGTCGGCATCGCCGCGACGGATGATCTCGAACGAGTCCCCGATGGCGTGCGCCGAGGCCGAACAGGCGGTGCAGCTGGCCAGGTTCGGCCCCTTGGCGCCGAACCGGATCGACACCTGTCCCGAGGCGAGATTGATGATGGCCGACGGGATGAAGAACGGTGAGATCTTCCGCGGGCCCCCAGCCAGGAGCGCGCTGTGCTCGCGCTCGATGGTCTGGAATCCGCCGATGCCTGAGCCGATGAAGACGCCGACATCAGGTGCGTTCTCGGGCGTGATGCGCAGCCCGGAGTCATCCATCGCGAACTGCGACGCGGCCAGGGCGTACTGAATGAAGACGTCCATCTTCTTGACGTCTTTCTTCTCGACGAAATCCAGCGGGTCGAAGCCCTTCACCTCCGCGGCAATCTGCGCCGCGTACCCGGTGATGTCGAACCTGGTGACCCGCGTGACCCCCGATGTGCCGGCCAGCAGAGCCTGCCACGTCGCCTCCGTGCCGATGCCCAGCGACGACACCAGCCCGATGCCGGTGATGACAACCCGCCTGTTCAACCTGAAGCCCCTACTTCTTTCCCTTGGCGTGTGCGTCGATGTAATCGATCGCTTCCTTGACGCGGGTGATCTTCTCGGCATCCTCGTCCGGAATCTCGATCCCGAACTCCTCCTCGAAGGCCATCACGAGCTCCACCGTGTCGAGCGAATCGGCGCCCAGATCGTCCACGAACGATGCATCCGGCGTTACTTCCTCTTCGTCGACGCCAAGCTGTTCCACGATGATGCTCTTCACCTTGTCTGCAACCGCCATCTGTCCTCCAGTCAGTTAGTGGTTAATGGTTGGTGGTGAGTGGTCCCTGAACCCACTCAGCACCGAACCACCAACGACCAACCACCACCAACCTCACTAAACCACCAGTTACAACCACTAACCACGAATACCAACCACCAACCGGCTACATGTACATTCCGCCGTTCACGGCGAGTACCTGCCCAGTAATATACGCTGCCTCATCCGACGCGAGAAAACAGACTGCCGCCGCGATATCCTGCGGCGTCCCCAGTCGCTTCAGCGGAATCAACGATTCCCATTCACCCTGCGCTTTCTCGGCGACCGCCCGGGTCATATCGGTCTCGATCATGCCGGGTGCGACGACGTTCACGGTGATATTGCGCGACGCGACCTCTCGTGCCAGGGCCATACTGAACCCGATGAGCCCGGCCTTTGACGCTGCATAGTTGGCCTGGCCGGCATTGCCCGTCTGCCCGACGACGGAGCTGATGCTGACAATGCGTCCGGCGCGCTGCTTGATCATCGGCTTGAGCACCGCTTGTACGCAGGTGAAGGCAGACGTCAGGTTGGTGGCGATCACCTCGTCCCAGTCCTGACGCTTCAGCCGCAGCATCAACTGATCGCGGGTAATGCCGGCATTGTTGACGAGCACGTCTATGCGCCCATGCCGGGCGAGTACGCCTTCGACCATCGCGTCGATCGACGCCCCGTCGGTGACGTCGATCGTCGCCGCTTCGGCCTTGCCACCGGCCTGACGAATCGCGTCTACCGTGCCGGCCGCATGTTCGCCGCGCGCCCCGGCAATGACCTGGGCACCGCGCGCCGCCAGCACTTCGGCGATCCCACGTCCGATCCCTCGCGAGGCGCCGGTCACGACCGCTACTTTTCCGCTGAGATTGAACATGCCGCCACGATCGCGTCAAGGTTCTCGGGCGATCCGAATGTCATGACGTGCGCGTCGGGCTGAATCTTCCTCACCATGCCGACGAGCACGTTTCCTTGACCTACCTCAACATACGTGGTGACGCCTTCTGACGCAAGGCGGCGCACGACGTCCTCCCAACGCACCGGGGCTGATACCTGCCGCACCAGTGCGTCCACCGATGACGCGCCGTCGCGCTTCGGTTCGGCGTCGACGTTCGCCACCACCGGCACCGATGGATTCCTCGTCTGCAGTGCGTGGAGCTCCGGCTCGAGGCGCAGCTCGGCGGGCTTCATCAACGCGCAGTGAAAAGGCGCGCTCACCGCAAGCGGGATCACCCGGCGCGCGCCGAGTGCTTTTGCGCGCTCCGATGCGCGCTGCACGGCGGCGGCGTGACCGGCGATCGAGATCTGGCCCGGGCAATTGATATTGGCGGGGCTGACCACGTCGCCTTGCGCGGCATCTTTGCAGGCCTGCGTCACCACCGCCAGGTCGGCGCCAAGGATTGCCGACATCGCACCGGTTCCCACCGGCACGGCCTCCTGCATGTAACGTCCACGGCGACGAACCAGTCCGACTGCGTCGGCAAACGCGAAGGTTCCCGCAGCGACATGCGCGGAGTACTCGCCGAGGCTGTGACCGGCCGCGAATGACGGCCTGATGCCCTGCGCGGCGAGCACGCGGTACGCGGCGACGCTGGCCGTCACGATCGCTGGCTGCGTGACCTCGGTGAGTTGCAGATCCTGCTCTGGACCTTCCCAGCAGATTGCCGAGAGCGCACGTCCGGGATCGCCGGCACGCGCGAATGCCGCATCGGCTTCATCGAATGTCTGTCTGGCGATCGGAAATCGATCGGCCAGGGCCTTCCCCATGCCGACCTGCTGCGATCCCTGTCCTGGGAAGATGAATGCGATCACGAGACTACCTGGTGAGTGCAGCCGCGCCGATTTCCTGTTCGACACGTTGCACGAAGTCGGTGGTCGCGAGTCGATACGCCATGGCAATCGCGTTGCGCACAGCCTTCGCCGACGATCGGCCGTGGCCGACGATGACCAGTCCGGCCACACCAATCAATGCCGCGCCGCCGTACTCCGAGTAATCGAGACGACGGCGGAATCGCCGGAAGGCACGGCGAGACAGGAGATATCCCACCTGACTCGAAAACGTCCCGCGCAGCTCGTCCCCGAGCAGCGTCTCGACCGTCTCGACGAGACCCTCGCTGGTCTTGAGCACCACGTTGCCGGTAAACCCGTCGCACACCACCACGTCCGCCACGCCGCTATAGATCTCCCGGCCCTCGATATTGCCAATGAAATTGATCGGCGCCGCCTTCAGCAGCGGATGCGCCTCGCGCGTCAGCTCATTTCCCTTGGTCGCTTCCTCGCCGATGGAGAGCAACCCCACGGTTGGACGCTCGACGCCGAACACCACACGCTGGACCACGCTGCCCATCACGCCGAACTGCAG
>DAINQP010000189.1:0-11838 GCA_036742665.1 Vicinamibacterales bacterium | reverse complement strand
ACCGCTGCCCAATCAGGCTCGCGCTCGAGCACCGCGGCCATCGTGTCGGGCATCGTTGCGCGCGCAAAAGGCGAGCGTGCGGTCAGCATCTCGAACAGCACGCAGCCAAACGCCCAGATGTCAGTGCGCTTGTCGACCGCCTGTCCGCGTGCCTGTTCCGGGCTCATATATGCAGCGGTACCGAGCACGACCCCAGGAACTGTTTCGCCGATCGTGGTGAGCCCGGCCACACTAGCCATGTCGGGAGCCGCAGCAGCCCCACCCGGACGTGAGACGGTGTCGCTCTTGGCGAGACCGAAGTCGAGCACCTTGATCGTCCCTGCGGATGTCACCTTGACGTTCGAAGGCTTGAGATCGCGGTGAATGATGCCCCGTTCGTGAGCGGCATCCAGCGCATCGGCAATCTGACCGGCGAGTACGAGCGCGGTGGGCACCGGCAGCGCGCCGCGCACAATGCGGTCGGCCAGTGTCTCTCCGTCCACCAGCTCCATCACCAGAGCAGACATGTCCTCGACGTCTTCTACGCCGTGTATGGTGGCTATATGGGGATGGTTGACAGCGGCGAGGACGCGCGCCTCGCGCTCGAAGCGCTGCACGCGGTCAGGGTCCGCAGTGAACTCGCGCGACAGGATCTTGATGGCGACCTGTCGCCCGAGCCGGCTGTCTCGGGCGCGATACACCTCGCCCATGCCGCCTTTGCCAATCAGCTCAACGACCTCGTACGGCCCGAATCGGGTCCCTTGAGGCAGCGCCATGCGGTCGCATTCTATGCGATTGGTTTCAGCCCAGGAGCTGAACGACGATCTCGCGCGTGCGAGGTCGCGTGTCGAACTCAATCAGCACGATCTGCTGCCACGTCCCGACCAGCAGACGGCCAGCTTCGAACGGGATTGAGAGGGAGGGTCCGAGCATCGCCGCGCGGACATGGCTCGATCCGTTGTCATCCCCCCAGCGCAGGTGATGCTCGTATTCGCCGTCCTTCGGCGCCAGTCGCTCCCACACACGATTCAGATCGGCGACGGCGCCGGGCTCGAATTCGATCGTCGTGACTCCCGCCGTTGACCCGATGACGGCGATGGTGGCCAGGCCGGACTTGAGCGTCGATGCGTGGAGCGTGCGCGCCACGATTGCCGTCAAATCGTGCACGTCGCCCTGCCCCGTCGTCTCCACTTGATGCATCGTCAGTTCGACCATGGTTCTCCGAGTCGCCTGAAGGCGGACATTACATCGGCACCTCAACCGCAGGACTGTCGCAGCCCTTACGCATACGAAACGCCGTCGTGTGCATTTTGTACCGACCCCGCCGCTAAGTCCGCATCGCTACAGGCGTTGGCAAAGGGGCGCGGATTTCGCAGAAGCCAGTGGGGTTATTCACCGCGGTTTGCCACGTGGTGCAGGAGGGAACGAATGCATATCTGGACCGAGTTCAAGAACACGATCCTGCCCTGGCTGCTGGCCAGTGCGGTGGTCGCGTTCATGATCGCCGAGCATCGCCGGACGACTGGCGCGCTGCTCGACGCGAACAATCGTCTGGCCAATGCCGTGGAACAGCAGGGCAAAGCGCTCGACGGTGTCCGGTCGCTCCTCGGCTCGCAAGGCTACACGCTGCCCCCTTTAAGCAAACCGCAGTGATCAGCGGGCTTCGGGTGCCGGTGCACCTGACGTCACGAGAATCACTGCGGATGTTTGACCTCGCCGACATCTGGGCCGCACGCACCGGTCGCGACGTGCGTCTGGTGTCGGCGAACGACCACGTGCACAGCAGGGGATCGGCGCACTACGACGGCAAGGCGCTCGACTTTCAGTCGTCCGATAACGACGGCCTGTCGACCTTGTTTCGTCAAGCCGGCTATCGCGTGTTGTGGAGAGTGCCCGGTCATTACGGGCACGTCCACGTGGAAGACGCAGACGGAGGGCCGTCGCCTCCTCCCGTTCCATTGAGTGAGGTGGTGCGACACGCCTCGGCCAGGCGGTCGCGGGCCAGTTCGCGCGTCGGCGGCTAGCCCACATCGTGTGATGGTCGCGACCATTGTGATGGTCGCAAGGACCATCACACGACATAATGTGCCCCATGATGTTTCGGCACATACGCTGGGGCGCCGCGCCGCTAATCCTGATGGCGGGCGTCGTTCTCGGTTACGCACAATCCACCGCCACGCTTCCAGCCGATCTTGATTCGGATTCGCGGGCACGCCTCCCCTACCTCAAACGCACGGACATGGACGAGGCGAACCAGAAGATCTTCGATGTGCTGCCTGGCCGTGGCCAGGACGGCGTCCTGCGCGGACCGCTGGCGTTCGCCGCATACAATCCCGGCGTCGCGAAAGCGCTGTTCGATTTGCACAATGCCGCCGTCGCGGGAGCGCTCGATCCGCATGTGCGGGAGCTCGCGATTCTGGTCGCCTGCCGCGAGACGAACTACAGCCTGGAATGGAATGCCCACGAGCCAGCGGCCGTGAAGGCCGGGGTCGATCGCAAGTCGATCGACGCCGTGCGGAAGAATCTGGCGCTGACTGGCGTGGATGAACGCGATGCGGCAGTGATTCGCTTCGGCCGCCAGCTGTTTCACGACAACAAGATGGATGCCGCGACGTTCGCCAAGGCGGTCCAGCTGTTTGGCAAGAAGGGCGCGATGGATCTCGTGGCGGTCATGAGCACGTACGCCGTGAGCGGCTTCTATGCGACCGCCGTCGACGAGCACATGGCTGCGGGACGCCCGGATCTGGATCGCCCTGCGCGTCAGTAGCATCGCGCTGGGCCGCCGCGCGGCGGTAGCAGCGCGCCGCGCGTGACTTTTTTTATGTCGTCGGACGGGACTCCTGCGCTCGACGCTGCATCTCGGCCTGGCCCCGAAGGATAGAGCACCAGTCCTTATGTTCGGCCACTGGCATTCCGCACTCCACACAGACGCGCACGCGCGGCTTTGGCGGTTCTTCTCGCCCCAACAATCGTTTCAGAAATGACACCCCAGCCTCCCTGCCCAATCCAACGAATTGATACGTTGGACGGCAGGGTCAGGTTCATGGTTGGCTGCCGCGGGTTTTGATAGGATCCCGCAGGGTTGCCCATGCCCCTGCGAATCGCCACGGTCGCCGTTCTGCTCACCCTGACGGCCGTCTCAGCCGTCGCCGATCGGTCCTACAGTGACCCGCCGCGAGGGTCCCACTGCGACTGCAACGGCGGGCTCTGCCCTCTCGATTCAAATGGTCGCAAATGTTCCTGCGGCTGCGCGACGCGGGCCGACGTGCAGGCCCCGGCGCGCCTCGAGGCGCTGCCGGAGATGACCTGCACCAATGGATTCGCAGGCGCATATCCGTGCCGCGACGTGGACCTGCTCTCGTTCCTGTCGCACGCCGAGATGGGAGGCGGAAGCGGCAACGACATCTGGGGCTGGACCGATCCTGAGACCGGCCACGAATACGCGTTGGTCGGAGAATCCAGTGGCACGGCCTTCGTGGACATCTCGAATCCGAGCCAGCCAATTTACGTGGGCAGCCTCCCCACCCACACCGCGCCTTCGGCATGGCGCGGCATCAAGGCCTTCGCCAACCACGCGTTCGTCGTCAGTGAAGCGGTTGACCATGGCATGCAGGTCTTCGACCTCACGCAGCTGCGCAACGTCACAGCGCCGCCGGTTACTTTCAGTGAGACCGCGCACTATGCAGGCTTCGGATCCACCCACACGCTCGCGTTGAACACGCGCACGGGGTTCGCCTACGCCGTCGGCACGCGCACCTGCGAAGGCGGTCTGCACGTCGTCGATGTGCGGACGCCGGGCACGCCACGCGCGGCCGGCTGCTTCAGCCTCGATGGCTACACACACGAGACGCAATGCGTCGTCTACACAGGTGCTGACGCGATCTATCGCGACCACGAGATCTGCCTTAACTCCAACGAAGACACGCTGACCATCGTCGATGCCACCGACAAGCTCGAACAGGTGCAGCTATCGCGCACGGGATATGGGGGCAGCGCGTACACGCACCAGGGATGGCTCACCGACGATCAGCGGTTCTTCCTCGTCAACGACGAAGGCGACGAGCAGGCGTTCAAACACGCCACCCGAACGTGGATCTGGGATGTCTCAGACCTCGATGCGCCGGTGCTCTTGACCTATTACGATGGCCCGACGCCGTCGATCGATCACAATCTGTATGTGCGCGGCAATCTGGTCTACGAGTCGAACTATCGCAGCGGGCTGCGCGTGCTCGACGCCAGCCAGATTGCGCAAGGTGCGCTGCGCGAGCTCGGGTTCTTCGACATCTTTCCCGCAGATGACAATGCAAACTTCAATGGCGCGTGGACGTCCTACCCGTTCTTCTCGAGCGGCGCGGTCATCGTCAATGGCATCGAACAGGGTCTCTTCGTGGTCCGGCCACGCGCGATTCCACAGGGGCTGCCGACTGGACTCGACGTAACATTCAGCGGACCGGGGACCGTGGCCTTCGGCGCCGATCTGGTGTTGGTCACTCGCGTGACGAATCACGCATCCGGCCGCCGCACCGGGGTACGCGTATTGGAGATGCCGCCATCAGGCGCGGAGCTCGTCTCAGTGCGCCCCTCTCAAGGGGCTTGCTCGACGAGCGCAATCGCGACGTGTGACTTGGGAAGCCTCGCGCCCGGCGCTGAAGCCTTCATCGTCGTCAGGGCCCGCACAACCAGAGAGGGCGACGTCATCAGCACCGCGATCGTGAACGGCAGTACGGATAACGGGTTGGCCAATGAACGCCACGCGGTCGAGACGATGACCCGAGTCGCGCGCTACGAGCCCTCGCTGACGCTGCGCCGGCCGGTGAGTGACACACTCTTCCGACTCGGCCGCAACAACACGGTGCAGTGGACGATGCGCGGTGTCGCGGGCGGCGTCGCTGTGGACCTTTCACGAGACGATGGCGCGAGCTGGACGAGAGTCAGTGATAACGCCGAGAACAGCGGCTTTTACGACTGGACCGGCAGCGGTATGGTGTCGTCGCGGGCGAAGATCCGCATCACCAGCGTCACCAATCCCGAGCTGACACAGACATCGCCGGGTTTTTCAATCGTCCGCTAACCACGAACCACCAACCTCATTTCAGCGCTGCGGTCACCGTCGCCCGCGCTCGGATCTCCATTTGGCCCGCCGAGATCGGCGGCGCCAGATCGGCGGCATTGGCCTGCGCCGCCTGACGCATCATGCGTACCGGCATCGGCGGCACCTCCACGCCTCCCTCCTCAATGCGAAGGATGCGGTCCACATTGCGGCCGGCGCCTGCGGCGGCAGCATCGGCTTTGGCGCGTGCGTCGAGCACCGCGAGGCGCAGCGCCTCACGTTCGAGCTTCGCCTGATCCTTCAGATCGAACCGGATGCCGCCGAGCGCCGTTGCGCCGGCGCCGACGGCGATCTCGAGCAGCTCGCCGACCCGATCGATCGCATCCACGCGCACCTCAATGCTATTGCGTGCGACGTAGCCGCGACCCACGCGCTTGTTATTCACGAAGTCCCATTCGTACTGCACGTCGTAAGCGATGGTGCGAATCGCGTCAGCAGCGATGCCCGCGGCGCGCAGTTTGTCCTGCACCGGGCGCATCGCTTCGGCATTGAGACGTTGCGCCTCGCGTGGGCTCGGCGCGCGGGACTCGGCAGTGATAGTGATCCATGCTCGATCGGGAACGGCGAAGACGACGCCCTGACCCGATGCGACAACCATCGGTTCGGCAGGTGCCGGTGTCTGTTGCGCGGCGGCGGCCGAGGCCAAGGTCAGCCACAATGCGACTACGAGCATAGGTCTCACGATTCACTCCCTCATCGATTCTGCCGCGAAACGTTCGGTCCAGGTAGACATTTCCAAGCGACGCGCTGGCGAACCGCTTGCTTCTGTGGCTGGCATGATCGCTCGCTCGACCGCAATTGCCGCCGCACTCTGTGCGCTGCTCAGTCACTACTCACTCGCGCAGGTGGCACCCAGTCCTTCGCAGCAATCGGCGAGCGACCCATCAGTTCCCATCTACCGCATCGCCGCCGTGGGACGCACGACCGCCGCGATCAACTACCGCGGCAGCGGCGACACTAAAGTCAATTTGAACGGCACCGCGCTGCTGCCCAACGCACGTGGCGTCGCGGAAGTCTCCGCAAAGAGCGGTCACATCGAAATCGACGCGCGGTTCAGCGGCCTGGAACCGTCAACGCGCTTTGGCAGTGAATACCTCACCTACGTCCTGTGGGCCGTTACGCCGGAGGGCCGCCCGCGGAATCTCGGCGAAGTGCAGTTCACTGGTGACGACATTCGCAAACAGGTCACCACGGAACTGCAGGCGTTCGCATTGATCGTCACAGCGGAACCGTATTTCGCGGTGACGCAGCCGAGCGACGTCGTCGTCATCGAAAACAGCATCCGCGCGGACACCCGCGGCACGATTGACACGGTGGAAGCCAGATACGAATTGTTGCCGCGCGGTTCGTACTTGATGAACCGTCCGTCCGAGTTCACGAGCAAACCGCTCGAGCCCGGTATGCCCACTGACCTGGCCGAAGCGCGCAACGCGGTTGAACTCGCCCGCCTCGCCGGTGCAAGCCGTTATGCGGCCGACGCGTTCACAAAAGCCACGCGTCTGTTGGCCGAAGCGGAAATCGCTCGCGAGAAGAACGGATCCAAAGACGAGGTCATCGCGTCCGCTCGTCAGTCCGCGCAGACCGCCGAGGACGCCCGTCTGATCGCGGTGAAGCGGCAGGAGGAGGAATTCATCGCCCAGCAGAAAAGCCTTGCCGACGACCGCGGACGGCAGGCGGTCGATGAGCGTCAACGCGCCGAGCGTGAAGCGCAGAATGCCGCCGAGGCCAAGGCCGAAGCCGAACGTGAACGCGATGACGTGGCGCGCGCACGCGATGAATTGCAGCAGGCCCGGCTCGAGACGTTGAAAGCGCAAGCGGCATTCGCAGTCGCCGAACAGGAGAAGAACGCGCTGCGAGAGCAACTGCGCGAACAGCTGAACGTGTTTCTCGAGACGCGCGAGTCCGGACGCGGCCTCATCATGATGGTGCCCGACGTCCTCTTCGTTACCGGGAGCGCGCGTCTGACCAACGTCGCTCGCGAACGGCTCGCCCGTGTCTCCGGCATCCTCGCCGCGCAGCCAGAGCTCCATATTGCGATCGAGGGACACACCGATAGCGTCGGTGACGATGAACGGAATCAGCGACTGTCGGAACGACGCGCCCAAGAGGTACTCGCGTATCTGATGCAGCAGAAGATCCCGCCGGAGTCCATGGAGGTCGGCGCGTTCGGCGAAGCCCGGCCGATTGCGCCCAACGATACGGCGGAGGGACGGCAACAGAACCGTCGCGTCGAGGTCGTTGTCAGCGGCGAATCAATTGGCGCGCCGTCCACAACCGCTCCACCACAATAGATCTCTCGAGCTTCCAAAGGTAGAGACGGGTCTTCAGATCCGTCTGTTATGGCGAAGCGCTTGCTTTAGGACCCTCAGAAGAGGGAGACCCATGAGACCCATTACTGCACTGCTGATCGGCTTCTTCGCAACACCGGCGTTCGCGCAAGTCGCCAGACCGCCCGCTCAGCCGTCGGATCTCAACGCACCAGCTCCGCTGTTTCAGGTAACCGTGGTTGGCCGCACGACTGCGGCGATCAACTATCGGCCGCGAAGCGGAAAGACCAAAGTCGATCTCGTCGGCACAGCGCTGCTGCCTGAGGCCCGTGGATACGCCGAAGTGTCCGGCGAAAAGGGCTACATCGAGATCGATGCGCACTTCAAAAAAATGCAGCCGGCCACGCGATTCGGATCGGAGTACCTCACCTACGTGTTATGGGCCATCACGCCCGAGGGTCGCGCCAAGAATCTCGGCGAAATCCAGATCGATGACGACGACGCACGCATTCAGGTGACGACCGAGTTCCAGGCGTTCGCATTGATCGTGACCGCGGAGCCGTATTTCGCCGTCACACAGCCGAGCGATGTGGTGGTGATCGAAAACCTGATCCGCGACGACACGAAGGGCAAGTTCGAGACCGTTCAAGCGAAGTACGAGTTGCTGAAACGCGGTTCCTACCTGATGAACCAGAATGCCAACTTCAAGGTGAAACCACTCGAGCCGGGTGCACCACTCGACCTGGCCGAGGCGCGCAATGCGGTGGAGTTGGCACGGATCGCCGGTGCCGATCGCTATGCGGGCGACTCATTCGCGAAAGCTCAGAAGCTTCTGACGGACGCCGAGGTCGCGCGTGAAAAGCACAAGCGAGGCAACGACGTGATGATGCCCGCACGCCAGGCGGCGCAAACCGCCGAGGATGCGCGCCTGATTGCGCTGCAGCGTCAGCAGGACGAGTTCCAGGCACAGCAGCGTGCGCTCGCGGCGCAGCGCGAGCGCGAGGCTGTCGATCGCGCGCAGGCCGAGCGCGAGCGTGCGCAGGCCGAACGTGAGCGCGCCCTCGCCGAAGAAGCCAGACGCCGCCAGGCCGAAGTCGAGGCGCAGACCGCCACCGCGGCACGAGCGGCAGCCGAGCGCGAACGCGTCGAGATCGAGCGCGCGCGGCAAGAAGCGCTGAAGGCACAATCTGACGCCGAGCAGGCGCGCGCGGCAGCCGAGGCCGCCAAGCTCGCCGCCGATGCACAGGCGGAACAAGCGCGCGCGCAGGCCCAGCAGGCTCAAGCGGCAGTTGCGCAGGCCGAGCAGGAGAAGAACGCACTTCGCGAACGGCTGCGCGAGCAGCTCAGTGTGATCCTCGAAACTCGCGAGACGGCGCGCGGTCTCATCGTGAACGTCTCCGACGTGTTGTTCGATACCGGCAGCGCGACGCTGAAGCCTGGCGCGCGCGAGAAGCTGGCGCGGGTCGCGGGCATTTTGGCGTCGCATCCGGATCTGAAGATTGAGATTGAGGGACACACCGACAGCGTCGGTGCCGACGATTACAATCAGCGTCTGTCGGAGCGCCGTGCCGAGTCGGTCCGCGCGTATCTGGTGCAGCAGAAGATCGCGCCGACGTCCGTTGATGCCGAAGGATTCGGCGAAAGCCGTCCCGTGGCAGGTAACGAGACAGCGGCTGGCCGTCAGCAGAACCGCCGCGTCGAGTTGGTCGTCAGCGGCGAATCGATTGGACGGACCGCGAGTCGCAGTCCCTCCGGGCAGTAGGCGCCCTGCCAGCGCGCGCCGTTCGCGTGCGTCTGCTGAACGCCATAATCTGGCGGGACGCACGCACGCGGGCGGCGTTCGGTCAGCCTGACACCCGCGCCAACGCCTCGAGAGACGCCCGCGACACGCGCTGCGCTGTTGTCCAGTACGTCGTCCACGGATCGACGCGCAGACGCGCGAGGCGACGCACGACTGTATGCAGCGTCCATCGCTCCGGCTGAATACTCAACTCTTTCCAGCCGAGCGGCACCGAAACAGGGGCGCCTGGTCGTGCACGCGGCGAGTACGCACAGATCGATGTGTTCGTACGGTTGTTTCTGAGATAGTCGATCAAGATCTGCCGTTCACGTCCCTGCTTGCGGAAGGCCGTCGTGTAGAGCGCCGGATTGGTCCGGACGATCACCTCGCCAACGTCACGCGAGAACGACAGACACGTACTCCAGTCCACCGACGGCGTGATGGGGACGACGACGTGCAGGCCGCGGCCGCCGGTTGTCTTCACCCACGACGCCAGTCCCAGCGTCTCGAGCACATCGCGCAGCAGCCTGGCCGCAGCCACCGTCTGCTTCCATGTCACCTCTGGACCTGGATCGAGATCCCACACCATCCGATTCGGTCGCTCCACATCGTCGGCCGTGGAGTTCCAGGTGTGGATCTCGACGATGCCCATCTGCGCGAGCGCCACGACTGCCGCAACGGTATCGGCGACGAGGTACTCACCGATCTTCGTCTTCTCGCGAATCCGCACCCGCCGCAGGGCATTCGGGCCCCACGCCTTCGCATGGCGCAGGAATTGACACGGACCAGCAATGCCCTCCGGGCAATGAACCAGTGTCAACGGACGGGCGCGGACATGCGGTAGGACCCACTCACCGATGCGCTCGTAGTAGCGCGCGAGTTCAAGCTTGGAGAGGTGGAGATCCGGGTAGATCAGCCGGTCGGGATGTGACAGTCGAATACCTGCGACGACCGGTGGTTCTGCTCGCACTTCCCTTTGCAATGCAACTTCGCCGCCCTGCCTATGTCCGGCTGAAGCCGGACACTAGATCGACGAAAACCGCAGTAGATTCGACGGATGGCCTCGCGCGTTAAAGCCGGTTTCGTGCAGCCAATGCTGCTGCTCCGCACCGAGACACTGCCGGACGATCTGGCACGCTGGTCTTATCAGCTGAAGTTGGACGGCTACCGGGCGATCGCCTTCAAGACCGGCGGCAAGGTGCATCTGCGCTCACGCAATGACAACGACTTCAGCGACCGCTACCCGACTGTCGTCACCGGTTTGTCGAAGATGCCTAACGACACCGTCATCGACGGCGAAGTCGTGGCATTGGACGATGACGGGCGCCCCTCGTTCAACGCGCTGCAAAACTTCACGCCGGGTACGCGGATCGTCTATTACGTGTTCGACGTGCTGGTGCTGGAAGGCCGCACCGTGATGGGCGAGACACTCGAAATGCGACAAGAGCTGCTCGAGCGGAAGGTGCTCGCGTCGCTTGCTGAACCCGTCCGCTATACCGGTGAGCTCAACGCAGGGCTTCGCGACCTGATTCACTCGGTGAAGACGCAAGGTCTTGAAGGCCTCGTCGCGAAGCGGCGCAGCAGCAAATACGAGCCGGGCGTACGCTCAGGCGCGTGGATGAAAATGCGCGTCAACCGCGGTCAGGAATTCGTCATCGCCGGCTACACCCTCGGAACGAAGACGTTCGATGCGGTGATCATTGGCTACTACGATGACGATCGACTCATCTACGCGGCGCGCACGAGGAATGGATTCACGCCTGCCACGCGCAATCAGCTGTTCAAGAAGTTCGCGCGACTCGAAAACTCCGAGTGCCCGTTCGCCAATCTTCCAGAAGCCAGGAGCGGCCGATGGGGGCAGGGACTGACGCGAGCGAAAATGGCCGAGTGTCGCTGGCTGAAGCCGATATTAGTTGGTGAGTTTGAGTTCGTGGAGTGGACGCCAGATAACCATCTCCGGCACAGCCGGTTCGTGGCGTTGCGCGAGGACAAAGCGGCGAAGGACGTCAGGCGCGAGTAAAGCGCCCGGCGTCCTCGCAATTGTCAATCCGCCTCAGGCTTCCTCTTCGGAGTCGTCTTCAGACTCCTCGTCATCCGCGTCTTCGTCCTCATCGAACTCTTCGTCGTCCTCATCCGTCGCAGTTTCGAGTTCCTCGTCTTCGGGACGACCAGCTGGGCTCGCGTACTTTCCGTTCATGTGGATCACCTCGCGGCTGCCGAACGCAGCAAGGCGTGTGCCTCTCGATCAGTGTGCGTCCACCGCGCCGATCAGCCATTCATCGCCCTGTTTGACGAGGCTGAAGCGCCACTGTCGCCGTTCGACGCGCGGCGTCCGGCTGCCGACTCGTGGCACGTAGCGAGCCGACCCGTTGCAGAGCGCTTCCGCACGCTGCTGGTTGCTGACCTGGATCTGACAGCCGTCGAAAGACAGTTGCTGCTCTTCGAGCTGATCAAAGGCGCGGCTCAGCGTCCTCTCGTTGACGGTCGGCCATACTTCGCGAGCCGCGCTCGCACTCAGCGCATTGAACGCCTGACGATAGCGCGTGAGCGCGTTCTGAATTCGAGGGGTGTTCGTATCAACGACCGCGGCCGCCGCCGCAGGCGGAGCGACAGCTGAAGCCGGAGGTGGTGCCGCTGCGGTCGCCGGTGGTATGGAGGCTGTCGTTGCCGCGGCCGCTGGTGGAGTCACCGCGGACGGCGGC
>DAINQP010000188.1:0-11892 GCA_036742665.1 Vicinamibacterales bacterium | reverse complement strand
GCGGCGGCCGGGCTCGCAAAGAATGCCAGGAACACTACACGGAACATGTAGAACGCCGTCAGAAACGCGACCACCATCAGCAGCACAAACGGACCGGTCTGGTGTCCTGCTAACGTCGCGCTGAGGATCTCTTCCTTCGACAGGAATCCGCCGAACAACGGGATGCCGGCCAGCGATAACGTGCCGATCCCAAACACCAGCGCCGTCTGCGGCATCTTCTTCGCGAGTCCGCCCATGTGCGAGAGGTCGTTGCTGTGCACGGCATGAATCACAGCGCCAGCGCCGAGGAAGAGCAGCGCTTTGAACAGCCCGTGCGTGAGCAAATGGAAGAACCCGGCCGCTGAGAACCCCGCGCCGATCGCCGCCATCATGTAGCCGAGCTGCGAGACCGTCGAGTAGGCGAGCACTCGCTTGATGTCGTCCTGCACGCACGCCAGCACCGCCGCCAGCAGCGCCGTGAAGGCGCCGATCCATGCGACGACCATCAAGACATCCGGCGGGAACAGGAACACGGTGCGATGCAGCAGATACACGCCCGCCGTCACCATCGTCGCTGCATGGATTAGAGCGGAGACAGGCGTGGGCCCTTCCATCGCGTCGGGGAGCCAGGTGTGCAGCGGAAACTGCGCCGACTTGCCGACCGCACCAAGATAGATGCAGAACGTGATCAGCGAGAGGCCCTCGACGGGAACGGCACCGCTCGCGACCATCGTCCTGAGCTCGCCTAGATCGAACGTGCCCGTGACGCGCCACAGCAGCACGATGCCAATCAGCAGTCCGATGTCACCGGCTTTCGTCGTCCAGAAAGCCTTGACGGCTGCGCGCGCCGCTTCCGGCTTCTGATACCAAAAGCCGATCAGCAGGAAGGAGCAGAGCCCGACCAGCTCCCAGCAGATGAACAGCTGCAGGAGGTTGGGCGCAAGCACGACGCCCATCATCGAGAAGGCGAACAGCGAGTGATAGGTGTAGTAGCGCCCCAGCGCAGCTGGGGCCTCGCCGTGCAGATACTCGATCGAGTACAGCTGCACGAGCAAGGCGACGAGCGCCACGAGGATCAGCATCAGCGTCGAATCGCGATCGGCGAGGACGCCGATTGTCGCGATCGAGTGACCATTCGACGGCAGCCACTCCCAGGCCAGTCGCGTGACCTGGCCCTCGGCATGGCCGCGCCACGCACCGATGGCAGCAGCGAGCGAGCCGGCAGCGAAGAGGATGGACGTATATGCCGCAGGCCGGCCGCTTCGCCGAAACGGCGCGATGACAGCCAGAATCAGAAAGCTGACTGCTGGGAGCAGCAGCCCTATGAGGGCGAGAGCGCCAGGATCGGCCATCATCCCTTGAGCAGATCCAGGTGATCGGCCATCACCGTCCGCCGTACGCGGAACAGCAGGATGACGAGCGCCAGGCCAATCGCCGCCTCAGATACGGTGATGCAGATGGTGAACAGCGTGAAGATCATGCCCGTGGTCGACGCGTTGAAATGCGAGAACGCGACCAGGTTGATGTTGACCGCGTTGAGCATCAGCTCGATGCCGAGCAGGATCCCGATCGTGTTGCGGCGCGTGACGACGCCGAACAGACCGATGCAGAACACGGTTGCGGCGAGGATCAAATACGCCTGAAGGCCCATATTCAGCTAGTCCTCTGGACGCGCGAAGTAGATTGCCCCAAGCATCGCCGCCAGCATCAGCAGCGCCAGCAGCTCAAATGGCAGCACGAAGGTCGTGAGCACCTGCTCGCCCATGAGACGCGTAATGTCGCTCAACTGCGGCAGCGGCGTTGACGGCAGCTCTCGCTGCATCAGCGTGCTCACGATGATGCCGAGCAGCGCGGCCGCCACCAGCGCGCCGCTGAAGACGCCGCGAGTCGTTTGCGACAACCGCTCTCCGATGAGCCGTTCAGTGACGACGATGGCAAAGACGACGACCGTAATGATGCCGCCGGCGTAGAGGAGAAGCTGCACTGCCGCGAGGAACTCCGCGTTGAGCAGGAGGAAGATGCCTGCAGTGCCGGTGAGCGCCAGCGCCAGCCACAGCACCGCGTGAAAAAGGTTCTTCGAGAGGACCACGGCCAGCGCGGATCCGACGAGCATCACGGACAGGACCCAGAAGGCCAGACCGCTGAACGTCACACTTCGCCCCCGGCTGTTTTTGCGGGAGCGGCGGGGGTCGCAGCGGCGGCAGGCGCGCCTGCAGCGGCAGGCGCAGCGTGCGCCCCGGGCTCGGGGCGCGCCATCTTCGGCGGCCCCTGCATATCGCGCAACTTGTTACCGGTTGCCCAGGACTGCTGATGCTGCAGACCGAGCGCGTGCAGACGATCCTTGTCGAGCAGCATCTCGCGCCGATCCGCCGTCGCCATGTCGAACGACTTCATCATGACGATGGCGTCAGTCGGGCAGACCTGCACGCACAGCTCGCAGAACTCGCAGGCATACAGCTCGAGCGAGAAGGTCTTGGCGTAGTTCCGCTTCTCGCTCTTGAGCATTTCGACCTTGATCACGGCCGGCGGGCACACGAACTCGCAGAGCCGGCAGCCGATGCAGGCTTCTTCACCAGTATCCGGTTCATAGACCAGTGCGAGGAGGCCGCGATACCGGTCGGGATACGCGCGTTCTTTGTCCGGATAGTGGACGGTTACCGGTTTGCGGAACAGGTTGAACAGCGTCACCCACATCGCCTTCGCGACGGCGCGAATCACGAACAGCGGGCTCGTGTCGCGTGAAGGGGCCGTCCTTCCGGCAATCGTAGGGCCGGCACTATCGCTCGTAGGGCCGGTCCTTTCGGACCGGCCGAGTCCGCTAGAATCCACCGGCCCTCCAGACGACCACGAACGAGGTGGCGATGAGCAGCGTCAGCGTGGCCGGGAGCAGGAACTTCCACGATAGCGTCAGGATCTGATCGACGCGGATGCGGACGAAGCTCCACCGGATCCAGGTGAGCACCAGGAACAGGAACATCGCCTTGAGCAGCATCCAGATCGGCCCCAGATACTCGGGGCCAGGCCCTGCCCATGCACCGAGGAAGAGTATCGAGCCGAGAAACGACGATCCGATGATGTGCGCGTACTCGCCGAGCTGAATCAGCGCGAACTTCATACCCGAGTACTCGACACGGAAGCCGGCGACCAGTTCAGACTCTGCTTCGAGGATGTCGAACGGCACGCGGTTCTCGGCCGCGAGCGTCGATACCATGAACGCGACGAAGGCAAGCTGGCCGATCACCGGATACAGGATGAACCACCCACCGCCGGCCTGCGCCGCCGCAATGTCAGAAAGCTTCAGCGAGCCGGCCAGCATCACCGGGACGAGCGCCGAGAAGATGAACGGCAGATCGTAGGAGATGATCTGGTTCACGGCGCGCATGGCTGACAGCAGCGCGTATTTGTTGTTCGAGCCCCAGCCGGCCATGAACAGGCCGACGATCTCCATCGACGACACGGCGAGGAAGAACAGGATGCCGATATTGAGATCAGCAACGCCCATCCCCGGCGCAAACGGGATGGTGGCGAAGATCAACATGCAGGGGATGAGGAACACGATCGGCGCCAGGTTGTAGACCGGCTTGTCGGCGGCCGTCGGCACCACGTCCTCTTTCATCATCAGCTTCAGCGCATCGGCAATCGGCTGCAATAGTCCGTGCGGACCGACGCGGTACGGACCGATGCGCGACTGCATGCGCGCCGCGAACTTCCGCTCGAGCAGCGTCACGTAGGTCACCAATCCGATGACCACGTTCAGCACCACAAACGGTCCAATGAGGGCGGTGATCCAGGCTGGCATTTAGCTCATGTCCTACGCAACGCGGAGGCGCTGAGGCGCGGAGAAAGATCCGCGTTTCACCCTCATTAGCGATCGACCTCGCCAAATACGGGATCGACCGAGCCCATGATCGCCACCACGTCCGCCACCTTGTGACCCGGGATGATGTGCGGCAACACCGCGAGGTTCGAAAACGATGCGCCGCGCCATTTCATGCGATACGGCTTGGCGCTGCCGTCGGCAATCAGATAGCAGCCGACCTCGCCGCGTGGGCCTTCGACGCGTGCGTAGGCCTCGCCCTTCGGAATCCTGATCTGCGCAACCGATTTGAGTCCCGGCCGCGACGAGATCGGACCGTCTGGCAGCTTGTCGAGCGCCTGGCGGACGATCTTGATCGATTCGCGGAATTCCACCATCCGCACGCGGTAGCGGGCGAAGCAGTCACCTGCGGTTTCGACTGGCACCGTGAAGCTGAAGTCCTCGTATGACGAATACGGCGCCGAGCGGCGGAGGTCAAAGTTCACGCCCGACCCGCGCAGCAGCGGACCGGCAATGCCGACGTCCTCGGCCAGCTCGCGGGTGATATAGCCGACGCCCTGCGCCCGAGCCAGGAAGAACGGATTGTCCTCGAGTAGCCCTTCGTACTCGCTGATGCGCTGATCGATGACCGCGATCGTCTTCCGGCACGCATCGGCCCAGCCCGGCGGGATGTCGTAACGGGTGCCGCCGACCTGATGGAAGCCGTAGAGCAGACGCGCGCCGACCAGCGACTCGAACAAATCGAGGATCGCCTCGCGCTCGCGGATCGCATAGAGGAAGATCGTCGCGCCGCCACCGAGCGCCCCGCCCATGTCCATGCACCACGTGCCGAGCCACAACAGGTGCGAGGCAATGCGCTGCAGTTCCGCGGCAATGACGCGCAGATACTGCGCGCGCTTCGGCACTTCGATCTTGCCGATCGCCTCGGCCGCCATGACGTAGGCAAACTCGCTGGTCATCGCCGCGACGTAATCGGTCTTCGACGCAATCGACGGGTACTGCGCGTAGGTCAGCGTCTCGGAGAGCTTCTCGTGGCAGCGATGCAGATACCCGATCACGGCATCGACAGCAACAACGGTCTCGCCCTCGAGTGTGAGGATCGCTCTGAACACACCGTGGGCCGACGGGTGCTGCGGCCCCATGTTCATCGTCAGGCGCTCGCCGCCTGAATAATCGAGCTCGACGCGTGTCGTCGGGGTGGCTTCCAGCGTCATCTATAGGGCGGGTGAGGGGTATCCACCGCGTAGGATTTCAAAAGGGGATGGCCAACCCAGTCGTCACCGAGGAGGATGCGTCGCAGGTCGGGATGGCCGTCGAAGCGGACGCCGAACATGTCGTAGCACTCGCGCTCCATCCAGTTCGCCCCGCGATAGACCGGCACGAGCGATTGGCACTCCGAGACGCCTGGCCCGAGCTTCGTCTTCATGAAGATCGACAGGCCGGTGTCGAGGTTGTCCACCCTGGCAATGACCTCGAGACCCTGTTCCTTCCAGTCAACCGCGGTGGAGAAGGAGAAGAAGCGGCAGCCGAGCGTGTCTTTCGCAAACGATGCGAAGGGCCGCCAGTCGCCGGGCGGCACCGTGACCGTGAGCGCCATGCCCTTGCCCGCCGTAGCGTCAGCGGAGGCAGGTTCAACCTGCGCACCGCCGAAGCGCTCGCCGATTAAGATTTTCGCCTGCTCGTGGGTCACAGTGTCAATCGACCTTGGGGTTCGGAGCCGCGCGCTTGCCGGTGCGCCGGAATTGCGCGATTTGATCCTGCAGCAGGAGCAGGCCGTTCAAGAGCGACTCGGGCGGCGGCGGACAGCCCGGCACGTAGACGTCCACGGGAATGATGCGATCGACGCCCTTCACGACGTGATAGCCATGACGGAACGGACCACCCGAGTTCGCGCACGAGCCCATCGAGACGGCCCACTTCGGGTCGGGCATCTGGTCATAGATGCGCTCGAGCATCGGCGCCATCTTGATCGTCACCGTTCCCGAGACAACCATCAGGTCCGAGTGCCGAGGCGATGCCCACGGCACCATCCCCAGGCGCTCGACGTCGAAGCGCGAGGCAAACGTCGCCATCATCTCGATGGCACAGCAGGCCAGGCCGAACGTCACCGGCCACACCGACGACTTTCGTGCCCAGTTGAAAAACGAGTCCGCAACCGTCGTCACGACGAAGCCGCCAGGAAAGCTGTGGATGCCTTCGGTGATCGACTCGAACGCGGCCGAGTGCTTGTCGCCCTCGGGTCGCTTCTGATGGAGCTGCTCCCATTCCTGAAGGTCTTTGATGTTCCTCCAGATGGGCGCGGGGATTATAGGTACCGGCGGTTTTATTTCCACTCGAGAATGCGCTCCCGGTACGCGTAGACCCACCCCAGCGACACAATCACCAGGAACGTGAGCATCGCGAAAATACCCCAGAGTCCGAGCGCGCGAACGTTCAGCACCCAGGGGAAAAGAAATACAGCCAGCGCATCGAAGACGAGGAAGACGAGCGCCACGAGGTAGAACCCAACGGGGAACTGCACCCAGGCGGGACCGATCGGCTCGGCGCCACACTCGTAGCTTTGCAGCTTGGCTGCGAATGGCCGACGCGGACGCAGGACCATCGCCGCGCCAAGTGACACGAGCGCGAAGGCGAGAATGAATCCGAGGTAGATGGCGACCGGGCCGTACTGTGCCATGTTCTAGCCTGTAGTCTGTAGCTGGTAGACAGTAGGGAAGATTGGCGGTAGCTCTGTCATTTCGCCACCACCTACCAGCTACCGACTACTGCCTATCGAAAGCTCTCCATGATCTCGTCGAGCGCTGCTTTGCCAGGTCGAACCTTCGCGGTGTCGAGCGACGCGAGCGGCTCGTCGACGAGGCCGAGCAACTCGATGAAGTCCTGCTTGTCCGGCTCAACGTAGAGAATGCCGGTCGCGAACTCGTTGCGTGACGCCGTTTCACGCAGCAGTGACAGCGCGCGATGCTTATCCGTCGGGTTGTAATCCTCAGCCAGCTTGTTCAGCAGGATCTTCGACCCGTTATGCAGCGTGACGGCCGTCGTCGTGCCGGGATCGTAGTCGATGTTGATGTCTTCGAAGAACGGCACGAAGTTCAGTTCGGCGAGCGGTTCCTCGTGATCCTTTGCGTACGAGTAGCTCTTGGTCGAGCCGTCGTGATCGTTGAAGGTGACGCAGGGCGAGAGCACGTCGATCATGCACGTGCCGCGATGGCTGAGTGACGCCTTGAGGATCGCCTTGAGCTGCTTCGGATCGCCTGAGAACGAGCGGGCGACAAACGACGCACCGAGCTCGATGGCCAGCGTGCAGGTGTCGATCGGCGGAAGATCGTTGACGACGCCGGTCTTCAGCGTCGAGCCAAGATCGGCGGTCGGCGAGAACTGACCCTTGGTCAATCCGTAGCAGCCGTTGTCCTCGATGATGTAGATGATCGGCAGGTTGCGGCGCATCAGGTGAACGAACTGACCGATGCCAATCGCACCCGTATCGCCGTCGCCGCTGATGCCGATGGCGATCATCTTCCGATTCGAAACGACCGCGCCGGTGGCCACCGACGGCATGCGGCCGTGGACCGAGTTGAAGCCGTGCGACTGGTTCAGGAAATAGGCCGGGCTCTTGCTCGAGCAGCCGATGCCGGAGAGCTTCACGACCGACGAGGGGTCCACGCCCATCTCAAAGAAGGCGTCGATGATGCGCTCGGTGATCGCGTTGTGTCCGCACCCGGCGCAGAGTGTCGTCTTGCTGCCGCGGTAGGCGATGGGCTCGAGCCCGATGCGATTGAGCTTCTTCCCGGAGGCTGGTTGTGTTGGCGTCGACATTCCGTTTTTGCTCCGTAGGGCACGTCCTTTTTGACGTGCCTGACGGGCCGGTTCGAAAGGACCGGCCCTACGCGCGCTCCTGTTTCAATAACTCTGTTGTTACTGATCGGCCGTCGATCGGCAGACCCGCGTAATGCGGAACCGGGCGCAGCTTGGCAATCTGCGCTGGATTGCACTCCATCCTGAGCAGCGACAGCATCTGGCTATCGCGATTCTGTTCGACCACGTAGACGCGGTCGCACGTGTCGATGAATTCGAAGACCTCAGGCGTGAACGGATACGCCTTCAGTCGCAAATATGACGTCGTGAGCTGTGCTTCGTTCGACAGCTGATCGCGCGATTCGACGATCGCCCAGTGCGTCGTGCCATAGGCGATGATCCCGATTTGGCCTTTCGCCTGGACTTCGACGTCGGGCTTCGGCACCAGCGTGCGCGCCGTGTCGAACTTGCGCGCCAGGCGATCGAGGTTCTTCGAGTAGTCCTCGGCGCGTTCGCTGTACTGCGCCTTATCGTTGTGGCCGGACCCGCGGGTGAAGTACGCCGGCATGCCATCGCCGGGAATCGTGCGATACGGGATGCCGTCGCCGTCCACGTCTCGATAGCGGGCGAACTCGCCGACGCGCTTGAGTGTGTCGGCATCGAGGAGCTTGCCGCGCGTGATCGGCTTGGTCGGATAGTCGAATGGCTCTGCCATCCAGGTGTTCATGCCGAGGTCGAGATCCGACATTACGAACACCGGCGTCTGCATCTGCTCGGCGATGTCGAAGGCCTCCATGGCCATCGTGTAGCACTCGCTGACTGAGCACGGGAGCAGCAGTGGGTGCTTCGTGTCGCCGTGCGACAGCATTGCCGTCGACAGAATGTCCTGCTGACCGGTGCGTGTCGGCAGCCCGGTGGACGGGCCGCAGCGCTGGACGTCGAAGATGACGGCCGGAATTTCTGCGTAGTAACCGAGGCCGGTGAACTCCGACATCAGCGAGATGCCGGGGCCGGCAGACGAGGTCATCGCTCGTGCGCCGACCCAGCCAGCGCCAAGCACCATGCCGAGTGCGGCCAGTTCGTCCTCGGCTTGAATAACAGCATAAGTGTTCTTGCCGGTCTCGGGATCTTTGCGGTACTTCTTCAGGTAGTCGATCAACGATTCGCAGAGCGACGAGGAGGGGGTGATCGGATACCAGCCGACGAAAGTGACGCCTGCCATCATGCAGCCGATGGCCGCCGCGGCGTTGCCCTCGATCAGGATCATGCCGACCGTCTTGTCCATCGGCTCGACGACGAACGGGTCCTGCTTCGGGAGGTTGGCTTCGGCGTAGTCGTAGCCGGCCTTGAGCGCCGACATGTTCAACTCGATCGCCTTCACCTTCTTGCCCATCTGCTTTCGCAGGGCCTTCTCCATCTGGCCGGTGTCGATCGACAGGAGCTTCGAGAGCACGCCGTCGTACACCATGTTGCGGACCAGCCGGCGCAGCTTGGCGTCGTGCGTGATCGGCTGCATCAGCTTGTCAAACGGGACCGGATAGAAGATCAGGTCGTTTCTCAGCTCGTTCAACTTGAGCGGCTCGTCGTAGACGACGGCGGCGCCAGGCGCCAGGCTGAGGACATCTTCTTTCGCCGTCTCCGCGTTCATGGCGACCAGAAAGTCCACTTCCTTCTTGCGTCCGACGTAGCCCTTGGAGCTGGCGCGGATGGTGTACCAGGTCGGCAGTCCCGCGATGTTCGACGGGAACATATTCTTGCCACCGACCGGCACGCCCATTTGAAAGATGGATCGGAGAAGGACGAGGTTAGCGGTCTGACTGCCGGATCCGTTGACGGTGGCTACCTGAATGGCGAAGTCGTTAACGATCCGTTCGGTGCGCGCTCGCTGGCCGGCCTCTTGGACGGCGACGTCGGTCACGGACATTGTTCCCTCTGGTGTTCTGATTCGTTCCCTCGGATCTCGTGCGCTCCCCGCGGCTCAACCGCATAAATTGCAGAGAAGATGGCAGATAGATCGGCGGGGGATCGGGCGAAGTATATCATTCAGCCCTAAAACAACTTCACCTCGACCAGTTCGTTGGCGTCGACCGCCTCGACGGCGGCGGGGATTTCTATGTAGCCGTCGGCTTTCGACATGGAGGTGATGTCTCCGGAGGCTTTGAACGCCGGGACCGCGAGACCGTTCTCGACTCGCACCGTATAGAACTGATGCCGCCCGGGTACGGACGTCACCCGTGAGGCGAGCGGGAGCGTGAGCGAACGAATGATCTCATGGGGCAAACGGGCGATGCGCCGCAGTGCCGGGCCCAGCAGGATGTGGGCGTTCGACAAACAAGACGAGGGATAGCCCGGCATCCCGAAGACGAGCTTGTCGTTGATGCGCCCGAACGCGGTGGGTTTCCCCGGCTTCACCGCGATCCCGTGGAACAGCATCTCGCCTTTCGCGGTGATCACATCGAGGATGAGATCGCGTTCGCCGACAGAGCTGCCGCCGGAGAACACCAGGATGTCCTGCTCGAGACATTCGTCTACCGACCGCGACAGGTCTTCGATCGTGTCTGCGGCGATTCGATACGGGGTCGCCAAGCCCCCGTTCTCGTTGACGACAGCTGTGAGCGTGAAACGGTTGATGTCGTAGATCTGCCCCGGCGCGAGTGGCTGCCCTGGCTCGACGATTTCGTTACCGGTCGAAAGAATCGCCACGCGCGGTTTCTCGAACACCGTGACGGCGGTGAGTCCCAGCGCCGCCACTGATCCGACGCGGCTGGCATTGAGCATCGTCCCTGGCTGCAGAACGGTCTGCCCTTTCTGAATATCGGAACCCTGGCGTCCGATGTTCTGCGCAGCATTGACCGGGGCGAACACGTGGACGATGTCACCATCGCTGTCCGTGTCCTCGACGATGACGACCGCGTCGGCTCCGGCCGGCATCGGCGCGCCAGTGGCGATCTCGATGCAGTTACCCGCGCCAACCGTATGCACGGGCATCTGGCCGGTGAATGCCTTTTCGATGCGGCGCAGCATTCGCGGTGTGGTGCGGCTGGCGCCGATGGTGTCCTGTGCGCGGACGGCGTAGCCGTCCATTGCCGCGCGCGCGAATGGTGGCACGTCCGCGCCCGAAGTGATGGGCTCGGCCAGCACGCGTCCGCTGGCGCGATCGAGCGGCACGCGCTCGACCCGCGTCACCGGCGCGATGGCGCGCTCGATGATCGCTCGCGCCTCGTCCAACGAAATCGTTCCCTTGAACGGCCGCATCTTGGTAGTCACCGCTTCAACTCCCAACTACCAACGCCCAACTTCCAACCATACCCAATTCACAAATCCCAATTTCCTCAACCACGAACCACCAACGTCACTTGGAGAGCTGCTGAACGACATGACCCAGCTCGGGAACGATAAGTTTCTCCATCGCGAGACGCACTGCTGCGGGCGAGCCAGGCAAGACGAAGATGGCTTTGCGTCCAACAGTCCCCGCTGTTGCGCGGCTCATCATCGCCGCCGAACCGATCTGGTGGAAGCTGATCATCCGAAACAACTCACCGAAGCCATCGAGACGTTTCTCGAATAGCGCCGTGACCGCTTGAAAAGTCGTGTCTCGCGCGCTGATGCCGGTGCCGCCGGTGGTGATGATGACCTGCGTGGCCTGATCGACCAGCCGCTCGCGAATGGTCGCCGCGACCTGAGAGGCCTCGTCCTTGACGATGGTGTGACCCGTGACGGAGTGACCGGCGCGTTCGAGGAGCTCGCGAATCGCCTGACCGCCGGTGTCGTTCGCCTCGGTCCGCGTGTCGCTCACGGTCAGCACGAAGCAGGAGACAGAGAGTGGAGCCTGCGCTTTGTGTTCGAGAGAACTCACTGGCCGATTATGTAGCTGGTAGGTGCCAGCCGGTAGCTGTGGCCGCAGGCGTAAGATTCTCCATGGAAATTTCGTGGATCGCGGCCGTCGTGATCATGGTGCTCCTCCTCGTCGCGGTACGCAGGCGACGGCGAGCTGGGAGTACCTTCGGCGGCGGCCCGGGCCCGGGAGCGGCCGGGGCGATTTACGAGATGCTGAACGAGGACAAGCGTAAAGCGATCGAGATCATCGTCGAGGAGCGGGCCGAAGAACGTGATCCCGAAACTGCCGACGGCAACTTGCCCGAACTCGAATCACCCGGCCGACCACGTACGTAGTGTCCGGCTCCAGCCGGACCTCCGTGATATAGTCAATGTTTGCGCGTGTTTCGGCCAACGCCGATGAGCGCAGGTGATCGCAAGTTCGTCCTCAAGCGCCCATAGCTCAGCTGGATAGAGCGTCTGGC
>DAINQP010000187.1:0-12094 GCA_036742665.1 Vicinamibacterales bacterium | reverse complement strand
ACATCGGGCACGATTCACATCATCGCCAACAACCAACTCGGATTCACGGCCACACCCGACGAGTCTTACAGCACCAGTTACGCCAGCGGCCTCGCCCGCGGTTTCAAGATTCCCATCGTCCACGTCAACGCCGACGATCCCGCCGCGTGCCTGGAAGCCACGCGGCTGGCCTGGGAATACCGTGCGCGGTTCGGTCTCGATTTCCTCATCGATCTGATCGGGTACCGGCGTTTCGGGCACAACGAAGGCGACGAGCCGGCGTTCACGCAGCCACTGATGTACAAGCGCATCGCCGCGCACAAGACGGTGCGCGAGCTGTTTGCCGGTCAACTCGCCGAGCAGGGAACGGTGCCGCGCGAGGAAGGCGACCGGCTGGTGAAGAAGTATTTCACTGAGCTCGAGCAGGCGTTCGCGTCGCTGAAACCCGAGAAGGATTACGTCGCGCCGGTCTCGGAGCTGGCTCCTGCAGGCACGGCCGCGAAGACCGAAACGGGCGTGAAGGTCGAGCGTCTGCGCGAGATCAACGACTCGCTGCACGCGGCGCCTGAAGGCTTCACGTTCCACAAGAAGCTCGAGCGCGGCCGCGAACGTCGCAAGTCGATGTTCAACACGCCGACCGAGCGGACCGTCGATTGGGGTGCGGCGGAGGAACTGGCGTTTGCCACGATTCTCGCCGATGCCATTCCGATCAGACTCACCGGTGAAGATGTCGAGCGCGGCACGTTCAGCAGCCGACACGCGGTCTTCTACGATGCCGCCAACGGCAGCCGTTTCGTCCCGTTGCAGTCGTTCGCCCATTCGCACGCGTCGTTCGAAATCCACAACAGCCCGTTGAGCGAGAACGGCACCGTCGGCTTCGAGTTCGGCTACAACATCCAGGAGCCGTCGCACCTCGTCATCTGGGAAGCGCAGTACGGCGACTTCATCAACGGCGCGCAGATCATCCTCGATCAGTTCGTCACGTCGGCACGAGCCAAGTGGGGGCTGCAGCCATCGCTCGTGTTCCTGCTCCCTCACGGCTACGAGGGACAAGGACCGGAACACTCGAGCGCGAGACCCGAGCGGATTCTCGAGGCCGCGGCCGGAATCAATCTGCGGCTCGTCAACTGCACGACGGCCGCGCAGTACTTCCATCTGCTGCGGCGTCAAGCCAAGCTCCTTCAGAGGGACCCGCTCCCGCTCTTCGTGCTCACGCCGAAGAGTCTGCTGCGTCATCCTGGGGTTGCGTCCGCCCCGATCGAGCTCGAAACCGGCCGTTTCCAATCCGTCATTGACGATGAGGAGGCGCGGGGACGGGAGAAGAATGTACGTCGCATCGTGCTGTGCAGCGGCAAGGTGTACGTGGATCTGATCAGCAGCGAACAGCGCAAGACGTCAACAGAGGTCGCGATCGTCCGGGTCGAGCAACTCGCGCCGTTTCCCGGTGTGGCGCTGCGCGCCGCGCTCGACGCCTACCCCGCGGTCCGCGATATTGTCTGGTTACAGGAGGAGCCCGAGAACATGGGCGCCTGGGAATTCATGCGCCCGAACATCGAAGACCTGATCGGCGACCGCTATCCGCTGCGTTACATCGGCCGCGCCCGCAGCGCGAGTCCGTCGGAAGGCTCATCGGCGTGGCACCAACTCAATCAACGTGCCCTCGTCGAGCGCGCATTCGATCTCGGCAGCCACGCGACTGAATCGCCGAAGGTCCTCTCAAAGCCGGCCCGGAGTTTGACCGCGTCGAAGCGCTGAACTAGCTCCTTCAGCCGATACGGACCACTAGTATGTCCAACATCGTCGTTCCTGTGCTCGGAGAATCGATCGTGGAGGCGCGCATCGCCAAATGGCTGAAGAAGCCGGGCGATCACGTCGAGGTCGGCGACCCGCTCGTGGAGCTCGAGACTGAGAAGACCAATCTCGAGCTGAGCGCGGAGAAGCGCGGCGTGATCACCAGCATCGCGCGTAAGGAAGGCGAGGACGTCAAGATCGGCGAGTTGCTCGCCGTGGTCGATGAGAACGGCGCCGGAGCCTCGCCTGCGGCAGGGCAGTCGGGCAATGGCTCGAAGGCAGCGGCGGCACCCGCAGCCGCATCGCCGCCCACTGATCAGGCCGCGGCCGCTGCGGCCGCAGAATCACCGAAGGCAACGCCGACCGCACGACGGATGGCCGAGGATCACGAGGTGGATCTCGGCGGGGTTCCGGGCACGGGCTCGGCCGGCCGCGTGACGAAGCAGGACGTCCAGAACGCGATCGCCCCCCACGCACCGACAAGCGGCAGCGGGTTCGCACCTACACGCGACACACTCGCACCGTCCAGCGGAAGTGCGATCGCACCGACTGGTAGCAAGATCCCACCGACCACCGCCAGGCCCCTTGCACCGACCAGGATCGGAGATCGCACTGAAGCGCGTGTCCGGATGACCAAGCGCCGCCAGACGATCGCGCGTCGTCTGGTCGAGGCTCAGCAGACGGCGGCGATGCTGACCACGTTCAACGAGGCGGACATGACGCAGATCATGGCGCTTCGCGAACGCCGCAAGGAGTCGTTCAAAAAGGAATTCGGCGTCGGCCTCGGCATCGCGTCATTCTTCGTCAAGGCGAGCATCGCCGCGCTGCGAGCATTCCCGGCGCTGAACGCCGAGATTCAGGGCGAGGAGATCGTCTACAAGCATTACTTCGACATTGGGATGGCGGTCGGCGCGGAAGGCGGCCTCGTGGTCCCGGTGATTCGCGATGCGGACCGCATGACATTCCCGCAGATCGAGCTGGCCATCCGCGAGTTCGCAAAGAAGGCCCATGACGGGACGCTGACGCTCGATGACCTGCGCGGCGGCACGTTCACGATCACCAACGGCGGCGTCTTTGGGTCACTGCTCAGCACGCCGATCCTCAACCCCCCGCAGGTCGCCATTCTCGGGCTGCACAAGATTCAGGACCGGGTGGTCCCGGTCAACGGTCAGCCGGCGATCCGGCCAATGATGTATCTGGCGCTGTCTTATGATCATCGGATCGTCGATGGCCGGGAGGCGGTGCAGTTCCTGGTAAAGGCGAAGGAATACATCGAGGATCCGGCTAACCTGCTGCTTGAAGGATAGATTCAGGTTTATGCACACGCTCCTCTCGCTCACGTTCGTTGTGGTCCTGGCCACCAGCGTTCTTTCGCTGGCCACCAGCGCTGCCGCGCAGGACGCCAAGATCATTCCCGCGCCCTCCGACCTTGGCGCCCCGCCCAATGACGCCACGAAGAGCTCGACGGGTCTCATCTCCAAGACCATCAAGCCGGGGACCAGCGACGAGAAGCCCATCGCCACCGACGTGGTCACGGTGAACTACACCGGTTGGCGCAGCGACGGGATGATGGTCGACAGCAGCGTCGCGCGCGGTCAGGCGTCCACGTTCCCGCTCGACAAAGTGATGGCGGGCTGGCGCGAATGCGTGATGCTCATGACCATCGGCGAAACGCGCCGCTGCTGGGTGCCGCAGGCGCTCGCCTATAACGGCCGCGCCGGCCGGCCAACGGGGACCGTCGTCTTCGATATCGAGCTGCTCGACTTCCGTCCATCACCGCTGATTGCGCCTCCTGACGTGAAGGCGGCCCCCGAGGATGCCAAGCGCACGCCGAGCGGCCTGGCTTACAAGGTGCTGCGGCCGGGCAAAGGCACGCGCAGCCCAAGCCCGTTCTCGCAGGTGAGCGTGCACTACACCGGGTGGACGACGGAGGGCCGCATGTTCGACAGTTCGGTCCCAAGCGGCATGCCGAGGTCAATGCGGCTGGACGAAGTGATCAAGGGCTGGAGCGAGGGCGTGCCGATGATGACCGAAGGCCAGCGCATGCGCTTCTGGATTCCCGAGAAGCTCGCTTACGAGGGCAAGAGCGACCCGAAGGGGATGCTCGTCTTCGATATCGAGCTCGTCGCGATTCAGTAAGGTACGGGCTGAGGTCCGGCTGCCCATCGCCCGGCCTCGTCCACGGCCGCACCTCGGACCAAAACATCATTCGGCCCGACGACAGCACCGCGGCGCCCGGCGAGCTGTTCGTCGATGTCCTGCTGCACCTGCTGCCTCGGTGTGAGCGCGTACTGCCGGCCTTGCAGAATGCGACCTTTCCTGTAGCTCGCGTAACTCGCATTGAACGCGGGCGAGTTCACGTATGTCTTGGCCCAGGCGAAGAGTGCCGTTGCGGCGGGTCCTCGGGCCGAAGCCGGCAGCTTCAGGAACGCGCGAGTGCGGCGATCGCGATTGCGCCGCGGCGACCACCGACTGGTGACTTGATCTCGTTCAGACGAACTCGCGTGCCGCGGCCTCGGTGAGACCAAGCTGCGACAGCGCGCTCTGCGCGGCGAGTCCTGCTCCCGCGCCTGTCAGCACCAACAGCGCGAGGATGGGAATCGTCGATCTGAGGATCGGTGTCAAACGATTCGGCATGGGTACTCTCATGGTCCCGGCTCGCTACGGCGATCGCTGGCGGGGCTTCATCTCCCACTCGAACGTATAGACGTACTTGCCACCCTGTCGATTGAGCATAGCCTGCGCCTGCGGGAAGTTCTTCAACACTTCGAGCGCTTCCGGCGGCAGGTTGTCCATGAACCGGTCCGCATCGAGCGTCTGCCGGCCTGAATAGATCACGTCGTTGCCGTTGTGGGTATTGGTCTGACGCAGGATCTTCGACAAGTACCCAGCCACTATCGGCACCTTCGTGACGCTCGGCGGATTACCAGGGCAGGTCTTCGTCGCCCGCGCGTTCGGATCGACGGCGGAGATGTGGATGCTGTGGAAATCTCCCCCTTCTTTTGAGACGACGTTCAGGTAGCCCCACGCCGGTCGCGTGGGATCGAGTGGCTGATCGATGAAGCTGGGAATATTGACGACTGCCCGGCCGTTGACGGTGCAGTCACCCTCCGTGCCTGTCACACTCCACACGACTGAGGTTGGCAACAGGTCGTACTGAACGTTGAACTCCTGATCCTGCACAGTGCGCGGTCTGAACTGAACGGTCGTGAGGCTCGCGACGTACGTCAAGTCCACGCCGCCATCCTTCCTACGCAGCGTCGCCTTGGCCGTCCCTTCGACGGTCTCACAGCCGACTTCTTCGGTGACGACACGTGGCTGCGGACCGGGGGGGAGCGGGCCGGTCATGCTGCTATTGCTGACGATGAGCACCAGCTCGGAGACATCGTCTTGCGGCAGATCGCGACACAGGACCTTGACGTTGTCTCGCGACCAGTCCTCCGGCATCTTCCAGTCAGAGCCCACCTTCTTGAGGGCCCAGATGTGCGCGTCAGGCACAAGCGCGTAGAAGTTCTGGAGCGTGATTCTGCGGACGTTCGCATCGAAGGCAGTGTAGTGGTAGTACTGGGCGCTGAGCTTCGGAAGAGGCTCGTCGAGTGTCACCATTGCGGGATTCGTCGGCATCGCGTTGATGGGATCCGGCATGAGTCCAGGCCTGAACGTGCGATCCCACGTCGTATAGGCGGGGCCCGGCTCTGCTCTGTTCCAATTCCGCACCGTAAACAGAGGGAAGTGTTTGTCGAGCGGGATAGCCTCGTTTACCGCCTTGATGTCGTCGATTCCCGCGCGCTCCGCCTGCCTCCACACCTCCTCGACAATGTGATCACCGAGTTCGGTCGATGCGTAAAAGAAGAACAACCACGCGTCGTACTGGTTGTGCTCCGCGCGATCCATTCGGTCCAGGGGCAGATGGAGACCCTTCATGAACCGTGCGGCGTAGTCGTATGAGACCGTCGGGTTCCGGCGGAGCTTCTTCATCACCCGATACGCGGCCCAGCTCGCCGTACTGTCCTTGAGCCACCAATTTTCCTTATTGTCATGGCCAAACTGCGTCACATGAGCGAGCTCGTGAGCGATGGCGTCGACCAGTACGTCCTCATTGAGCATGCTGCGATTGAGCTGAACGTACGCCGACGACTTCCTGAAACGTCTCGGCTCGGCAGGTTTCGTGACCCCACCCGTTGCGCCAATCGTGCACCACACTGGATTGCTGTTCGCGGCAAAGCAATAGTCGACACGCGGATCGACTTCCCTGCCGTGAATCAGATAGAAATCAATCGCCCCGTCGGGGTTGGTCGCCAGGTCAGGTCCTGGGGCGTCATCATCCGGGTAGCTGAAGATCCCTTGAAACTCCCGCCAGACCGCTTCGAATAACGGTTCGTAGGGATCGAGGTCTACCGGCGAGCCCTTGATCCAGATGCGAAGGTTTGTGTTCGGAACCGCCCGGCCGATCCAACCAATCGCAGAATCGTGCGGCTGTCGCGTCTTGACGACATCGGCGCGCGGGCGGTTGACGATGCTCCTGGGGTCGTTCGGACGGACCCGGAACGGCTCGAGCGCCGCCAGCAGACCGGCGCTCAGCGAGGTTTCCTTCGAGTCGATCTCAACGAACAGCGCCGACGCCGCGTCCCAGTTCATCACCGGGCTGCGAAACAACGGATCGAGACGCGGATCGTCGAAGATGGCATACGCGCGCTGGAGCAGCGACTCCTCGTAGGTGATGTCAGCCTTCTTGAGCGCCTCGGCGATGACTTCTTCGCTGGTGGCTGGGAGGGCGTCGGTATCGTCGCGCTGACTGCCGGCACTCTGGCCGCGGTTGTCTTTCGCGCCGCCCTTGGTCACTTCATTGAGCGGCGATCTGAAACGCGGCACCAGCATAACGACTGCGACCACGAGCGCGATCAGCATCGATAACGCGACGAGACGGCGAGAAGTCATAAAGAGCGGCTCTTAGCGAGAGAGATTGACTGATACCGGGCGCCAATCGAGTGACGGTACTCATCGCACCACCTACTTCTTGATGAACTCGACACGGCGGATGTTGGCCTTGTGGACGTGCCCGTCGGGTAGGGCACGTCCTTCGGACGTGCCTGGCCGGTCCAAAAGGACCGTCCCTACGGGTCCGCCATATAGGGATAGCGCCAGTCGCGTGGGGGCGAGAACGTCTCCTTGATCGCCCGCGCGCTCACCCAGCGCAGGAGATTCATCTTCGATCCGGCCTTGTCGTTCGTGCCTGACGCGCGCGCGCCACCGAACGGCTGCTGGCCGACCACCGCGCCGGTCGGCTTGTCGTTGACGTAGAAGTTGCCCGCGGCGTTGCGCAGGACAACCGACGCCCGGCGGACCGCCGCCCGATCGCGCGAGAACACCGCGCCGGTCAGCGCGTATGGCGATGTGCGATCGACGGTCTCGAGCATCTGCTCCCATTGCGCATCCGGATACGGATAGGTCGTAAGCACCGGCCCAAAGATCTCCTCGCACATCAATCGGTAGCCAGGATCCTTCGTCTCGACCAGCGTCGGCTCGATGAAGAACCCGAGTTCGTCGTTGGCGCCACCACCCTGAATAATCCGCGCGTTCTTGCGGGCGTCGTCGAGGTAGCCGGAAATCTTCGTGAACGACTTGCGGTCGATCACGGCGCCTATGAACGTGCGGAAGTCGGCCACGTCGCCAATCTTCATTTCCCGCATGATCGAGACGACGCGATCGCAGACGTCGCGCCACAGCGACTGCGGCACGTAGGCGCGGCTCGGGGCCGAGCACTTCTGACCCTGATACTCGAAGGCGCCGCGCGCCATCGCAACAGCGAGCTCCAGCGGGTCCGCCGACGGGTGCGCGATGATGAAGTCCTTGCCGCCGGTCTCGCCGACCAGCCGTGGGTAACTGCGGTAGGTGCCGACGTTCGCGCCGATGCGCGTCCACATCGAGTTGAACACCGCGGTGCTGCCAGTGAAGTGCACGCCCGCAAGGTGTGGCGAATCGAGCAGGATCGACGAGATCTGCGCGGCATCGCCCGCGACCAGATTGATGACGCCTGGCGGCAGCCCCGCCGCTTCGAGCAGCCGCAGGATGTAATAGGCGCTGAGCATCGCGCTCGACGCCGGCTTCCAGATCACGGTGTTGCCCATCAACGCCGGCGCGGTCGGTAGATTGCCAGCGATCGACGTAAAGTTGAACGGCGTCACCGCATACACGAAGCCCTCGAGCGGCCGGTACTCCATGTGGTTCCACGCCGCGTGGGTGCTGATCGGCTGCTCCGAGTAGAGCTCCTGCGCGTAGTGCGGATTGAAGCGCCAGAAGTCGATCAACTCGGACGCGGAATCGATCTCCGCTTGGATGACCGTCTTCGACTGCCCGAGCATCGTCGCGGCATTGAGCGTCGAACGCCATGTCGTCGTGAGCAGCTCGGCGGCGCGAAGAAAGACGGCGGCCCGATCGGTGAAGGACCAGGTGGACCAGTCGCGTGCGGCAGCGAGCGAGGCCTCGATTGCCTGATGCACATGACCGTGCTCTGCCGCGTGCCAGTCGCCGAGCACGTGGCGATGATTGTGCGGCATCACCGATTGCTGCATGGTGCCGGTCCTGATCTCGCGGCCGGCGATGATCAGCGGCATCTCGGTGCGTTCGCCCGCCATCGACGCGAGGCGTGATTTCAGCTCGGCGCGTTCGGGAGAATGAGGGAGGTACGTTCTATTCTGGTCGTTGACCGGAATCGGCACGCTGCTCATGTCGTCTCACTCAGAATACGCCCGAATCGGAATCGGCTGCATGCGGCTCTCGACGGAGCGCGACCGTGACGACGAGCGTGGCATCGAGGTGCTGCATGCCGGGCTCGACCTCGGCGTGAGGTTCCTCGACACGGCTGATGCGTACTGCCTCGACGATTCCGAGACCGGGCACAACGAACGGCTGATCGCGCGCGCCCTCGCGAGCTGGAATGGGGATCGCTCTCGCCTCGTGGTGGCCACGAAAGGCGGACTGACGCGGCCGAACGGACATTGGGTGCCTGACGGCCGAGCGCGTCACCTGCGCGAAGCGTGCGAAAGCAGCCTGAAGGCGCTCGGCATCGAGCGCATCGATCTCTATCAGCTTCACGCGACAGATCCGCGCGTGCCCTTCTCCACGAGCGTGCGTGCACTCGCAGCGCTGAAGGATGAGGGACTCGTCGCGCGCATCGGTCTGTGCAACGTGAACGTCGGGCAGATTGAGGAGGCGTGCGGCATCGCTGAGGTCTCGGCGGTGCAGGTCGAGGTGAGCGTATCGCTCGACGAGAATCTGCTGAACGGCGTGGTCGATTACTGTCTCACCCATGGCATTCAGCTCATCGCGTATCGGCCGCTCGGCGGATCACGCCGCGTGCGTCAGCTACGGCATGAGCCGGCGCTGAGAGAATTGGCCGAGCGTCACGGCGCGACCGCTGCAGAGATCGCGTTGGCGTGGCTCAATGCCTTGTCCCCTCACGTGGTTTCAATTCCCGGACCCACCAAGCTCGCGACCGTAGAGTCGATCGTTCGCGCACACACGATTCGGTTGAGCACGGAAGAACGAGATCGCATCGGGCGCCGTAGAGGCGGATCTTCAGACTCGCCCGCGCAAGCGCGAGATGGCGAGGTGGTGCTCATCATGGGACTGCCCGGCGCCGGCAAAAGCACCGCGGCAGGAGCGTTCGTGGACGAGGGATACGCGCGGCTGAATCGAGACGATGCCGGCGGATCGCTTCGAGGCTTGCTGCCCGATTTCCTGCGGCTCGTCGAATACGGCCATTCGCAAATCGTCCTCGACAACACCTACGTGTCCCGAGCCTCGCGAGCGCGTGTCATACAGGCTGCCAGCGCGTTGGGCCTACGCGTACGCTGCGTCTGGCTTTCCACCAGCGTCGAGGACGCGCAGGTGAACGCGGTATCGCGAATGATCGCCAACCACGGACGTCTACTCGGACCGGAGGAGATGAAGCAGACGGTCAAGCGCGACATCAGCGCATTCGCACCCTCCGTGCAGTTCCGCCATCAGCGTGAGCTCGAGCCACCTGATCCCGCTGAAGGATTCTCACGAATCGACGTCGTTTCATTCGAGCGAAAGCCAGTCCCGGAGTTCACCCACAAAGCGTTGATCGTCTGGTGCGACGACTCACTCGTCGAACGGGGACCAATTCTTCGCCGATATCATGACGAGGGCTGGCTGCTGCTTGGCCTCGCATGGTGCCCGCAGATCGCGGACAAGATAGTGAGCGCTGACCAGGTCGATGCTGGATTCGCCAGCGTTCAGAAACAGCTCGGCGTTTCGTTCGAGGTGCTCTACTGTCCTCACAGCGCTGGTCCACCGAAGTGCTGGTGCCGTAAGCCGCTGCCCGGGTTGGGCGTCGTCTTCATTCAGCGGCATCGACTCGATCCATCGCAATGCATCTACGTCGGCTCCGGACCGCAGGACCCCGGCTTCGCGAGACGATTGGGGTTCCAGTATCGCGACGCCGACGAGTTCTTCGGGGCTCGCTTTTGATACGCTAGACCCATGCCACGCTCTCCTAATAACTGATCCCGCTACCAACGAAACATCTGGCTGTACCTGCCGTACCAGATCGCCACGATCGAAGGCGTCATGGACGGCCTCTATCTCCTGTGGTGGACGCAGGAGAAGGGGATGTCGCCTGCGCTCGTCGCCGCGACGATGGCCGCTGGAGACCTCGCGCTTATGGCGCTCGAGGTACCGACCGGATGGTTTGCCGATCGATTCGGCAGCCGACGCAGTCTCATCCTGGGATCGATCCTGCAAGTCGCCGGCATGACTTGCTGCTGGCTCGCCGACGGCGTTCCAGGCCTGATCGGCGCATGCCTGCTCGTCGCGCTTGCCGACGCGTTCCGTTCGGGCGCCGATCACTCGCTGCTCTACCGCACCTGCATTGCTCTCGACAGGGAGTCTGAGTTCCAGCGTATCGAAGCGCGCTCGCGCGCCGTGCAGGTCGTCGTGCTCGCGGCTCTGACCGTCGCAGGCGGAGCGGTCGTCAGCACGTGGGGCTTCGCCGCCGGCTGGCTCGCTGAGACCACGCTATGCGCGTTCGGGGCGCTTGTCGCCGTGGCGACGATCGAGCCGCCATCGTGTGTGGACCAGGCAGAGCAAGGCGCGTCATCGTCACCCGCGAAAGTACCGTGGAAAATGGTCGCTCTCGTGATCTTCCCGCTGGCGTTCCTGGACGCGGCAGGATCCACCGGCGCCTTCCTGCTGCAGACAACAGGCGATCGAGGCCCCGTCGCCGTGACGGTCCTCGTTGCGGTAATCACCCTGGCGAGTGCAGCCGGCTCCGTGCTCGCGACACGCTTGCCGGCAATCGGTGCGCGAATGCAACTGACGGCGGCACCGATCGGAGCGCTGTTGGTGGCTGTCGCGTTGACGTTCCCTGCAGCGCTCGTTGCGGTGACCGTCGCACTCTCGTTCGGTACCGGTGTGTTGCATCCGTTGCGGGCAGCGGCGATTCAGCGACTCGCCAGAGATGACGTCCGGGCTCAAGCGGCGTCCGCAGCGAGCGCATGCGACATGGCGCTCTCGACGATGTTCTTGCTTCTAGCCGGCAGTGTGTTGGTCCGTCGACGACGAGCGGCATGAAGGACGTCAGTTGTATTGCTTCCGCGAATCCCGGTTCCGGTGGCCGGACACGCGCTGCGACGGCGGCGTCGGCCACTGGCCGCTCGGGTCCGGCGCGCTTGCGTACGCCCTCAACCTCGCTGACACCCACCGCCTTCTCGCGCGGTCAGGCGATCGAGTCGGCCTGACCTCCACAGGGATTCGCTACAGCAACACAAGTGACTTCGAGGGGACGCTCCTGATAGCTGCAGGCATACCGCCTGGCGGACGCGCGCGACCATGCCGAGCAGGCCGTGAAGCAGGAAATCGGCCGCAACGATTCATCCGCGCGTCTTCCGTCAACGCGTTCTGGTGTCATCGAGTCAGCGCAGGCGTTTTGAGCCGCGGAGCGGATGTCGTTGCGAGTCACCCGCTAGACGCGAGGGGTTCGTGAGGGCACCAGGGGAGGTCGATTTCCCGGCATGTGGAGGCGCGGCCGCCAGGCGGTATGACTGCAGCTTAGGGTCGTGCGGGTTCGATGTCGACCGCGATGGAACGCCACTTACCTTGCTTGAACCTCACGAAGCTCAGCGTCGCGCGCGTCGCGTGGCCGATGACGATCGCCGTCCAGATGTGGGCCGGGTCGAGGCCGTACATCGCCTGGGTTTGCGCGGTCTCGCGGTTGACATCGACGACCTCGGTCGCGCGCGTCTGCATGCGGTACGCCAACTCGTAGGATTCGATGCGTGCAGAAAGTTCCGAATCGCCG
>DAINQP010000186.1:0-12195 GCA_036742665.1 Vicinamibacterales bacterium | reverse complement strand
GATCGGTTCAACTCCAGTCGGGCCTCGGCAGCGGCGCGCTGCGCTTGGATCACCCGCAGGTACTCGAACTGTCCGCCCTTAAACGCCTTCATCGCCAGATCAAAGGACTCCTCGGCGCGCGGGACGATCTGCGCGCCTGGAGCGTCGGAGAGTTGGCAGACCTCAACGACGCGCTCTAACGACCTCTTTGGTGGCGTTAGGTGCCCGTCATGCCTTCGCGAACGCAGTCGAGGATCGCCGGATCGTGGAAGATCGCCTCGAGCGGCCGCAGCATCGAAAAATGTGCAAAGGTCGATGCACCCGGATCCTCGCCGCGACTCTCGTCCATGGCCGCGATCGCACGAAATGCGGGATGTGCCTCCTGCCCATAGGCGATGCCGACGGGAACCGCGAACCACAGCGAGGCCGCGACCATCGCGGCACTGACAGCCGGCGCCGCTCGACGGGCGACCGATGCCGCACACACCACGAGCCACGCCATCGCCGGAAGCGTGGGCATGGCATACCTGACGTGAACGGTCTCCTGAAACAGCAAATGAAAGATGGCGTAAGGCGCGAACGCCAGCGCGAGGAGCAGCACCGCACGTCGCTGACGAAGGCACGCGATCGACAGGCCGAGGAGCGCCAGCACGCCGACAACCAGGGCCAGAGGCACCGAATCCCACGGCAGCACGAATGTCTGCCACAGGCTGAAGAGCAACCGGCGTGGCGTTGGCGTGGTCCACAGCATGCCTGTCCAGGCGAAGTCTTCACCAGCCTGCGAGCCCAGCGCGGCGAGATAGTGTTCGAGACCGCCTGACAGCACGACGAGCGGGATCGCCCACACGAACCCACCAACAGCCATCGCAGCGATCGGCGGCACGATCCACAAGACACCCTGTCGGCGCTGCTGGAACAGAGCGAAGGCGAAGAGCGGCACGGTCAGACACGCGGTCTGCACGCGGACGCCGACGGCAAGGCCAGCAATGACAGCGCCCATGACCATCGCGCGTTTGTCCTCTGCACCTCTGAGAAAGAGCGCTTGAGCAACGAGCGCCAGCGCCAGGCCGGGCATGTCGCTCATCGGCCGGGATCCGGCGAGCCAGAACAGTGGACTCGCGGCAAGAAGCGCAGTCGCCCACATCGCCATCGACGATGTCGAAAGGGCGCTGAAGATGGAGTGCGCCGCGACCAGCGCCACAGCGCCTGCGATGGGTGACCAGATTGCCAGAGAGAGAGATTCCGTACGCGGAGATCCCAACGACGGCGCCACCGCTTCCAGTGTCGCCTTCGTCGATCTTCCCAGCGCGATGTAGACCGGATACCCGGGAGGATGGGGCTGATGCTGCGCCACGTCGTAGTGCCGCAGCCCCAGCGCGAAGTTGATCGAGTCGATGTCCTCGAGCGACGGCGCGAGGAAGGCGAGGTGCGCCGCCAGATAGATGGCAGCAATCGTCAGGACGGATTTCGGCGTTCGCGAGCGCTCAGACAACACGGAGGGGAACACCTTCGTTCAGGCTGCCCATCCGATAGCCCTGCAGGTCGATAGTCACGTGCTGGTAGCCGACAGCGCGCAACTCGCGCACGAGGCGCTCGCTGATCTCGGCCTCCAGCGCGCGCGGCAATTCGTCGCGTCCGATCTCGAGGCGGGCCAGTGCCGTCGAGCGGCCGCCGGCGACGCCGAGATCGTGATGCCTGACACGGCATACCCGGAACCCCATCGCGCGCACCGCCGCTTCAGCGCGCTCGATGATCTGCAATTTCTCGGCGGTCACTTCCGAGTGATACGGAATGCGCGACGAGAGGCAGGCCGATGCGGGTTCGTCCCATGTGGGCAGGCCGGCCCTTTTCGACAACTCGCGAATATCCTGCTTGGTGAGGCCCACTTCGTCGAGCGGACTGCGGACGCCGAACTCACGCGCCGCCTGTCGTCCAGGGCGGTAGTCGCCGCGGTCGTCGGCATTGCTGCCGTCGGCAATCACGGTGATGCCGCGCTCGGCGCCAATCCGGGTCAGCGTGGTGTAGAGCTCGTGCTTGCAGTAGTAGCACCGGTTCGTCGGATTGGCGCGATATTCCGCGCGTTCGAGCTCCAAGGTATGAATGATTTCGTGGCGCAGCCCGAACTCGTGCGCGATGCGCAGCGCAAGCTGGCGGTGATGATCGGGATAACTGGGGCTGTCCGCGGTGATACAGAGCGCGGAGCGGCCGAGCACCGAGGTGGCCTCCCACGCGAGATAGGCGCTGTCGGCGCCGCCGCTGAACGCGATCAACAGCGACTCACAGCGGGCCAGCGCGTCGCGAAGGGCGCGCGCTTTGTCTTCTAAAACGGCGTCTTGCAGAACGGCGTGTTCCTGAGCCGCCTCCCCGTCAAGCTGCGGAGGCGTCCACTTACTCACTCGTCGAAGTCCTCCTCGTCCTCAGCTTCATCCTCTTCGTCCAGGTCGCCCTCGGCGTCCTCTTCCTCTTCCTCGACATCCTCGTCGTCGTCGTCGAGGTCTTCGTCATCGTCGCCGGCAACATCGAGTTCGTCCGCGCCTACGAGCACAAGGCTTTTCCCGCATTCCGGGCAGCTCAGGCTGTCGCCCTCCTCGAAGTCCTCGGTGTCAATCTCGTCGAATTCGCACTCTGGGCAGGTCGCCATACGGGCTCCATGCAGCGGATCGGCCGCGCTCGAAGATCCGGGAACCGAGCCGCCCCGCCAGCGGACATGTCATTTCCCGGGCCAAGATTTCGGATTATATCGAGGACCCCCCTGATTTGGGAACCGCCGCCCGCCTCGATGAAGCGTCTGTGACGGTAGGGTTAACGCGACTCTGGTCCCGTTCCGATATTGATCTAAAGGTCCGTAGTGCCAAGGAATCGCCGATCACGTCGTCGGGCGTCCAAGAGCGGTCAGCCAGTCGCGACAACGGAGCGGCTGCAAGTCACCGTCGTGTCGGACCGGCCACCAATGACCACTGCTCCGAGGGTTGCCGCCAAGACCGTGCTCGTCGCTGACGACACGGCATTCGTGCGCGATCGGTTCAGAGTGGCGATCGAAGGCGCTGGTCACAAAGCTCTGACTGCGCAGAACGGAACAGAGCTGCTCGGGTGCGTACGCACTGGCAAGGCCGAGATTGATCTGATCGTGCTCGATCTGCGGCTGCCACAAGGCAACGGGGTGGCCATGCTGCGCGCCATTCGCAAGATGGACCAGGAGGTCCCGCCGGTCATGGTCTTCAGCGGCACCATCAAAAGCGCCGACGAGGTCCGCGAGCTGGGAACCCTTGGCGTCACCGGGTACGTCAACGAATATATGGCATCGCAGCACATCGTCCCGGCGCTCGTCCCGCACTTGTTTCCAGACAGCTCCAATCGCCGGTCGAGCCCACGTGTCACGCTGGGTATCCCTGTCGCCTACCGGTTTGGCAACACCATCGCTGCAGCATTGACACTGAACATCAGCCGCGGAGGGCTTGCGATTCGCACGACCAGTCCTCTGGCCGTGGGCACCGCGGTCAAGGTTCGCTTTCGTGTGTCCACGGCGAAGACCGACATCGAGGCCGAAGCCTTGATCGCATGGACCGACCGCCGGGTCGGCATGGGGCTGCAGTTCACGAAACTGAGCGCAGCCGATCAAGCCCACATCGACGCCTACATTCAGGCGCATTTCTTCTCGAATCGCAAGGCGTAATGCGGACAGCCTCAGCGCGCGCGCAGCAGTCGCAGCGCGTTCGCCACGACGATTACTGACGCGCCGGTATCGGCCAGCACCGCCATCCACAGCGTCGCTGAACCAGTGATCGCCAGCACCAGAAACGCGGCCTTCAACACCAGCGAGACGATCACGTTCGTCTTGACATTGAACAGCGTGGCGCGCGCCAGACGCAACGCGTACGGAATCTTCAACAGCTCGTCGGACATCAAGGCAATGTCCGCCGTCTCGAGCGCCGCGTCCGAGCCGGCCGCGCCCATCGCCACGCCGACGTCGGCCGCGGCGAGCGCGGGCGCGTCGTTGACGCCGTCGCCGACCATTAGAATTGCGCCATGGGCCGCGCGCATCGCCACCACACGATCGTGCTTCTGCTGTGGGAGCAGTCCCGCATGATATTCGTCGAGCGCCAGGGCCTCGGCAACCGCGCGAGCGCTGGTGGGATGATCACCGGTCAACATGCCGACGTGGCGAACGCCGTGCGAACGAAGCAGCTCGAGCGTCTCGCGCGCCGTCTCGCGCACCGGATCGGCAATCGCGATCGCGCCGAGCAGCACGCGATCGACCGCCACGAACACGAGCGTGTGGCCATCGCGACGAAGCAACTCGAGAGCAGCCGGCGACGTGATGTCGCTTTCTCGCATGAACACGTCATTGCCAATGACCGCCGCACCTCCGCCGACGAGCGCTTCCACCCCCCTGCCGGGTATGGACATGAATGTCGTCGCCTCTGGTACTTCGATCCCGGCGAGACGCGCATGCGCCGCGATCGCGCGCGCGATCGGGTGTTCGGATCGCGTTTCAACCGCCGCGGCGAATCGCAGCACGTCGTGCGGTGACGCAGAGCCGACGGCGATTACATCCGTCACAGCCGGCTCGCCGCGCGTCAGTGTGCCGGTCTTGTCGAACGCGATTGCATGGACAGCAGCGAGCCGCTCCAGGTGCGCGCCGCCTTTGATCAGGACACCGTTTCGCGCTGCCGCCGAGAGCGCCGAAACGAACGACACCGGCGTCGAGATCACGAGCGCGCACGGGCAGGAGATGACGAGCAGGACGAGCGATCGATACAGCCACGTCGCCGCATCTGCGCCGCCGACCAGCGGCGGGACCAGCGCGACCAGCACCGCCAGCGCAATCACCGCCGGCGTGTAGATGCGCGCGAAGCGATCGACAAAGGACTGGACGGGCGCACGGCGCGATTGCGCGGCCTCGACCAGGTGAATGATGTGCGCCAGCCTCGTATCCGGCCCGATGCGCGTGACTTCCAGTTCGAGCGATCCGCGGCCGTTGATCGTTCCTGCGTACGCTTCGTCCCCTGGGCCCTTGTCTACCGGCAGCGACTCACCGGTCATCGGCGCTTCGTTGACGTCGCTCCGGCCGGCGACGATCGTGCCGTCGAGCGGCACCTTATCGCCGGGCCGGACGATCACCACATCGCCGACGGCGATCGACTCGATAGGGGCGCGCTGCTCGATGCCGCGGCGTTTGACGATCGCCTCGCGCGGCGTCAAATCAACCAGCGCGCGAATCGCCTGACGTGCACGCTCGAGCGTGCGCGCTTCGAGCCACTGGGCGAGCGCGAACAGAAACACGACGCTGGATGCCTCGAACCACTCGCGCAGCGCCAACGCGCCGACGACGGCGATGACCATCAAGACGTTGATGTCCACCGTGCGCGTGCGGACCGCAGTGACGGCGCGGCGTGCCGGGTAAATACCTCCGACCAACGCGCCGGCGACGAAACACAGCGCGGACGCCAGCGGCCAGTCGAGCGCCCTGACTGCCAGCCCGGCCATCAACGCAACGCCCGAGCCGACGGTCAGCCAGAAACGAGCTCGGACGTCCGGTCCGGATGCGCGAGGCTCCTCGTGCTCCAGCCACATCCGCATGCCGGTCTGCCCGACCGCGTCAACCATGTCGGCCGTGGTCAGCTTCGCGGCGTCATATTGAACGTGCAAGCGCTGGCCGATGACGTCGGCCGTGAGCGCCTCCAAACCGGCCAGGGGCTTGAGCCGGCGCTCCAGAATGACGACTTCTTCGTGGCAATCCATGCCCTCGACGCGGAAGACCGCTTCCGCATGCAGCTCGCAAACCGCGCACGTCGCCTTGGTTGCGGCGTCCCCTTGCCTGAGCGAAGTGGAGGGCATATGCGCCGCTTAGCGGCCGGCCTCCTGCACGTGGCGGAGTCCCTGACGGAACAGCGCGATCACGTGCTTGTCGTCGAGTGCGTAAAAAATCATTCGGCCCTCGCGCCGCGACCGTACGATGCGGGTGTTCCGCAAGAGGCGAAGCTGGTGCGAGACGGCCGATTCAGTGACGCCGAGCTGACTCGCGAGGTCGCCGACGCAGAGTTCCGACCGCGACAGCGCATCGAGAATCCGCACACGCGTCGGATCGCCGAGCACGCGAAAAATCTCAGTCAGGCCGTCAACGGTCTGCGCGTCAAGAGTGGACATATGAACAACTGTTCATATGTTAGCATATTCGCTTGCCCGACCTTCTTCCATTGGGTACTATCGCCGGTTGTGCCGGCTGACAGTCGCGCAACTCTATTAACACCGGCTTAATCTGGAGAAAACTGCGGTGATCGAAGTTCAACACCTCACCAAGCAGTACGGCCCTTTCACGGCCGTACACGACGTCAGCTTCAAGGCCGAGCGTGGGGAGATTCTGGGCTTCCTCGGCCCCAACGGCGCCGGTAAGACGACGACGATGCGGGTCCTCACCGGCTATATGCCGCCGACCGACGGCAAGGCCATCGTCGCCGGCTACGATGTCATTGAACAACCCATCGAGGCCAAGCGACGGACCGGCTATCTTCCGGAGACGCCGCCGCTCTACCCCGACATGACCGTGCGCGATTACCTGATGTTCTGCGCCCGGATCAAAGGCGTCCCGCGCATCGACCGCGCGACCCGGGTAAAGACGACGATGGACCGGACGCGTATAGCGGACGTGGCCAACCGTCAGTGCGCAAAGCTTTCGAAGGGCTATCGGCAGCGAGTTGGCCTTGCCCAGGCGTTGCTCCATAACCCGGACGTGCTGATCCTCGATGAGCCGACGGCGGGCCTCGACCCGAAGCAGATCATCGAGACGCGTCGTTTGATCAAGGAGCTGGGCGGCGAACACACGGTGATTCTCAGCACCCACATCCTTCCCGAGGTCAGCCAGACGTGCCAGCGCGTCGTCATCATCAATAAGGGCCGCGTCGTCGCCGTGGACACGCCCGACAACCTCACGTCACGACTGCAGGGGGCGGGCTCGCTCTACATTGAAATCGACAGCATGGGGGCCGACGCCCAGGTGGCGCTCGCATCGATCGCCGGGGTGACGGGCGTCACGGTCTCGGAGCGACACGGGGCCGCGACTGGATACGAAGTGGCAATGGCGGCGGACCACGACGTCCGGCGCGAGCTCGCGTCAACAGTCGTCGGCCGCGGCTGGGGTCTATTGGAACTGCGTCCGATGCGCATGAGCCTGGAAGAGATCTTTCTCAGCCTGACGACCGAGGAAACAGAGAATACCGAGGCGGTGCAATGAACAACATCCTTGCCATTACTCACAAGGAACTCAAAAGCTACTTCGCGTCGCCGATCGCGTATGTCGTGATTGGCTTGTATACGCTGGTCTACGGTTACTACTTCTACGCGGCGGTACGCTTCTTCGAACGTCAGAGCATGCAGATGGCGGGCCTGGGCGCTGGAACGCCCTCCGTGAACATCAACGAACAACTCATTCGACCAGTGTTTCAGTACTCAATGGTCGTGTTCCTTATCCTCCTCCCGATGATTACGATGCGCACGTATTCGGAGGAGAAGCGGTCGGGCACGATGGAACTGCTGCTCACCTCCCCACTCACCGACTTCCAGATCATCATGGGCAAGTTCCTCGGCGCGATGGGACTCTACGCGTCGATGCTCGGCATCACGCTGATTCACATGGCACTGCTCTTCTGGGTGAGCCAACCGGAGTGGATGCCGATCCTGACGTCCTATCTAGGGCTGCTGCTCATGGGCGGTTGCTTCATGGCGGTGGGGCTGCTCATCTCGAGCCTGACAAAAAACCAGATCGTCGCCGTCGTCGCGACGTTTGCCGTCTTCATGATGTTGTGGATGGTCAACTGGATCGCCCAGTTCATGTCGCCGACGTCGCAGGCGATCCTGAACTATCTGTCGATCACCGGCCACCTCGAGGACTTCATGGGCGGGGTGATTGATACCAAGCACGTGGTCTATTACCTCAGCTTCATCGCGTTCGGGCTGTTCCTCACCGCCCGATCGGTGGACGTCGAACGGTGGAGAGGCTGACCATGGTGCAACGTGTCCTAGGCATTCTGAGTTGGGTCGGCGTCGTTCTTGTCTTCGGCGCGCTGGTCGTTCGCTTCACGAAGCCGGAATGGGATCAATACGCGACCTATGGCGCCTATGCCGGGCTTGCGCTGGTCCTGCTCTACACCTTCGGACAATGGCGCGAGATCGTCGCGTTCTTCCAACGGCGGAATGCTCGCTACGGAACGATTGCCGCCGCGAGCGTCGTCGTCGTGCTCGGCATCCTCGCTGCGATCAACTATCTGTCGGATCGCCGCAACAAGCGGTGGGACCTGACGGAAAACAAGCAGTACAGCCTGTCTGAGCAGACGAACAAGCTAGTGGGCGGCCTGACCGCGCCCGCGAAGTTCATGGTGTTCGATCAGGCGACGGCCCTCGAACGATTCCGTCCGCGGCTCGATGCCTACAAGTACGGGTCGAGCCAGGTTCAGGTCGACTACGTTGACGTGGACAAGGATCCGGTGAAGACGAAGGAATACAAGGTCGACACTTACGGCACGATCGTCGTCGAGTACATGGGGCGCACCGAGCGCGTGACGACCGATTCGGAACAGGACATCACCAACGCGCTGATCAAAGTGGTGAATCCCACCGCGAAGAAGGTGTATTTCCTCAGCGGCCACGGCGAGAAAGATCCAGCTAATTCGGACCGGAAGATTGGCTACAGCAGCATCGCCGACGCGTTGAAGCGCGACAACTTCGAGTTCACGTCGCTTGCACTGGCACAAACCGGCGAGATTCCGAAGGATGCCACCGTTCTCGTGATTGCCGGTCCGCGAACGGACTTGCTGGAGCAGGAAGTCCCGATCATCAACACCTACCTGACGTCGCGAAGTGGCAAACTGCTCGTGCTGTTCGACCCACCGGAAGACCTCAAGCAGCCGTCGCCGATGTCGCGGCTCGCGGGACTGCTCGACGAGTGGGGCATCAAGTCGACGGATACGGTGGTGCTCGATGTGACGGGGCTCACCTCCAATCCGACTGCGCCTGTCGCGGTACCGCCTTATCCGGCGCACGCGATCACCAACAACTTCGGGTTCATCACCGCATTTCCTCTCGTCCGTGCGTTGCAGGCCGAGACCTCGCCGCAGAAGCGATCGGGCCAGACCTTCCTGCAGACCGGGGCGCGTAGCTGGGCGGAGAAATCCCTGGCGTCGCTGACCGATCAAAAGAACCCGGTGTCGGCGGACCCGGCGCAAGGCGACATCCCGGGACCGGTGTCGATCGGTGTGGCCACCGCGGTACCAGCATCAACGCCCGAGCCCACGTCGGCGGCCAATACGACAAAGAAGTCGGAAGACGACCCCAAGAAGCCCGAGACGCGTGTCGCAGCGATCGGTGACTCAGACTTCATCGCCAACGCGTATCTCGGCGTCGAAGGCAACCGCGACCTCTTCATGAACGTCGTGAACTGGCTCGCCCAGCAGGAGAACCTGATCGCCATTCGCCCACGCGAACCGGCCGATCGCAGAATGACGCTGACGGAGAACAAGACGACCGCGATTCTGCTGCTGTCGATTTTCGTGATTCCGGGAGTGGTGCTCGGCGCGGGCGTCTACTCGTGGTGGCGGAGGCGATAGCCGTGCGTAGCGCCTGGTCCCTGCTCGCCTCCGTCCTCATCTTAGGTGGTCTGGTCGGATACATTTACTTCGTCGATTCCAAGACCGAGCCGAACGCGCCCGAGGTGAAAGAAAGGGTCTGGGGCGGTACGCTGGCCTCCGCCGACATGGAGGAGGTCGACATCAAGCTCGCGGACGGCGACACCGCCAAGGTCCAGAAGAGCGACGGCTCCTGGCAGCTCGTCGAGCCGGCGAAGGCTCCTGCCGACGAGATGGAAATGACATCGATCACCAGCAGTCTTGCGGGACTCGAGATCCAGCGCGTCGTGGATGCCAATGCCGGCGACATCAAGAAGTACGGACTCGATCCGGCGCGCATCTCGGTTGCGTTTCGCAGTAAGGGACAGAAAGATCCGCGACGAATCGAATTCGGCGAGAAGACGCCGACCGGCGGAGACTTGTACGCACGCATTCCCGGGGACAAGCGCGTGTTCCTGGTATCGTCGTTTCTCGACTCGACGTTCAACAAGACGCCGTTTGCGCTGCGCGACAAAGTGATCCTCAAGATCGATCGCCAGAAGGCCGACGGTCTCGAGCTGACCGAGGGCACGACGAACGTTCAATTGAGCAAGAAGGGCAGCGACTGGATGCTCGTCAAGCCGCTCGCGGCGCGCGCGGATTTTGCTGTGGTGGAGAGCTCGCTCGAACGCGTCGGATCGGCACAGATGGTCGGCATCATCGAGGAGAACGCCACCAACCTCGCGAAGTACGGCCTCGATAAACCCACGGCTACGATCAACGTCTCGATGGCCAGCTCGCGTGCCACGCTCCTGCTCGGCACGACCGAAAACGCCGTCGTCTATGCGAAGGACGCGTCGCGGCCGATGGTCTTCACGGTCGCCCCGACGCTGAAGACCGACGTCATCAAGCCGGTTTCGGAGTTCCGCCGAAAAGACCTGTTCGATGCACGTGCCTTCACCACCACACATATCGAGTTCAAGCGCGGGAGCGAGACGATCGTTCTCGATAAGACCAAGGGAAAGGACGAGAAGGACGTCTGGAAGAACGGCGCCGGCAACGAGATCGATCTGCAGAAAGCCGAGGACCTGGTCAACCGGTTGACCGGCCTGCGCGCCAGCTCATTCGAGACGCAGGCACATGCGTCACTCAAAATGCCAGCGCTCGTCGTCACGATCCGGTCGAACGACAACAAGACCGAGACGGTCACCTTCGGCCGCACCGCCACCGACGTCTATGCCGCACGGTCTGACGAGCCGGGCTCCGCCAAGATCGACGGCACGGCGGCGGTGGACGAGGCGATGAAACTGCTGGACGGGGTGAAGTAACCTGTAATGCAAAATTCACGATGCAAAATGCGAACGGTTCGCGAGGGGCAGGCGCGCGGCGCCGCGCGGCGTTGTTTGCATTTTGCGTTTTGCATCTTGCATTAGTCGGCTGCGCCAAGATTCCTCCGGCAACCACACCTTCGTCGCCCGCGCTTGATCCCGTCGCACAGCTTCAACAGAGCATTCTAAGCGCGACACGCATGCCGGGCGTGAGCCGCGCGGCATGGGGCGTCGCCGTGCAGTCGCTCGATCGCCGTGAGCGGCTGTTTACGTTGAACGCCGGCACTCTGCTCGTGCCGGCGTCGGTTGCCAAGCTCGTGTCCGTCGCCACCGCGGCCGATGCGGTCGGCTGGGACTATCGATACGTGACGACGCTGCGCGCCGCAGGACCGATCGTGGACGGCGTGCTGCACGGCGATCTCATCGTCGTCGGCTCAGGCGATCCCTCGATCGGTGGACGCGCTGGTGACGATCTCTCCATCTGGGTGGACGCACTCAAAGCAGCTGGCATACGTCGCATCGAGGGTCGCATCATCGGCGATGACGATCTCGTGGACGAGCCGCGTCCGCAGCTGGCGTGGGCCTGGGATGATCTCGGTTACACGACGGGCGCGCTATTTGGCGCGCTCAATCTCGCCGAGAACCGCATGATCGTGACCATCGAGCCAGGGGCTGCGGCAGGTGGGCCGTCAATCGCCAGGATCGATTCGCGGTTCGCATTCCGTCCCGTCACAAACCGCGTCATGACCGGCCCGGCGGGGTCGCAGCAACTGGTGTGGCCGGAGCAGCGGCCAGGCGATACGTCGCTCACAATTGCCGGCTCGATTCCGGTGACCGCACCGCCAGCGACTCTCGTGGTGGCCGTCGGCAACCCGACGTTATGGTTTGTCAGCGCGCTGAAAAGCCGACTGCTGCGCGACGGCATCGACGTCAGCAGCGACGCGGTTGACATCGACGATGTCGTGCCTCCGCCGTCGCGCGACACGGCAACGGTCATCTATTCGCATCATTCGCGCACGCTCGCCGAGATCGCGCAACCGCTATTGAAGGACAGCATCAACCTTTACGCCGAAGCCTTGATGCGGCTCAACGCCGCGCCTGGTGTGTTTCCAACCAACGACGCTGCGCTCGAGGGCTTGCGCAAACGGCTCGATGCGTGGGGGATTTCAAATGCGAGCTACCAGCTCGTGGACGGTTCCGGCCTTTCGCGCCGCGATGCGATCTCCGCCGAGGCCGTCCTGTCGCTGCTGGAACGGATGGCGGATCCGTCGGCGAAGTCGCCGTTCGTCACC
>DAINQP010000185.1:0-12295 GCA_036742665.1 Vicinamibacterales bacterium | reverse complement strand
CCCTTGGCGATCGCGGTCCACTTTTCCGTACGCAGGTGCGCCAGGCGCCGCACGATATACTGCGCGGAGTGAATCAAGAGCCTGCCCGCAACATCTATTTCGAGCTGACGGAGGCGTTCAATGCGAGAGCGCCCAACGTGGCGCTGGCATCGGGGCAGGCTGTCGTCTACTACCGTATCGCGATCATGAGCAAGGACGGCGACTGGATCATTCGTGAGGCACCCGATGCCTGCGATGCCGTCCTGGCGGAGCTCGAAGGGCGCGGCGCTCGGTACCGGCCTGCTGCCCCCCTCGACGTACGCTGGCTGGCCGGCGGGTGGTCCAGCCATTTCGAATTCGCCGATGCGCGAGCGCGCCGTGTGCGCTGCGACTTCGTCAGTCGTCCGCCGCGAGTGCCACGGGCAACGCTCGATCAGCTGTTCGCGCCATCAACGACGCGAACGGCCCGGCACGTCGTCGATATCCCGACGCTGATTGCGTTGAAGCAGACCCAGCGGGCCAAGGACTACGCGGTCATCGCGGAACTCGCGGTACGGCTTCCGCCAGAGCAGGAGATCGAAGTGACCACGGATCCCGATCGCATTCTCGCACTGGCGCCAGCCTTCGGTCGCCGGTCCTCTCGGCCGGCGGTTCGTGCCGCCCACCAGGCGACGATCGATCGGCGTGCGGTCGTCGTCGCACTCGCGGAAGAGATTGACGCGTTCCAGCAGGCTGATCGGCGCCGCGTGGCTGGCTACGAGACTGCCGCGCAGCTGTTTCTTCAGGCCTGTCGCGCAGCGGACGTGTCGACGCTGCCGCTGCGGCTCGCACATGCGCGCATGGTGGAGATGGCCGACCGCCTGCTGCCGCGGACCGTCGATTGCGAGGACGCCCGTGCGGATGCTCAGTGACGATGACGTCAACCTTGGCGAGATGAGCGACGAGGAGCTCTCGTCAGCGTGGGACCTGTGGTTCGATCTCGCGCAGGCGACCAACGAGTCCGATCCGCCGTACACGCACGGCGTCCTGGCATATGCGTCGATCGGCGTCGGTGTGAAGGAGCGGTCGGCCACTACGCGCCGTGTCGCGGAACCGACCCTTCGTCCCGCGAGTGAATCGGCGCCCAAAGAGGATAGTCCGTATTAGCCGGGTCTGGCGGTGACGAATGTACTGAAGATCCGGTATGCCACCCCACTCTCCCCCCTTGACAGAAGGCGGTGACGTCGCGGTCCAATGCCGGCGATCATCAGCCGTACCTCGTCTTCGGTGCTGACGGCCACATGTCCGGCGCAGGCGGGGCTCATCCTCGACGAGCGCATGGAGAATCCGAGGCTGGTCGTTCTCACCGACCGCACCTGGAAGAGGACGCTCTGTGCGGTGTCGCGGGAGGGGTCGGCAACCGTCGGCGTGTACCCAGGCCATGCAGGCGTGCGGCGTGCCGTCGGCACAAGCGGCCAGTCTGCTCGGAAGAGTGCCCTCGTGTCATCAGACATGGCAATTCCTGCAATTCCCGAGAGGGGCCCAAATCGCAGGACTCGCGATCTCAGCATCGCTGTCGACGTGCTCGAGTCAATCGCGTACAGACGAAGGCCGGTCCCACCGACGCCCGAAGGCGAAGACGGACCGGCCCAACCACGAACTACCAACCACTAACCACCACCTAGTAGCGATAGTGATCCGCCTTGTACGGCCCGTCCACGGACACGCCGAGGTAATCCGCCTGCTCCTTCGAGAGCGTCGTCAGCTTCACGCCGAGCTGATCGAGGTGCAGCCGTGCCACTTCCTCGTCCAGCTTCTTCGGCAGCATCGTGACCGTCTTGCCGTACTTGTCGGCGTTGGCCTGGAGTTCGAGCTGCGCGAGCACCTGGTTCGTGAACGACGAGGACATCACGAAGCTCGGGTGACCGGTGGCGCAACCGAGGTTCATCAGACGGCCCTCGGCCAGGATCATCACGCTGTGTTTATCGGGGAACACCCACTCGTCGTACTGCGGCTTGATGTTGATCTTTTCGATGCCCTTCCACTTCGCCAATCCGGCCATGTCGATCTCGTTGTCGAAGTGACCGATGTTGGCGACGATCGCCTTGTCCTTCATCTTCGACATGTGCTCGGCGGTGACGATGTTGAAGTTGCCGGTCGCGGTGACGAAGATGTCGGCCGTGCCGACCACGTCGTCCATCGTCTTCACTTCGTAACCCTGCATCGCGGCCTGCAGCGCGCAGATCGGATCGATCTCGGTGACGATCACGCGGCAGCCCTGACCACGCAGCGCCTCGGCGCAGCCCTTGCCCACTTCGCCGAAGCCGAACACCACGGCGACCTTGCCGCCGAGCATGACGTCGGTGGCGCGGTTCAGACCGTCGATCACCGAGTGACGGCAGCCGTAAATGTTGTCGAACTTGCTCTTGGTTACCGAGTCGTTGACGTTGATCGCCGGGAACATCAACGTGCCCTTCTTCTGCATCTCATACAGACGATGCACGCCGGTGGTCGTCTCTTCGCTGACGCCGCGAATGCCCTTGGCGATCGCGGTCCACTTGCCGGGGTTCTTGCTCAACTCCTCGTTGAGGAACTTGAGGATGACGCCCCACTCCTCGGGATCCTTGTCCGGGTTGAACGTGGGAACCTTGCCGGCCTTTTCGAATTCGGCGGCCTTGTGCACCCACAGCGTCGAGTCGCCGCCGTCGTCCACGATCAGCGAAGGGCCTTTACCATCGGGCCACGTCAGGGCCTCGACCGTGCACCACCAGTACTCGTCGAGCGTCTCGCCCTTCCACGCGAACACCGGCACACCCTTGGGGTTCTGCACGGTGCCACCGCTCTCGGGCCGGCCGACGACGACCGCCGCTGCGGCGTGATCCTGCGTCGAGAAGATGTTGCACGAGACCCAGCGCACGTCGGCACCGAGCAGCGCGAGCGTCTCGATCAGCACGCCCGTCTGAATCGTCATGTGCAGGCTGCCCATGACGCGGGCGCCGGCGAGTGGCTTCTGACCTTCGTAGCGCTTGCGGATAGCCATCAAGCCGGGCATTTCGCCTTCGGCCAGACGCAACTCTTTCCGACCGAACTCCGCCAGACTGAGGTCAGCCACCTTGTAGGGAACACGGCCCGCCTGCTTGGCGAGCTCGTATGCGTGCGCTCCGATCACTGCTGTTGCCATGTCGTTCTCCTCGTTAATGCCCGGCGGCTCTACAGAACAAGACCCGCCCTACGCTGTCGATGTCTCTTATTGCTTGACTGCCATTGCTGCGAATAGCGCCGGCCCTTTGGCGTCCGGATCGGCCGGCAGCATCCGGACGCGCACCTCACCAAAGCCTGCTCCGGTGAGGAAGCGCGAAATCTGTTTCTCCGAAAACCCGAGCCACACGTGGCCCATCTGCTGCTGGTATTCCTCACGGTCGTGCGGCAGCATGTCGACAACCAGCACGCGTCCGCCCTTGCGTACGACTCGACCCACTTCCGACAACGCGCGTGCCGGCGACGGTGAATAGTGCAGCACCAGCGACAACATCGCGACGTCCAGGTCGGCGCTGTCGATCGGCAAGCTCTCCAGCTCGCCCTGCCTCAGCTCCACGTTCTTCGCAGCACCGAGCCGATGCCGCGCCGCGTCGAGCATGTCGGTAGAACCGTCAACCGATATCACGCGACGGACGTAGGGCGCCACAGTTTCCGTGAGCTGTCCAGTTCCGCAGCCGAGGTCGCCGACGACCAATGTCGGGTCGATGAGCCCAAGCACGGCCCAGAGAAAAAACTCGTCGCCGAAGAGCTCGCCGCGCAAATGATCCCACCCGCCGGCAGCGGTCGCGAAGAACTCCTGTGACTTCGCGCGGCGGCGAGTGAGCACGCCGCGAAGACGTCGATCGTCCTGACCGGCACCGGTCGTCGAAGCGACCTGCTCTCGGATGATCGGCCACAGCCGCTTGGCACCCGAATCGAGGTCGTCCACCGGCATGCTGTAAAACCGGCTCGTGCCGTCACGCCGCGACGTGACCCAGTCATCGTCCGAAAGCGTCTTGAGATGGCGGCTTACCGTGGACTGCGGCATCTGCAGCACGGCGCACAGCTCCGAGACCGTGAGCTCCTGCTTCTCGAGCATCATGAGCATGCGGCAGCGCGTCGGATCGGCGAGCGCCGTCATGTGGTCCAGGATTGGGGCAACCATCTATCCGTAAATCCGGATATAAGGTTACATCAGAAACAGCGATCGGTCAACCGGGCAGAACTTGACTGAAGACCTTGATATCGCGCTACAGGATCGGGTTACCGCTTGGCCGCGGCCTCCTCTGCCCTCGCCGCCGACAGCATGCCGCGCAGGCTGTAGTTGCCCTCATGACACGCGTACTCGAGCAGCTCACCGCGCGAGCGCTTCCAGTTGATTACCGCCGTCCACGGCTTCGTCCACATCGTCGGATTGTCGACGGTGAACGCGTACTCGATCGTGTCGTCAGCAGTGCGGCGGAAGCGCTCGATCAGCCGCAGGTTCTCATCCGAGAGCACGTTGTACCCGCCCATCGGATTTCCCTTGGGATGGAAGTTCGTGGTTTCGACAACGAGCGTGTCGCCTTCCCATTTGCCGCGCGAGTCACCGAGGTAGTTGCGCACGACGGACGATAGATGCGGACGACCGTCGAGCGGAATGATGCGGGTGTCGTGAATCTTTTCCAGCTGAATTGCTACGTATTGCGGCGTCTGCACGATTCGGTACACCGCCATGTATGCGGCGAAGAGATCGGGGAACCCGTAGTGAATGCAGCGATCCTGGAGAGACATGTCCTGCGCCGACGCGCCAACACGTCCGAATCGTCCTGCGGCCGCGACCCGGAGCTTGGCGCCTGCCGGTGTCGGTGGTGGCAGTTTCCCGTCAGCCGGGTCATCGATCAGCGCGGTTCGGTTTTCGAAGTAGCGGTCGGGCAGCCAGTTCTGACTGTACGAACCGGTCGCGCCAAGTCCAGCTGGCCGCGTGTCGGCCAGCAGGGTGAGATACAGCGCGTCCCCGAATGTGGCTTCCGCGTCGGGGCCAAACAGCGTGCGCGCGCGCCGTTGGAGCGACGCGAGCTCCTCATCCGAGAGTCGAGGCTTGTCCGCAAGCTGACGCGGCCGCTCGAGAGGCGTCGCGCTGTTGTTTTCCCAGACGCCTTCAAGATCGGGACGGCCATCGGCCGTGCGCGGGACCACCCACTTCTGCGCCTGGATGTGAATGGGTGTCGACGATACGAGGACCACGAGCGCGACGGCGGCCGTGCGGGCAAGACGAGCCATAACTCCTCCGAAGGGGTTATTGTGCTTCATTGTCGTCCGGCTGAAGCCGGACACTACCATGCAAGCCGGAGACTACAACGCGGCTTCGAGCTTCGATACCAGATCATCCAGCTCGGTCGCCACGGCCTTCACGGTATCGGCCTGGCTCAGATCGACCCCGGCACGCGCGAGCAGTTCCATCGGATAGGCGCTTCCGCCAGCGGATAAGAGCGCAAGATATCGCTCCACCGCTTGCTGCCGGTCGGCAGGATCAGTGGCGCGGATGCCCTCCATGAGCCGCGCAGTAGACGCGAAGCACGTGGCGTACTGGTACACGTAGTACGGCGTGCTGAAGAAGTGCGGAATGCGCGCCCAGGTGACGCTCGAGATGGGCTCCTCGTCGATCACGTCGCCGTAGTACTCCCGCAGCAGAGTCGCGTAGATGTGTCCCAGCGTCTCAGCCGTGATCGGTTGATCGCGCTCGACGAGCCGATGCGCCTGCAACTCGAAATCCGCAAACATCACCTGCGTGTAGAACGTGCCGGCGATGCTGTCGATGGCGTGCTGCAGCAGCATCGCCCGATGTTCACGGCTCGTCGCGCGCTCGAGCATGAGCTCGAGGAACAGCGCCTCGCTGAGAGTGGACGGCACCTCTGCGACGAAGATGGTGTAGCCCGCATAGACGAACGGCTGCGCCTGATGCGACAGCATCGTGTGAATCGAGTGGCCCATCTCGTGCGCCAGCGTGAACACCGCATCGAGCGTCTCGTTGTAGTTCAGCAGCATGTACGGATGCGCGCCGTACACGGGAGCCGAGTAGGCACCGCTGCGCTTGCCGGCGTTCTCGAACACGTCAATCCATCGCCCATCGAACGCCCGGCGCACGTTCCCCTGATACTCCGCACCGAGCGGACGCACTGAATCGACGATCCAGTCCCCCACCTCGTCGTACGAGTACCGCACGTCGTGCTGCACGAGCGGCACGAAGATGTCATAGAGCCGGTACGTCTCGAGGCCGAGCGCTTTTCGCCGCAGTCGATGGTAGCGGCGCAACGGTTCCACACCCTCCTTCGTCACCGCAATCAGGTTCTCGACCACGGAGGTCGGGATGTTGTTGCCATGGAGAGCGGCATGCAGCGTGGATTCGTACCCCCGCGCGCGCGCGTGGAACCAGTCACGCTGCAGTACGCCGTTGTACAGCGACGCGTAGGTGTTCTGGTTGTTTGCGTAGGTCTGATGGAATGCGCGATAGGCGGCAGCCCGATCCTCCTGACGGCGATTCGTCTCGAGCAGCGCCCGGTACTGACCATAGGTCAACGTGACCTCGTCACCGCTGGCCAACGTAATCGACGGAAACTTCATGTCCGCCGTAGTCAGCGCGGCATAGCTGTCGTGCGGCACGCTGCCGAAGCGACCGGCAAACGACAGCAGCCGCTCGCCTTTTTCGTCGAGCACGTGTTCCTGCTCGTGAAACAGGCTTTCGATCGCAAACCGATAGACGGCCAGTTCGGTATTTTCATCCATCCACCCGCGAATGGTGTCGAGCGGGACCGCCAGCAACTCAGGGTTGAACCACGAGCTCGCCTGCTGTTGCCGGGCGAAGAGGATCTGGACCTGCTGGCGACGGCCGTTGATCTCGTTGTTGCGCTGATCCTGGTCGTACTGCAGCGCCGCGAAATACCACACCTGATACGCGAGGGCCCCCATCTCGTCCATCGCCTTGAACGCGGTGAGCAGAGACGATGGACTGTGAGACAGCGTGCCCTGACGCGTCTTGAAGTCGTTGATCGCAGCGTCGAGCCTGGCGTAGCTCGCTGTCCACTCGTCCCAGCTCGAACAGATGGAGTGCAAGTCCCATCGATACTTCACCGGGATCGCGTCGCGGTCGGGGACGGAACCAGAACCTGGTCGAAACGTGGTGGCAGTGCTCATGATCGAAGAAATCGCTCCAGCGCGGAATACTCAGCCGGCATTGAAATGGACTGTCGCGGACGGCAAAGCGCATCGGCAAGCTCGGGAGGCAGCGGCACCGGCTGACCGATCGCCGGCTCGACGATCTCTCTGAACTTCGCTGGGTGCGCGGTGGCCAGGAAGACCCCCCGCGCACCGGAATCCTGGACGAGCGCATCCTGCAGGGCCAGCCACGCGATCGCGCTGTGCGGATCGAGCACGTAGCCGTGCCGCCGGTGCACGTTGCCAATCTCGGCGACGACCCTCGCGTCGCCGTAGGCATACCCGTCGACGTCCTTGCGAAGCGCCGCGAGGTCCGAGTTATAGAGCGATTGGACGCGCTCGAAGTTGCTCGGGGCGCCGACGTCCATGGCATTGGCGACCGTCTCAATCGACGGGCGAGGTTCGTAACGCCCGGACTTCAGATACACCGGCACCGAGTCGTTGACGTTCGTCGCAGCCACGAAATGCCGAATGGGCAATCCGATCCGCTTGGCAATCAGTCCCGCCGTCAGGTTTCCGAAATTTCCGCTCGGCACGGAGACCACGTCGCAGGCCCGGCTACCGGCCAAGGTGAAGTAGTAGAACGCCTGCGGCAGAAGCCGGCCGAGATTGATGGAGTTGGCCGGCGTCAGCCACACGTGACGGCGGAGGTCGTCGTCGGCAAAGGCGTGCTTCACCAATGCCTGGCAGTCGTCGAAGGTCCCCTGGACGGCGAGCGCGGTGATGTTGTCGCCGAGCGACGCCATCTGCGCCTCCTGCACGTTGCTGACCTTCCCTTCCGGATAGAGGACGACGACGCGCGCGTCGGGAACACGGTGGAAGGCTTGCGCCACCGCACTACCCGTGTCGCCGGAAGTCGCAACCAGAATCGTCAAGGGTGTGCCGTCGGTGAAGTGATGTAGCAGCCGCGCCTGCACACGCGCGCCGACATCCTTGAACGCCAGTGTCGGTCCGTGAAATAGCTCCAGCACCCAGGCTCGATCCGTGATCTGGACGAGCGGAACCGGGAATCCCAGCGCGTCTTTGACCAGCGCGTGCATGGCCGGCTCGGTGATCTCGTCTTTCAGGAGATGCGAGCCGATCGTTGTCCCGATGGTCACGATGTCGCCCGCGCTCGCGGCGACGGCCAGGCGTTCGGACGTCCCGGGCGGCAACGGATCGAGCCGTTCCGGCATGTAGAGGCCGCCGTCCGGCGCAGTGCCGGCAAACAGCGCATCGACGAACGAAATCGGCGGCGAGGCGCCGCGTGTGCTGACCCACTTCATGCGGTCGGAATCTCCGGACGAATCGGAATCGGCCGCCCGAGCTCGTTGACGGCGACGAGGACGACCTCGGCTTCGGTCACCTTGACCCGCTCACCGCGGCGGATGGGTCCGCTCTCCGCGACGCTTCCCCACCGCTCGGCCTCGACCGAGACCCGCACCGTCACCGACGTCCGGCCCACTCGCACCGTTTCCGTATAGAAATCGACGAGATCGCCAACGAACACCGGCTCATGAAACTCGACCTCGTGCATCGCCTTCGTAACGTACCTGTGCGGCGCCAGCTTCCGCGCTTCGACGGCGGAGGCTAAATCGATGTTCGACAGAATCACGCCGCCGAAGATGGTGCCGTACGCATTGGTGTCCTTCGGCAGCAGGAGGACACGGATCGCGGGGATGCGGTCGGGCATCAACTGTTCATTCTCTACTAAATTTCAAAGCGTCTTCGACCGAAACGCGTTTATCATGATTCGCAGGATGGTTGTGGCGATGACGCGCTTTGGATGGGTGGATCATTAGATGAGCACGGCGACGAACGGGAGACCCGTTCCGATCACACCTTCGACCTCCACGTCGGCAACGCGATCCTGGAGCGTGCACGACGCCAGCGAACTCTACGAAGTAGCACGCTGGGGCAACGGATACTTCTCAGTGAACGACGGCGGGCACGTGCAGGTCCATCCGACCAAGGATCCGGCCCGCGCGATTGACCTGAAGGAACTGGTCGATCGTCTCCAGCTCCGCGGCATCAGCCTCCCGGTTCTCATTCGATTCACCGACATCCTGAAACATCGCCTCGGCGACATCCACGCCGCGTTTCAGAACGCCATCAACCAGCATCAGTACCAGGGTGGCTACAGCTGCGTGTATCCGATCAAGGTGAACCAGCAGCGGCAGGTCGTGGAGGAAGTCCACAATTTCGGCAAGCCGTACAACTTCGGTCTCGAGGCGGGCTCAAAGCCCGAGCTGCTGGCGGTGGTGGCGATGGCCGACAACACCACCCCGATCATCTGCAACGGCTTCAAGGATGCCGAATTCATCGAGACCGCGATGCTCGGCCACAAGATTGGCCGCAACATCATCCCGGTCGTCGAGAAATACACCGAGCTCGGGCTGATTCTCGAAGCCGCCGAGAAGCTTGGCGTCCGACCGCAGATCGGCATGCGCGTCAAGCTGGCAGCGCGCGGCAGCGGACGATGGCAGTCGTCGGGCGGGTTCCGCTCGAAGTTCGGCCTGACCATCACCGAAATCATGCGCGGGCTGGAAGAGCTGAAGGCTCGCGGCATGCAGGATTGCCTCAAGCTGCTCCACTTCCATCTCGGCAGCCAGATCACCAACATCCGCATCGTGAAGGGCGCGTTGAACGAGGCCGCGCGCGTATACACGGAACTGGCCAAGCTGGGCGCGGGTCTTCAGTACATCGACGTCGGCGGTGGCCTGGGCGTGGACTACGACGGCTCGCAGACCAACTTCGAGTCGAGCATGAACTACACGCTCGACGAGTACGCCAACGACGTCGTCTACCACATCCAGAGCGTCTGCGACGAAGCAAACGTGGCACATCCCACCATCGTGTCCGAAAGTGGCCGGGCCGTGGTCGCCTATCACAGCGTTCTGGTGTTCAACGTGCTGGGCGTCTCGGGTTTCGGTGACGAGAAGGTGCCGGTCACCGCGAACCCCGAGTGGGAGCAGCCCCTTCACGATCTGCTCGAGACCTATAACAACGTCACGGCGCGCAACGCGGCCGAGGCGTTTCACGACGCGCAGCAGGCGCTCGACATGGCGCTCAGCCTGTTCAATACAGGCTATCTGCCTCTGGACCAGCGCAGCCTGGCCGAGAACCTGTTCTGGGCCATCTGCATCAAGCTCCAGCGCATTGTCCAGTCGATGGCCGAAGTGCCCGAGGACCTGCAGAGCCTGGACGAGCAGCTGTCAGATACGTATTTCTGCAACTTCTCCCTGTTCCAGTCAATTCCCGACAGCTGGGCGATCAAGCAACTGTTCCCGGTCATGCCGATTCACCGGCTGAACGAGAAGCCGAGCAAGCATGCCGTGCTGGGCGACATCACCTGCGACTCGGACGGCAAGCTCGATCGCTTCGTCGATCGCCGCGACGTCAAGAAGACGCTGCCGCTGCACACCGTCAACGGCGCCTCCTATTACCTCGGTGTCTTCCTCGTCGGCGCATATCAGGAAATCCTCGGCGACCTGCACAACCTGTTCGGCGACACGCACGCCGTCCACGTCAGCCTGGATGAGAACGGCGGCGCCCGCCTCGATGCACTGATCAAGGGCGATACGGTGCGCGAAGTCCTTGACTACGTGGAGTTCGATCCCGAGATGTTGCTGGGGAAGTTACGAACCGACGTCGAAACGGCGGTGCGGGAAGGCCGGGTAGATTACGAGGGCGCCGGCCGCCTGCTCCGTTTCTACGAAGACGGGCTGCACGGCTACACCTACCTCGAAGGCTGAGAGTCCGGTTCTCGTCAGAACAGAATCGAGTACACCCAGGTCCAGAACGGCAGACACAGGGCGACTGCGAGGAGGACGCCGCGGCTTGCACCGAGCGATTCGGCAGCTTCGCCCTCCGATTCGGTATCCAGCGCGACTGGAACCTCGCCCATACCCTGAACAGCTTCAAGGGCGAACGGCTGATTGCTCATGGTGTTGTACGGACAAGGATGAGCAAAGGAAGGGCCGACTTCGGGATCGGTAAAACTGGCCGGATTTCGCTGGGAACGCGTAGAAGGCCTCGTTGAACTGTGTCGGCTACACGGCGCTCTGTCCATGAACCCGACACCGCTCCACCTCGCGCTCGAGGAGGTCCACGACCCGGTCGAACGGGTCGAATCCAAAGGAGACGGCGACCGAGGGGCGAAGGTTGGAGTTGGCGTTGACGTCGTAGAACACCCGCCGGCGGTCCGGCGTTTCCAGATACTCGATTCCGCCCACATCCATTCCCGCAGCCGTGACGATCCTCGTCGCGGTCTCGACCGCCTCGCGCGGGACTTCGTGGTACGGATAGAACTCGACTGGTGGCGCCTCCACAACGGGAATCTCGCACGCACCTTCACCGTCATCGGGGTTGCAAACCGGTGACGGACACAGATTGAATCGTCCGTGCGTGACCACGCGCATCGCGTAGAGGAGCTCGCCGCCGAGGAACTCGAGGCGGACGATACCCTGCGCGGGATCGTGCGGCAGATACTCCTGCAGTAGCAGCAGGTTCTCAGGCAACCACAGCGCTGGATCGGCGGCGAGGATCGCTTCGACGTGCGCCACTGACTCGACGACATGAATGCGCGCGCCGCTGCCGCCCTGATCGGGCTTGAGGATCGCCGGCCATGTGATGCGATCGGTGTACGCGCGTAGCGCGCTCGCGTCGTTGAACGTGATCGACCACGGCGTATCGATTCCCAGCGTGTGCAGCAGCGCGGCCTGCGCGCTCTTGCTCAACTCGAGCGCGAAGACGTCGGCGCCATTGAGCACGCGTGCCCCGAGCCGCTCGAGCGTCCGCATGTAGGCCAAGGCGAGAGGCACTGCCCGAGTGTTACCGCGAACATATGCGCTCGGGCTGGCCTGATTGAAGTAGAGGCGCGCGATCGGCGCGTCCACATTGTTGAACGCGGCACGCGTCAGATTGCAAGCGGTATAGGCAACGCCGCGCCGCTCGAGCGCCGCAAACAGCGGCTTCTGCCACTCCGGGTGCTCGTGGAGCACGACGAGATCAACGGCCTCAGTTGAGGGCATTGGTCAGATCGTACGCCACAACACGGTTGTCGAAGAGGAACGGCACGATGGCAATCCGCCTGGCGCCGATGTAGCCGAAGTCGGCGCCGCCGGCCGAGAACTTCGTCAGCACT
>DAINQP010000184.1:0-12542 GCA_036742665.1 Vicinamibacterales bacterium | reverse complement strand
AGTTGCGCGGCCGCGCCGGCCGTCAGGGCGACCCCGGTGCCTCGCGCTTCTACCTGTCGCTCGAAGACGACCTGATGCGCATCTTCGGATCCGATCGCATCGCGGGCCTGATGCAGCGGCTCGGCATGGAAGAGGGCGTCCCGATCGAGCACGGCATGGTGACGCGCGCCATCGAGCGCGCGCAGAAGCAGGTTGAAGCGCAGAACTTCGGCGTCCGCAAGCACCTCCTCGAGTACGACGACGTGATGAACAAGCAGCGTGAGAGCGTCTACACGCTGCGTCGCGAGGTTCTCGACGGGCGCGTCCACATCACCGAAGACGAAGTGGTAGATACCAGGGAATACCTCCTGGCGCTGGCCGAGGAGATTCTCGATGAGCAGGTTGATCGGTTTGCCGGCAAGGCGCTCGACGTTGAGGAACACGACATCCCTGCGCTTATTCGCGAGATCTCGCGCGTGTTTGGGGTGGACACGCATACGCTCGAAGCCCTCGAGCTCGAAGAAAAGAACACCGACGAGATCGGCGACACGGTGTGGGCGTTAATCAAGACGAGCTACACCGAAAAACAAACGCTGGTCGGCGCCGACCTGCTGCGCCGGATCGAGCGCGACATCATGCTGCAGATCGTCGACGCGCAGTGGAAGGACCACCTTTACTCGCTCGACCATCTCAAGGAAGGCATCGGCCTGCGCGGGTACGGGCAGCGCGATCCGCTGGTCGAATACAAGAAGGAGAGCTACGGGCTCTTCCAGGACATGAAGGCACGCATCGAAGAGGAGATGGTCCGCTATCTCTTCTGGCTGCGTCCGGTCATCAGCGAAGGCGCAGAGGGCGGAGCCGCAGCCCTGCCGTCACGGCCCGCACCGCGTCGTCCCTCATCGGCCAGCGTGACGATGAACCATCCTGCTGCGGAACCGGTGCCGGCATTCGCCGGGGCAGCCAGGTCCGCTTCGTCCTCCGCAGGACGTCAGGCGCCGACGCCGGCGCGCACTGGCGGCGACGATGTGATCAAGACTGTCAAGCGCGACGAGCCGAAGGTCGGACGAAACGATCCCTGCCCGTGCGGCAGCGGGAAGAAATACAAGAAGTGCCACGGAGCTGGATCTGGAGGCTGACACCATGGAATTGAAGACCGCGTCACTGTCGCTGACCGAGACCGAAGTCGGCATCACCACGGCACTGACTTTCGACGACGTCCTGCTGGTGCCGCAGCATTCGACCCTGGTGCCGAGCCAGGTTGATGTCGCGACGCGGTTGACACGGAACATCAAGCTCAATGTGCCGCTGCTGAGCGCGGCCATGGATACTGTCACCGAGTCCGGGCTGGCGATCGCGATGGCCCAGCTCGGTGGCATCGGCGTCATCCACAAGAATCTGCAAATCCACGAACAGGCCGCCGAAGTCGATCGCGTCAAGCGGTCAGAGAGCGGCATGATCGTCAATCCGATCACGCTGGCACCCACCAACCGGATCTACGAAGCGCTCGATCTGATGAAGAACTATCGGATCTCGGGCGTGCCGATTACTGAGGACGGGAGCAAGGAAGGCCGTCTGGTCGGCATTCTGACGAATCGCGACCTGCGCTTCGAGACCAACGTCCACCGTGAGATCAGTGAGGTGATGACCAAGGACCCGCTCTTCACGGTACCGGTCGGCACGACGCTCGATGAGGCCCGATCATTCCTCCATCAACACAAAGTCGAGAAGCTGCTAGTCGTTGACAAGGATTTCCGGCTGAAGGGCCTGATCACCGTCAAGGACATCCAGAAGGGGATCAAGTATCCCAACGCGTGCAAGGACGCTTTGGGCCGCCTGCGCGTCGGCGCCGCCATCGGTATTGCCAAGGATTCGATCGAACGCGCGGGAGCGGTAGTCTCAGCGGGAGTGGACGTGCTGGTGATCGACACCGCCCACGGTCACTCCCAGAACGTGCTCGACATGGTCGCGCGTGTGCGCCGTGAGTTCCCCAACACCGATCTGGTTGCCGGAAACGTCGCCACAGCCGAAGCCACACTCGCCTTGATCGACCAGGGTGTCGAGGCGGTGAAGGTCGGCATCGGTGCCGGCTCGATCTGCACCACCCGTGTTGTCGCAGGCATCGGCGTGCCGATGATCACAGCGATTCTCGATTGCGCCAAGGCCGCTGCCTCACGCAACATTCCCATCATCGCCGACGGCGGCATTCGCTACTCGGGTGACATCGTCAAAGCGCTGGCCTGCGGCGCGAGTTGCGTGATGACCGGGAATCTCTTCGCCGGCACTGACGAGAGCCCGGGCGAGCTGATCCTGTTCCAGGGTCGCAGCTACAAGGAATACCGCGGCATGGGATCGATCGGCGCGATGCGCCGCGGCAGCCGCGATCGCTACTTCCAGGACGAATTCGATCTCGAGGGCGGTCGTGCGGTGGACAAGCTGGTGCCCGAAGGTATCGAAGGCCGCGTCGCGCACAAAGGCAGCTCTCAGGCGGTGATTCATCAACTGATGGGCGGTCTGCGCGCCGGCATGGGCTACTGCGGCAGCGGGACGATCCCTGAGTTGCAGCGCAAAGCGAAGTTGATTCGCATCACACCCGCCGGTGTGCGTGAGAGCCACGTCCACGACGTGACCATCACGAAGGAAGCTCCGAATTACCGGATGGAATGACTGATCCGTCGACTGGTATCGCCGACGATTTCGATCTGAATCTCGCGCGCGCCTGGCATCGCGTGCGCAAGGCGATCCGGCCACTCAATCGCGAGCACGCCGTCGGCGATGCCCATCTCTTCGAGACCGATATCCTCGGTCGCGATCCGTTCCAGACGATACAGATCGGCATGATAGAGGGTCAGGCGTCCGCCGCGATATTCGTGGACGAGAGTGAACGTCGGACTGCTCACCTCTTCGGGATCGATCCCGAGCCCTGACGCGAGACCGCGCACGAACGCTGTCTTGCCAGCACCAAGGTTTCCAGAGAGCAGTATCACATCACCGGCCTTCAGCGCCGAGGCGAGTTCGCGGGCAACACCGGCCGTCTCCTCTTCCGAGCGCGTGACGAGCGACTTGCCGTCGCTCACGACTCCTCGGTCGTGCCGCGCAGGAGCGTGACCAGCGCCTCGCCCAGATGATCGAGGAGATCGGTCGCCGTCATCGCCGCCTGCCCGTCGCTAGCCTCTGCGAGGTCGCCGGCAGCGCCGTGGAGGAATACTGCGAGACGGCATGCGGCTTCGGCATCGAGCAGTTGCGCGAGCCACGCCGCAATCATTCCGGTCAGAACGTCACCAGTCCCACCCGTTGCCATCCCGGGATTACCAGTCGGATTGATGAAGACATGGCCTTCCGGCGTGGCGATGACCGTACGATGCCCTTTCAACACGACGTGCACCCGATGCGTAGTGGCAAAGTCGGTGGCGACCTCGAGGCGATTGTTCTGCACATCGCTCACCGAGGCCCCAATCAGCCTCGCCATCTCACCCGGATGCGGCGTGATGATCACGTTGCGTTCCTCGGTACCGCTCAGCCGTCCCGGGTCGTCTGCCAGGACCATAATGGCATCTGCGTCGAGCACCAACGGGCATGTCGCGCGATCGAGTAGCGCGCGGACGAACTCCGCAACGTTCGCCGAGCGTCCCAATCCCGGTCCGCACGCGATCACGTCGTGTGTCTGTTCGAGCAATCGATCGACGGCCGCGGCCGTCACCATACCGGCGCCATCGTCCGGCAAGTCCACCGTCATGAATGCCGCCCCCATCGAGGCGACGATCGGCAGACAGGTTGCCGGGGTCGCCACCGTCACCAAGCCGGCGCCAGAGCGCAGGGCACCCATCGCGGCGAGATAGGCTGCGCCGGTTTTGCCCATAGATCCCGCAGCTAGCGTCAGCCGCCCGAAGTCACCCTTGTGGGAATCGGCCGCTCGCGGCCCGACAAATCCACGTAGCTGCTCCGGCGTCAGCAGTTCAACGTGCGGGCCTTCTACCGCGTCGATCACTTCGTGCGGGATCCCGATGTCGGCGATCACGACGTCGCCGGCGTAGGCCTCTCCAGGCGGCAGGACGAGCGGCAGCTTGGGGGCGGCCAAGGTCACCGTCAGCGACGCATCGATGCAGTCACCGATCAGATGCGGTGTGTCCGCCGACATGCCGCTCGGAAGATCGACCGAGACGATTGGAATATCGGCGGCGTTGATGTCGGCGATAACCGTCTCGAGCATGCCGGCCACAGCCGAGCGCAGCCCGGTGCCGAAGATCGCGTCCACGATGAGCGAGCAGCGGGCGATCTCGGAAAAGTGCAACTCCCAGGTCTGTTCGTCATTGATTTCGACCACGGTGACACCGAGGTGGCCGAGGATGTCGAGGTTCGTGCGCGCGTCACCACGAATCTCCGCGACCGAGCCGATGACAAACACCGATGCGTCGATGCCGCGCTGCAACAGCGTGCGGGCGACGACGAAGCCGTCGCCGCCGTTGTTGCCACGGCCGCACAGCACGGCGACCCGCCCGTCGAGCTGCGATTCGAAGGCCGCTTCGATCGCGGCTACTACCTGGCGCCCGGCATTTTCCATCAGCACGAGTGAAGAAATGCCGATCTCTTCGATGGTGTGACGGTCGGCATCGCGCATCTGCGCAGCGTTGAGAATTCTCATTGCTCCATCGGAGGACAGCTGCAGAACAGGTTCCGGTCGCCGTACGGATTGTCGATCCGCCCGACCGCTGGCCAGAACTTCCTGTCTTTCACCCATGGCAACGGATACACCGCCTGCTCTCGTGTGTACGGATGCGTCCACTCGCTGGCGGTGGCTGCAGCGGCGGTGTGCGGTGAGTGCTTCAGCGGGTTATCCTCGGCATCTGCCGTGCCGTTGATAATCGACTCGATCTCGCCGCGAATGTGAATCATCGCGTCGCAAAACCGATCGAGCTCGGCCTGATCCTCACTCTCCGTCGGTTCAACCATCAACGTGCCGCCGACCGGGAACGACACCGTCGGGGCGTGAAAGCCGAAATCGATCAGCCGTTTCGCGACATCCATTTCCTCGACTCCCGCCGACTTGAATCCGCGGAGGTCGAGGATTAACTCGTGGGCAACGCGGCCGTTGACGCGCGTATACAGAATCGGATAGTGCTTCTCGAGACGCGCCTTGATGTAATTCGCGTTGAGAATCGCATGTCGCGTCGCGTCCGTGAGCCCCTGCAGTCCGAGCATGCGGATGTAGGCGTACGAGATCAGCAGGATGCTGGCACTGCCCCACGGTGCTGCGGAGACACTGTGGATGCCCTTCTCGCCCCCTACCGGCGCGAATGGGTGACGCGGCAGATAGGGCGCCAGATGCCGCCCGACGCCGATCGGCCCCATCCCAGGGCCGCCACCGCCGTGTGGAATCGCAAACGTCTTATGCAGGTTCAGGTGGCACACGTCGGCGCCGATTGCCGCCGGGCTGGTCAATCCGACCTGCGCGTTCATGTTGGCGCCATCCATGTACACCTGGCCGCCATGGTCGTGGACGATCTGGCAGATCTCGCGTATGTCGTCCTCGAAGACGCCATGCGTCGAAGGATATGTGATCATCAAGCACGCCAGGCGGTCACGATGCTCGGCCGCCTTCCGGCGCAGGTCGTCGACATCGACGTTGCCATTTTGCGCGGTCGCGACAACGACCACTCGCATACCAGCCATCGCCGCGCTCGCTGGGTTCGTGCCGTGCGCCGAGGCCGGGATCAGGACCACATCTCGGCCCGCATCTCCGTGGTCGTGATGATAGGCGCGAATGACCATGAGGCCGCTGAACTCGCCCTGCGCACCGGAGTTCGGCTGCAGTGACACCTCCGCGAAGCCCGTGATCTCGCACAGCGCTGATTCGAGTTCGCGGAACATCTGAAGATAGCCCTCCGCCTGATCTTCGGGCGCGAAGGGATGCATACGGCTGAACCGCTCCCATGTGATCGGCAACATGGCCGTCGCCGGGTTCAACTTCATCGTGCACGAACCGAGCGGAATCATCGATGTATCCAGACCGAGATCCTTCCGCTCGAGCGACCGGATGTAGCGCATCATCTCAGTCTCGGAGCGGTGTGTGTTGAAAACCGGATGTGTCATGAACGGGCTAGTCCGCCGCACCGCCGGCGGCAAGTCCTCAGCACCGTGCAGCGCCAGCACACCGTTCGGCAGCTCGAAGAGATCCGCGTGCGGCGACGGCTGGTTCAGCGCCGCGGCAAACACCCCGAGAATGTCCATCACATCATCGGTGGTGACGGTCTCATTCAACGCGAGGCCGATCGTGCCATCGTCGGGGTATCGGAAGTTGATTCCTGAAGCGACCGCACGGCGCTGGATCTCCTCTACGCCGGCCGGCACCTGAACGCGCAGCGTATCGAAGTAATGGGCGTTGCGCTGTCCGAGTCCCATCAGTTTCAAGCCGCCCTCGAGCATCTGTGCCATCAGATGTACGCGCGAGGCGACGGCGGTCAGGCCGTCAGGCCCGTGATATACGCCGTACATCGCGGCCATATTGGCGAGCAGTGCCTGCGCCGTACAGATGTTCGACGTCGCTTTCTCGCGGCGAATGTGTTGCTCGCGCGTCGCCAGCGCCATGCGGTACGCGGACGTGCCATGAGCGTCGACCGACACACCGATGATTCGGCCAGGCATCTGCCGCACGAAGGCCTGACGCGTCGCAAAGAATCCCGCATGCGGTCCGCCGAATCCGAGAGGTACGCCGAATCGCTGTGACGTCCCGAAGACGACGTCCGCCCCCATCTCACCTGGCGGCGTGACGATCGCCATCGCCAGGAGATCGGCGCCCACGGCGACGAGAACGCCGTTGGCGTGCGCGTTCTTGATGAACGGGGCAAGGTCTTGGAGGAGACCGCTCTCGTCCGGATACTGCAGCAAGGCACCGTACGCACGGCCATCGAGCGGCAGTCGATCGAGTGGTCCGATGTGCAGATCGATGCCGAGCGGTTCAGCACGCGATCGGAGGACGTCGATGGTCTGAGGGAAGCAGCGATCGCTGACCAGAAAGAGGCCGCGCTCCCCCGCTTTTGGCTTCTTCGTCGAGACGCGGCTCAGCAGCGTCATCGCCTCGGCTGCGGCGGTCGATTCATCGAGCAGCGATGCGTTCGCCAGCTCCATCCCAGTCAATTCCGACACCATCGTCTGGAAGTTGAGGAGTGACTCGAGACGACCCTGCGCAATCTCGGCCTGATACGGTGTGTATGGCGTGTACCAACCGGGGTTCTCCATCACCATCCGCAAGACGACGCTCGGCGTGATCGTGTCGTGATAGCCGAGTCCGATGTAGGAGTGAAATGGTGTGTTGCGATGTGCCAGATGCGCCAGACGACGCAGGTATTCGTGCTCGCTCTCCGGCGGCGGGAGGTTAAGCGACGTGGCGAGCCTGATGGAGCGAGGGATGGCTTCGTCGATCAGCGCGTCAAGTGACGACACGCCGACCGTCTGGAGCATCCTGTCACGTTCATCCGGCGAAGGTCCGATGTGTCGGGGAGCAAACCAGTCGGTCGCATCGAGGGTATGCATTCAGACAGGTCAAAGGTCAAAAGGCAAAGGGTAAAGGTCAGGCACTGTGCGTTCTCGACCTCATCGCGTTAGGTGGAGACCAGCTTCTCGTAGGCGTCGCTATCGAGCAGCGATCCGGTGGCGTTCGAATCCGAGAGACGTAGCCGTACCATCCAGGTCTCATGCGGCTTGCTGTTGACACTCTCGGGATGATCTTTCAACAGCGGATTGACCTCGACGATCTCGCCGGCCGCCGGCGCGAAGAGCTCGGAGACCGCCTTCACCGATTCGATCGATCCGAACGCTTCGCCAGGGTTCACTCGACGCCCGATGTCGGGCAGCTCGACGAAGACGACGTCACCGAGCTGCTCTTGTGCGTAGTTCGTGATCCCGATTTCTGCGACGTCTCCCGACACACGCATCCACTCGTGATCCTTGGTGTACTTCAAGTCAGCCGGATAGGCCATCTCAGCTCCTGACGGGGTCTGACCCGGGGTCTGACCCCGGGTCAGACCCCTGTCCGGGAATAGAACGGCAGACGAACGATGCGCGCTTTCGAGACACGGCCTCTTATGTCGACCTCGATCTCTGTATCCACAGCGTGCAGTTCGGTCGGCACGTAAGCCATGCCAATCGCCTTCTTCAGGAATGGCGTCTGAGTGCCGCTGGTGACGACGCCAATCGCGCGGCCACCGCTCACCACAGAGTAGCCCTGACGCGCGATCGCGCGATCGATCATCTCAAAGCCAACCAGCTTCCGCGCCGTCCCGCGTTCTTTCTGCTCCACCAGACGATCGCGGCCGATGAAGCTGCCCTTCTTCCAGCCGATCGTCCATCCGAGCCCAGCCTCGAGCACCGTCGTCGTCTCGTCGATGTCGTTGCCGTACAGACGCATTGCGGCTTCGAGGCGCAGCGTGTCGCGCGCGCCGAGGCCGCACGGAATCACGTCGGCGGATCGACCCGAGTCGAGGATGGCCTGCCACACGCGGTCCGCGACATTGGGCGGCACAAAGATCTCGAACCCGTCTTCACCGGTATAGCCCGTCCGCGAAATCGTCGCGCGGCCCGCCGCGACCTCGCCATACCCGAACCGGTAGTAGCCGATATCACCGAGCTCCACAGCCGTCAGCGGCTGCAGGACCTCGCGCGCGGCAGGACCCTGTACGGCGATCAAGGCGTAACGGCTACTCGAGTCGATCGCCGCGACGTCCCCAACGGTCTTGATTTGCTCATGAATCCACGTGAAGGCCTTGGCCGTATTTGCCGCATTGACGACCAGCATGAAGTGGCTGGGCGCCATGCGATAGACGAGCATGTCGTCGACGAACGTTCCGCCCGGCGTGGTGAGCGCGGCGTATTGCGCCTGCCCAGGCTGCAGGAGGCTGGCGTCGTTGCTCGAAATCAGCTGGACCGCGGCGAGGGCGTTCTTTCCGGCGATCTCGATCTCGCCCATGTGGCTGACGTCGAACACGCCGGCTCGCGTGCGAACTGCCAGATGCTCATTGCTGATGCCGGAGTACTCCACGGGCATGTCCCATCCGGCGTAGGGGATCATGCGAGCGTTGGAAGCGCAATGACGTGCGTGCAGCGGGGTCTTACGAAGCGCGGACGCGACCGTGTCGGACAAACCCTTCGAATGTACTTCATTCCATCATCAATGTCTCAGTCCAACCTCTTTCGTGCTGCTCGCGTCCAATCGCGCATGAGACATCCGGCCGTCGTGCTCGGGCTGGCTGCGGTCCTGACGGCCGTGGCGCACGGCCAGGAGACCAACTACTCGGCACCGGGTCGTCTCGTGGATGTCGACGGCCGCAAGCTGCATATCAACTGCACGGGCGTCGGGAGCCCGACCGTGGTCCTCGAGGGCGGCGGCGGTGCGTTTGCGATTGACTGGGCGCTCGTGCAGCCGCGCGTGGCCGAGTCCACACGAGTCTGTTCGTACGATCGGGCGGGGTTGGGTTGGAGCGATCGGGGGCCGGCGTATGAGGTCGTCGAGCAGATCGTGTCCGACCTTCACAGCGGCTTGCTGGCCGCGGGAGAGCAGGGTCCTTACGTGCTGGTCGGCGCGTCGATCGGCGGAATCTACATCCGTGCTTACCAGCGCACGTATCCGGATGAAGTCGCAGCGCTCGTCTTCACCAATAGCAGCAGTCGCGTCGGACTCGTCACGAAGAGCGGTGGCGATCTGTTGTGGAGACTCTCGGAAGACGACATCCGGGCGGCGTATCCATTGCCGGCGACGGCGAGGCTTCCGCGGCCGATCCGTACGGGCCAACCCTTCGACCGGCTTCCGGCGGATCTGCGGCCGGTCCGCCTCTGGCTCGATGTCCGGCTCTGGGAGAGCCTGGATCCAACCCAGGCCTCAGCGGCATCGATGCTGTCGTGGCGCCGGGAGTTTTTGCGCGAGTTCGGGGAAACCGATGGCCTTCGGCAGCCACTCGGCTCGTCGCCCGTGGTCGTTATCTCGAGCGGCCCGATCGCGAGCGACACCGAGCGCGCGTCGCGGGACACTGCAGGTGCGCAGCTCGATTTCCTGAGCAGCAACACCCTGCACATCGAAGCGACCGGCAGCGGCCACGAGATCCACCTGTTTCAACCGGAGCGCGTGATCGAGGGCATCTCCCGAGCCCTTATGGCCTTGCGCATGCGCGCACCCCTGGTCGAGCGATAACCGCAACTGTCGGCGTCCTATGACACAGCGCGCAGGGACATCGCACCTCCTCTGAGTCTGTCGAACACTTCGGCGAGTTGCGCTGCCGTCACCGGGCTGGTCGCAGAAATCTCGTGCGCGTGAACGACCGTGGCATGGTGCGGCAGCAGGAACAGATAGGAATCGCAGAACCCGGCGAGATCATGAAGACGATGACTCGAGAGCACGAGCGCTGCTCCGCGATCGCGCTTGGTCTCGAGCGTGGTCGAGAGCCATCGCGCCGCATCAGGATCGAGCGCTTCCCAAGGCTCATCGAGCACGATAAGCCCGAGCGGGTGTCGTCCCAACACCGTCCGCAACCCCAGCAGCTGGCGCGTGCCGCGGGACAGCGCCCTGATCGGCCGACGATCAGGCGTCACGACGTCGCCGTTGCCGAGGCTTCCCCAGCGCGATGCCCGGACTGAACCGGGAAGCGTCGCGTCGCCTGCGAAGTAGGCGACACCGGTTCGCGTCAGTGCATCGCGAGGGGTGAGGCCGGCGATGCGTATGTCTCCAGATTGAGGCGCCAGACATCCAGCCAGCGTCCGCAGCAACGTCGTCTTGCCCGAGCCATTAGGGCCGAGCACGCCAAGGGACTGACCGGCCGCGATGTCGAACGACACCTCCTGAAACACCAGCCGTCGTCCATATTGAACGGTCAGGTCGCGTACCGATACTGCGAAGGCCGTCATTGTGCAGCCTCCAACGGAACGCTCGCCCGCGACACCCACCGACATGCGACGACCATCGAGGCCAAGGCGATTAGCAATGCGGGCGCCGCGATCAATCGCTCCGCAACGTCCAGTTTGCGGCCGACGAAGACAACCGGGTAGACGAGGAATTCCCACACCGGCCAGATCCACGTGCCAACATCGGTCGCGGCATGGGGACCGGGCGCGGTTCCGGGCGATAGCACCCTCGTGGAGAGGGTCAACACGAGCAGCCAGCCGATCCCACCCGAGAATCGTGGCAGCCTCACGGTAATCGCCCAGGCCATCATCGAGACGAGCGCCATAGCGGCGCATGTTCCCGATGCCAGCAGACTCGTGTTAGCGGCGTCGCTCGCGGCAGCTTCAACCGCAGCCAGAGCCAGCCATGCCAGCACTCCGGGCGCGATCGACGTCGCCCAATGCGCCGGCCCTACCCAGACGCGGCGATGTCCGCTGGTAAGGAGCAGGTCGTAATGGCCCCTTCTGGCTGGCAGTTCAACGCCGGACGAGGCGGCAAACAGTTGCAGGAGGAGCACCGGTAGCATCATGTCGGCGCTGCGCGAAGGCTCACGCACGATGGCCATCATGGCGACGGCAACCACGACCAGGAATGTCCACGCGATTAGCGTGGGTTGGGTCGGCACAACGCGGAAGAATCGAAGTGGAGAGACCGAATGCGGCAAGCGTCACGCTCCACTTTCCGCATCGGGCGTTTCACTCGCTGATCGTACCCACGCCGGCAATTGCTTCGCCTGTTCGCGTGCACGTCGATCCGAATAGCGAAGATACGCCTGCAGGGTGTGATAACTGATGTCGAGAACGCGGCATGCCCGCCGCTTGTTTCTTCCGCACCGCTCGAACACGAGCCGGGCGTAGCGGCTGCCCCACCGCCGGAACGATTCGTTCCCCGCGAGTGCTGGGCCAAGCGTCTCCTCGTACTCGCCGCGCACCACCGGGGGCAGATCGTCAAGCTCGATCCGATCGGCCACCGCCAGCGCAACTGCCCGCTCCATTAAACGCTCGAGCTCGCGAACGTTGCCAGGCCAGGCATGAAGGTTGAGGGCTTCCTCGGCCTGAGGCGACAGCGTCATCTCGCGCGCGTGTCGATGACGTTCCAGAAAGTACCGCGCCAACTCTGAAATGTCCTCACGGCGAGTGCGCAACGGCGGCACGTGAACTTCGACGCCGCTCAATCGGTAATACAGGTCCGTTCGAAACAGTCCTCGAACCGTGAGCTCGGACAATGGCCGGTTCGTCGCCGCGATGATGCGCGTGTTGATGCGGCGCACACCCTGACCGCCGACACGCTCCACGGCGAGATCCTGGATGACGCGCAGCAACTTCGCTTGCGCCGACAGGGATAAGTCCGAGACTTCATCGAGAAATAGTGTGCCGCCATCGGCATGCTCGAACTTTCCACGCCGCCCTCGCACGCCGGTGGCCGTTCGTTCCTCGATGCCAAAGAGCTCCGCTTCGAGCAGCGTCTCGACAACCGCCGCACAGTTCACGGCGACGAATGGTCCATTTCGTCGCCGGCTCAACTCGTGCACCTGCCGGGCCACGAGTTCCTTGCCAGTGCCGCTCTCGCCTTCGACGAGCACGGTGAAATCAGTAGCGGCCACACGCTCGACTCGTTCGCGAAGCGAGTGCATCACCGG
>DAINQP010000183.1:0-12545 GCA_036742665.1 Vicinamibacterales bacterium | reverse complement strand
AATGCGTTTTATCGGAACTGCTCCGGTCCTACGCACGGTGCGGCCTCTGATGCTGTTCGCAGTTCCGATAAAACCCTCTGCATTATGTCGGGTCAAGTGGGCGCGAGCGACAAATCGATTGACGGCAACGCCGGCGACATTGTCATCCGTGCGACGGGCGTCGAAGCCGGCGGCTGGACGATCGCCGCCGTCCTGCCCTGGCTGTGGATCGGCGGCAGCGCACTGCTGTGCATGACGCTCGCGCGGCAGGCGCTACGTCTGCGGCGACTAACGGCCTCAGGCGTCGCGCCAGCGGCACGGCATCAGGCGATCGCCAGCCGCGTCGCCGAGTCACTGTCGCTGCCAGCGCCACATCTCACGTGCAGCGATCGCCTCCGCATTCCGCTGGCCTGGGGCATCCGGCGCGCCCACATCCTCCTCCCCACCCACTCGCGCGAATGGCCTGACGAACGTGTCTGGGCTGTCTGCGCCCATGAGATTGCCCACATCTCCCGCGGCGACTGGATCACGCATCTCGCTGCCGAATGTGCTTGCCGGATTTTCTGGTTCAATCCTCTCTTCTGGATCTCGCGGACTTGCATGAGCCGCGACAGCGAGCGCGCCGCCGACGACATCGTCATCGGTCTTGGCGCGCGTGGGGCTGACTACGCGTCGCATCTGATCGAGATCGTGCGTGCGGCGCGAACCGACGATGGTTTGGCGACCACCGTCGCGATGGCGCGCCTTCGCAGGGAGCACTTCGCGATGACGCGCCTTCGCGGCGAGCGCTTCGGCGGAGCACGCCGCAGCTCAGGCCTCGAACACCGCATCGCCGCGCTGTTGAATGGTCTGGTCAATCGCGCCCGGGTGTCGCGGACAGCGGCTGCGGCGATTCTCGGCAGCGCCTGCATCGTGGCCGCGCCCCTGGCCGCGCTCGGCGCTCGCGCGCGCGCAACGATCGAAATCCAGACCTCGAACCTTTCGCCGATCGACGCCCGCGACGTTCGCGTCGCTGCTGAGGATGATAGCGAACCCGTGCGCGAGATTCGCCTGCTCGAACCGCTGGTCGGAGACATCGCGCCGTCAGTCGCCGAGTACACGACGCCACCACTCTATTCAGACGAGGCCCGCACCCGGGGCATCGAAGGTCTCGTGCTCGTCCGCGCACACATTGACGCGAACGGCCGGGTTGACGATGCACGAGTGATGCGAGGGCTCGGATCCGGACTCGACCAGAACGCGATCGTCGCGCTGCGGCAGTGGCGTTTTCATGCGGGCAGGCGTCACCAGACCCCCGTGCCCATGGACGTGGACATCGAGATCGGATTCACGCTGCGCAATGAGTCGATCAACGCCCAGATCGCCAACGACATGGTGTCGCTGGTGGGACCCGGGGTCACGCCGCCGCAAGCCGTGAAAGTGGTGAACCCACGCTGGCCTGACGAGAGCCTCACCGGCACCGTCGTCCTCGATGTCGTCCTCCTCGAGGACGGCACGCCGCGCATCGTCCGGATTCTTCGCTCGCTCAGAACTGACCTCGACGACATCGCCGTCGAGGCCTTCGCGCAATGGCGATTCAGCCCGGCGCAGAAGGACGGTCGGCCGATCAAGGTGCGCATGAACGCCGCGGTGAGATTCCATGGCTAGGATTCGCAGTTCGGAGATCACGCCGAAGCAGATGTATCTCAATCGGCGCACATTCATGAAGGCGTCGACTATTGGCATTGCAGGAGCTGCAGCGGTAGGGGCCTGCGGGTGGCCCGGATCGACGGCCGCGCAAGGGCTGCGCAAGCTCGAAGGCGTGCGCAAGAGTCCGTTGAGTACGACCGAGGCGCCAAACTCGTACGAGCACATCACCAGCTTCAACAACTTCTACGAGTTCGAATCGGGCGCGGGCGACGGACCAAAGAAGCGATCCGGCCGCTTTCGGCCAAGCCCATGGAAGCTCGCCGTCGAGGGGCTCGTCGCCAAGCCGGCCTCGTATGCGCTCGAAGACTTCATCAAGCCGTACGTACTCGAGGAGCGCATCTACCGCTTCCGCTGCGTGGAAGCCTGGTCGCTCGTCATCCCGTGGATCGGCATTCCGCTCGCCGACGTGATCAAGCGCGTCGAGCCGGCGTCGAACGCCCGCTTCGTGGAGTTCTACACGCTCCATGATGTGGGACAGTTTCCCCAGCAACGCAGCGACGCGCTCGCGTGGCCGTATATCGAAGGACTGCGCCTCGACGAAGCCATGCATCCGTTGACCATTCTTGCGGTCGGGCTCTACGGCGAAGTCCTGCCGAATCAGAACGGCGCACCGATCCGGCTGGTCGTGCCGTGGAAGTACGGCTTCAAAAGCATCAAGTCGATCGTGAAACTCCGCTTCGTCGAACGACAGCCGGTCAACACCTGGCAGCGCCAGTATCCCCAGGCCTATGGCTTCTATGCCAACGTGAATCCTGCGGTCGATCATCCCAACTGGAGCCAGGCGCGCGAGGCGCGGCTGCCATCGCTCTTCAGGACAACGCGCACTCTGCCCTTCAATGGCTACGCCGACCAGGTCCAGCACCTGTACTCCGGAATGGATCTGCGGAGAAATTATTGACCGCATTATTGATTGGCGATCTTTGATGGCTGATTCGTTGTTGATTGGAGATTTGTAGGATTGGTGAATAGAGCAGGCGCCTGCTCTATTCAAAGATCCGCGAATCAACAATCAACAACGATTCGACAATCAAAGATCAAAACTCAAAAATGCAACAATGGGCCGCCGATGGCCCACGCCGAGTACCACCCGCAGCTCGCGACGCTCGGGAGCCAACCACCCAGCGGAGATCGTTGGCTCCACGAGATCAAGTACGACGGTTACCGCATTGGCTGCGTGATCGACAAGAAGGGCGCGCGTCTCATCAGCCGCAGCGGTAAGGACTGGACGCACGTCTTCCCTTCCATCGCCGAAGCCGCACAAAAGCTGAAGACCAGGGACGCGATCATCGACGGCGAAGTGGCAATGCTGATGTCCGATGGCCGCACGAGCTTCGCGGCGCTGCAGCAAGCGGCGGCGGGAACGGCCTCACACACGCCGCTGATCTACTTTGTATTCGATCTGCTTCGACGAGACGGTGAACGTCTCGATCGGTTGCCGCTCGAGGAGCGCAAGCGGCGCCTCCGCGCACTCGTCGAGCCTGCCCCGCCGAAGCCGACGACGAAGAGCGGGCCTGCCCCGCCGAAGCCGGCGGCGGAGGCGGGACGGATTCGCTACGCCGAGCACATCGTCGGCGGCGGCGAGAAGTTGCTCGAGCACGCCACGACCATCGGCCTCGAAGGCATCATTTCCAAGCGGCGCGATCTCCCCTACGAACCCGGCCGGAGCGACAGCTGGCGGAAATCCAAGGTCATCCAACGCGGAGTGTTCGTGATCGGCGGGATGACCGATCCCGAGGGCACTCGTGTCGGCATCGGCGCGCTACTGGTTGGCTACTACGCCTCTCGACAGGGTTCGGGACGCCCTGAGCGGCCGTCGAAGGGTGACGGGGCGCGACTCGTCTTCGCCGGCCGCGTCGGCACTGGATTCTCACACGCGTTCGCCGTCGAGCTTCGCGATCGCCTCGATGCGCTCGCGCAGAAACAGTGTCCGTTCGATCCGCCGATCGTGAAAGGTCCCGAGCGGCTCGCCCACTGGGTGAAGCCAGTGCTGGTGTGCGAGGCCACCTACACCGAGTGGACCAGCGACGGACGTCTGCGCCACCCGGTCTTCGTGAAGATCCGCAAAGACGTAAAGCCGAAAGACATCACTACTTCTTCGGTGTCCCTGCGGCAGGCCCGAGTCCGGGCTGGGGACCGAAGCGCTGATTCTCTTCGCAGATGAACTCGATGATTTCCTGATCAGGCATGAAGACCTGATTGTGCCGAACCGTCCACGGCTTGGTGTACGCCTTGGGATCGTCAATCGTGATGTCGATCTCCATCCGTCCATAGCTGACTCGGCGGAACCGTTCGGTCATCTTGGCCTGATCGGTCATCGGAGTACCGACAATATCGAGCCAGCCATCGTCGCGGAAACCAGTGGTCTCGACGACAAGCGTGTCGCCTTCCCAGCGCCCCGTGGAGTACCCGTAGTACCACGGTTGCGGATCGTTGTTCGGCAGCGGTCGGCCGTCGAGAAAGATCTGACGGATGCCGTAGCTGGCTTCATACAGGATCACCAGCAGCTTCGGCGTCTGGATGAACTTCCGTGGAAACCCCTGTGTGTGGAACTGCATCAGTCCCATCGGCAAGCAAAAGGCCTCGGGGTTGTCTTTGCTGTTGTTATCCTGACGCTGTTTCTTGATTGCCGCGAACTCCGGCTTGATCGGCAGACCGCCTGGAAAGTTCTGCGCGATGTCGCGAAACATGGCGATCGGCGGCGTGCCCGGAGGCGCGACTGGAGCCGGCGTCCCGCGTCCGCCCGTCGGCGCGCCGCGCCACAGCCCACTGAAGTCGGGCTTGCCGTCCGGCGTGCGCGGTGCCGGAGCATCCACATCCGGTTCGCCTTTCGCGTTCTTGGGCACGGTGCCCGAGGGATACGCCGGCCATTGCGCCAGCAGCGCCGGCGCCACCGTCACGACACACGCGATCACCGCCATCCACCTGACCGCCGGTTTCATTAAGCCTCCCTGACGCGAACCAGCGTATTATGCTCGACATGAACCGACGGGTGCTGCTGGGAATCGCGGCGCTTTCGGCGTTGCTCGTATCGGCGACGCCGGTCGCCGCCCATCATTCATTCGCGGCGGAGTTCGACGCCAACCGCCCGCTCACCGTGACCGGCACAGTTGTTCGGCTCGAGTGGACCAACCCGCACGCGCGTCTCGTCGTTGAGACGATGGAGAACGGTAAGCCGGTGACCTGGGACTTCGAGCTCGGCCCGCCGAACGGCCTGATGCGAAACGGTTGGACCAGGAACTCGCTGAAGCAAGGTCACCAGGTGACGGTCAGCGGCTTCCACTCGAAGACGCAGCCGTACATCGCGAACGCGCGCACGGTCACTCTTGCCGATGGACGCCAGGTGTTCGCGGGTTCTTCCTTCGACACCGGGTCGACCAATTAGGTCGTTGTCGACTGGGCGGGCGAGCTTGACTTGTTGATTAGTTCACAGTCACCGCCACTTAAAGATTCGCAGACCGATCGAGAAGGGGACGATGGCCCACACGGCCAGCGTCGCCAGCTCGAGTCCAATGCCGCCGAGCGAGGCGCCTTCCAGAACCACTCCGCGCAGTGCATCAACTAGCGCGGTCAGCGGCAGCACGCGAATGAACGGCTGAACGACCTCGGGAAAGTTGGACGAGGAGAAGAACACGCCGCTCAACACCCACATCGGTACCATGATCAGGTTCATCAGACCTGAGATCGCTTCGAGCGTCCGCACGCGGCTGCCAACCAGCAGGCCAATCGATCCGAAGGCCAGCGCTCCCAGCAGCGCGACCATCGCAATAGCGACGATCGGGCCGCGGATCGGCATCGCAAACGCCACCGCGCCGAATATCAACGGCACTGCCACCTCCGGTGCGAGAAACAGCAAACGGGCCAGCACCTGCGCCAGGAGGAACTCCCATTTCCGCATCGGACTCGCGGCCAGTCGCTTCAGCAGCTTTCGCAGCCGCATCTGGACGGTCATGAATCCGATGCTCCACATCGAATTGTTCATGATGCCCAGCGCCACAATTCCCGGAATGAGCCAGTCCACGTAACGCGACCCGGGGATCGCGACGGCGTCTTCGTGTGCTTCCCACGGATCGCTCCGTCCACCCGCGCGCTTCAGCAGATCGTCAACGACAAGCCGCGCGATGCGGCTCTCTTCGCGATCGGGATCAAAGCGGTAGGTCGGCGGATCACCGGGGCGAACGATGACGTGCACGTCGCCTTCGCGCAGTTGACGCAGCTCCTCCTCGGCAGGCACATCACGAACGATGACACCCGGGCTGGACGACAGTGTCTTCCGCAACATCTCCGACGGGGCGCCGGGCGGCACGCCGATCCGCGCCGGCTGCGAGCCCCGCGAGGGAAAGGCGATGGCCATCGCCACCGACATGACAATTGGAAAGAAGAAGGACCAGAACAGCGCCTCTGGTTCACGAACGAACTCACGCAGGCGGGCCAGAGTAAGCTCGATAAGCGGATGATGCGCTCCGCCGCGCGCGGCGCTATTCATCACGAAGGTGTCGTCCGGTCAGCGACATGAAAACGTCTTCGAGCGTGCCCTCGTGCACCACGATCTTTGGCGCACCGAGCGCAGTCACCATGGCCTTTGGCGCATCGAGCGCGATGATCTTCCCGTGATCGACGATGGCGACGCGATCGCAGAGCACTTCGGCCTCGTCCATGTAATGCGTCGTCAGCAGGATCGTGCCGCCGGCGGCGCGGTATCGCTGCAGCACGCCCCACAGCTGCCGGCGTGATTGCGGGTCGAGCCCGGTGCTCGGCTCGTCGAGGAATAGCAAATCCGGATCGCCGACGAGTGCGCACGCAATCGACAAGCGCTGCTTCTGACCACCGGACAGCTTGACCACCCAGCTCGAACGCTTGCTCTCGAGCTCGACGAGGGCGAGCAGCTCGTCGATCGTCTTGCCGCGATCGTAAAAAGAACGGAACAAGCGAAGCGTCTCTTCGACGGTCAGCTTGTCGATGAATTGCGACTCCTGCAGTTGGATGCCGAGCCGCTGACGCAGCTGCCGCTCATCGCGGTGCCAGCGGAGGCCGAGTACGTCGACGTCACCAGCATCCGGCGCCAGCAGCCCTTCGAGAATCTCAATCGTCGTCGTCTTGCCGGCGCCGTTGGGTCCAAGCAAGCCAAAGCACTCGCCGCGCAACACCTCCAGCGACAGACCGTCAACGGCGACAACATCGCCGTAGCGTTTTCGCAAGTCGCGACACTGAACTGCCGCAGTGTTCACAGTTCTATTCTCCGTGATTCACGTGAAGCCACGTGAAAGCGGCCCAGTGTTTTGGGTTAGACTGAAATCCAGTGGCCCACACGGTCCTCATCGCTGCCCCCGAACATCTTCCAGCGCTGAAAGAGCACGGCTTCGGAGAAGCGTTGGCCTTCTCGGATGCCGACGCACTCAAGGCGCTCGAAGCGATCACGCGCGAGAAGCCGTCGGTGATCGCGCTGGAGAAACTGTTCGCGTCAACGTCGCGCGGGGCTGCACTGATCAAGCGCATCAAGGCCGACCCCTCGCTGACCGGCTGCGAGATCAAGATCGTCGCGCACGACGGCACACCGTTGACGTCGAAGAAGGCCAAGAAGGAAGCTGCGCCTGTCGAGGAGGCACCATCTCCACCGCCGGCGGTGACGACTCCGGCGGCGCCGCTCGATCAGCGCGGCACACGTCGCGCGCCGAGGTTCGTAGTGGCCACAGGGATTGAGGTGACGATCGACGGCAATCCGGCATCGCTGATTAATCTGTCAGTCGTCGGCGCACAAGTCGTGTCGCCGACGATCCTCAAGCCCAATCAGCGAGTGCGCATGACGCTGCCGGATTCTGCAGGACCGATTCGCGTGATGGCTGGCGTGGCCTGGGCCGCGTTCGAGATGCCCAAGTCGGGTCCCGTGTATCGCGCCGGCATCGAGTTCTATGATGCCGAAGCCGGCAACGTCGAGCGGTTCATCGGCACCAATAAGGCGAGCTGAGACATCTTTGATTGGGCGATTGTCATTATCGAAATAATCAACGATCATCCACGCAACGATCGATTAGGCAAGCCACCCTTCGACAGCAGATCCCTTCTTGATAATCGTCTCGCGCCGATCTGAACCAGTCGAGATAATCGCGCAGTCCACGCCACTCACCTCTTCCAGACGCTTCACGTATCGCTGCGCCTCTGCCGGCAGGCGATCGAAGTCGGTCATTCCCTTGGTCGGTGACAACCAGCCAGGCAGGCGCTCGTACACGGGCTCGGCGCCGTTCAGCAAGCGCAAATCGGCGGGGAATTCGGTGATCGTCGCTGCCGCCGTCTTGTAGCCGGTGCAGATCAACACTTCGGGAAGGCCGTCGAGCACGTCGAGCTTGGTGAGCGCGACAGCGTCGAGGCCATTCACACGCGCCGAGTAGCGAACGACGACGGCATCGTACCAGCCGCAACGCCGCGGGCGGCCGGTTGACGCACCGTATTCCTGACCGCTCTCGCGCAGTCGATCGGCGAGCGCCCCCGACAGCTCGGTGGGGAGCGGCCCTTCACCAACGCGGGTCGTGTACGCCTTGGCGACGCCGAGCACGCCGCCAATCGCGCGCGGCGGTACGCCCAGCCCGGTGCACACGCCGCCGACCGACGCATTCGACGAGGTCACAAATGGATAGGTGCCGTGATCGATGTCGAGCAGCGTCGCCTGGGCGCCTTCGAACATCACCGTCTTCCCTTCCGACATCATCGTGTGCAGAGCGAGCGACACGTCGGCTACCCACGGCCGCATCCGCTCGCCGAAGGCGACCACCTGATCGAAGACCGGCTTCCAGTCGAGCGTCGAGTCCTTGATCATGCGGTTGCGTGCGCTGACGTTCTCGCGCACTTCGTCGGCCAACGCGGCCCGATCGCCGAGCAGATCACAGACCCGGATTCCGCGGCGGCCGATCTTGTCTTCGTACGCTGGTCCGATGCCGCGCGACGTCGTGCCGATCTTGCGCTCGCCGCGGCGGGCCTCCGACAGCACGTCGAGCTCGCGGTGATACGGCAGGATGATGTGTGCCTTCTCGCTGATCTTCAGCCGACCATCGACCGTGATGCCGCCGCGCGCCAGCTCCTCGACCTCGGCAAACAGCGCCTGCGGATCGATCACCACGCCGTTGCCGATCAGGCACGTGACGCCGGCATGGAGGATCCCCGAGGGAATCAAGTGCAGCACGAACTTCTTGCCGTTCACATACACGGTGTGTCCGGCGTTGTGGCCACCTTGATACCGCGCGACGGCCGAGAAATGCGGCGTCAGCATGTCGACGATCTTGCCTTTCCCTTCGTCGCCCCACTGTGCGCCCAGAACAGCGATATTCGTTTTCATCCAACCGTACATTTAATCAGAAGATCGACACGATCACGAATCACGATCGCTTTTGACGGTCACGGGATGATCCCGCCTCTGTGAACTCTGCGTGCTCGGTGGCCTGCGTGTTGAGATCCGTCACCGTGCGCCCAATCGCGAGTAGAGGGATACTCATGTCGTGATCCTGCTGGACGGCGACTCGTTCACGCTCGACGATCTCGTCGCGGTTGCGTACAGCGACGAGCAGCTCTCGCTCAGCGACATCTCTCGCGACCGCGTTCGCGCGGCACGCGTGGTCGTTGACGAGGCCGCCGGCCACGACACGCCGGCGTACGGCATCAACACCGGCTTCGGCAACTTCGCCAACGTGCGGATCCCGCACCACTCGCTCGCCGAACTGCAGGTGAACCTCCTGCGCAGTCATGCCGCCGGCGTCGGTGATCCGCTGCCGGTGCCCGTCGTGCGCGCGACGATGGCGCTGCGTGCCAACGTGCTCGCAAAAGGATTCTCCGGGATACGCGTCGAGACGCTGGAGCTGCTGTTGACGCTGATCAATCGAGGGGTGCATCCGGTGGTGCCGTCGCGGGGCTCGGTTGGAGCGAGCGGCGACCTCGCGCCATTGGCGCACCTCGGGCTCGTGCTCATTGGCGAAGGCGAAGCCTGGCACGACGGCACGCGCGAACCTGGCGCCGCAGCGCTGGCGCGAGTCGGCCTCACGCCGGCATTGCTGGCACCCAAAGAAGGATTGGCGTTGATCAACGGCACCCAGCCGTCCACGGCGCTGCTTGGCCTGGCGCTGGCGGGGGCGGTCCGGTTGGCGCGAGCGGCCGATATTGCGGCGGCGCTCAGTATTGACGGCCTTCAGGGGTCAACCAAGCCGTTCGATCCCCGCATTCACGAGGCCCGCGGACTCGCCGGTCAGCGCACGTCTGCCGAGAACCTTCGCCATTTGCTCGCGGACAGCCCGATCAACGCCGCCCATGCGAACTGCGGACGGGTCCAGGACGCTTATTCGATGCGCTGCACCGCCCAAGTGCACGGCACGGCGCGCGACGTCTTTGGATTCGCCCATCGCACGTTCGACGTGGAAGCCAACGCCGCCACCGACAACCCGATGGTGTTTGCCGATACCGGCGAGATCGTGTCGGGCGGAAATTTTCACGGCGCGCCCGTCAGCGTTGCCGCCGACGTCCTGTGTCTCGGCCTCGCGCAGCTTGCGACAATCAGCGAACGGCGATCGGATCGCCTGGTTAACCCGTCGAGCAGCGGCCTGCCCGCCTTCCTGACGCGCCACGGCGGCCTGCAGTCGGGATTGATGATGGCGCAGGTCACCGCCGCTGCGCTCACCTCCGAGCTGAAAAGTGTCGCCCATCCGGCCAGCGTGGACAGCATTCCGACATCTGGGAACACCGAGGACCACGTCAGCATGAGCATGGCGGCTGCGTTGAAGGCGACGCGCGCGCTCGAGCTCGCGCGTCAGGTGATTGCCGTCGAAATGTTGTGTGCGTGTCAGGCGATCGATCTGCTCGCACCGCTCGCGTCATCGACACCGCTGATGCGCGTGCATGAAACTATTCGCGCGCGTGTGCCGACGCTCGAGCGCGATCGTCCGCCGTCGCACGACATCGCGCTGATTACGTCGATGATCGAAGCCGGTGATCTCGAACGCGCGTGTACGCTGAAAGTCAAATAGTATTTTTTTCGCAGATCGATTGACAACCACGCGCGGCATTCTTAAGGTCTGATCTTTCCGATCGCCGCGTACCGTCCCGGCGATGCGGCATTCACAGCATGACGATCGGCACTCGCACCATTCGCGCACCACGAGGGAGCCAGCTCTCGTGCAAAGGATGGCCGCAGGAAGCTGCGCTGCGCATGCTGATGAACAATCTCGATCCCGATGTCGCCGAGCGTCCCGAGGATCTCGTCGTCTACGGCGGATCGGGCAAAGCCGCGCGCAACTGGGAAGCGTTCGACGCCATCGTCGCTGAACTGCGGCGGCTCGAGGCCGACGAGACGCTCCTTGTACAATCGGGAAAGCCGGTCGGCGTGTTTCGCACGCACGCCGGCGCGCCGCGCGTGATCATCGCCAACGCGATGCTCGTGCCGGCGTGGGCGACCTGGGAGACGTTCCGAGATCTCGAACATCGCGGCTTGACGATGTACGGCCAGATGACGGCCGGCAGTTGGATTTACATCGGCACACAGGGCATTTTGCAAGGCACGTACGAGACTTTCGCCGCCGCTGCGCATCGTCATTTCGGTGGCACGTTGAGTGGACGGTCGGTCATCACTGCCGGTCTCGGCGGCATGGGCGGCGCGCAGCCGCTGGCCGCCACGATGAACGGCGCGGCGGCGATGGTGATCGAAGTTGATCCACATCGGATCTCGCGGCGCCTCGACACGCGGTATCTCGACGTGGCCACGACCAACCTGGACGAGGCGCTGCAAACACTCGCGACATGGCGCCGCGATCGGGTGGCGCAATCGATAGGGCTCGAAGGCAACGCGGCTGATGTGCTCCCTGAACTCGTGCGTCGCGGTGTCGTTCCTGACATCCTGACCGATCAAACGTCCGCACACGATGCACTCAACGGTTACGTGCCCGGCGGCATGACGCTTGCTGAAGCGACACGCCTCCGTGAGCGCAACGCCGGCACCTACGTCGAGCAGTCGATGCAGTCGATGGCACGACACGTGGAAGCGATGCTCGCATTGAAAGTACGTGGTGCGGTGACATTCGACTACGGAAACAACATCCGCGCGCAAGCGATGCACGCCGGCGTAAAAAACGCGTTTGACATTCCTGGCTTCGTGCCGGAATATGTGCGGCCTCTGTTCTGCGAAGGCAAAGGACCGTTCCGCTGGGCAGCACTCTCCGGTGATCCAGAAGACATTCATGTGACCGATGAAGCAGCGCTCGACATGTTTGCGGATGATGCCGCACTCTGTCGCTGGATCCGCATGGCGCGCGAACGCGTCGCGTTTCAAGGACTGCCCGCGCGCATCTGCTGGCTTGGCTACGGCGCGCGCGCACGGTTTGGACTCAAGATCAACGAGCTCGTACGCACGGGACGTCTCCGCGCGCCGATTGTCATCGGCCGCGATCATCTCGACACGGGCTCAGTGGCGTCGCCCAATCGCGAGACCGAAGGCATGCGCGATGGCAGCGACGCGATTGCGGACTGGCCGATTCTCAACGCGCTGCTCAACGCATCGGCGGGCGCGACGTGGGTGTCGGTCCATCATGGCGGCGGCGTCGGCATCGGCTACTCGCTGCATGCCGGCATGGTGATCGTGGCCGACGGTACACCTGACGCAGACGAGCGCCTCGAGCGGGTGCTCACGACTGATCCTGGAATTGGCGTCGCGCGTCATGCCGACGCGGGGTACGAGGACGCGATTGCGACGGCTGATGCGCGTGGCATCAGAATCCCGATGAGGGGGCGGACACATTGAATGAAGAGCGGCGAACGGGAATAGCAACGGGAACAGGCGGTCCAGCGGCGGTGTTTGAACGTCGAGTGCATGGGGCGCTGGAAGCGTCCCCTTCACGAATTCCGGTATTGCT
>DAINQP010000182.1:0-12586 GCA_036742665.1 Vicinamibacterales bacterium | reverse complement strand
GATCCACAGCTTGGCCGCGAGACTCGGCGCCGGCGAGCCCGGACCTTGCCAACTCATGACGCGAATCCCATCGAAGGCGTTGTGCAGCAGGATCATCGCCAGTCCGAGCCCGGCGATCACCCGCAGCGGCAGATGAATCAATGCCGCGAGCACGATCATCGACACGCCGAGCGTCCAAATGACCTGCAGGGTGATCAGGTAGCTGTAATCGACGTTGAACCAGGTCGTGATCCGGATCACCGTCGCCTCGAGGACAATCAGCCAGAGCCCGCGCGTGAACAGGAAGCGCGACAGATCGCGCGTGGACATCCCTCGGCTGTGCTGGAGATAGGCGCCGACGCCGGCGAGGAAGACGAAGATCGGCGCGCAGTAGTGCGTCACCCACCGTGTCATGAACAGCATCGGCGTGGTGGTCGCGAGGTTCGTCGGGTCGCCGACCAACCCGTTGACGTTGACGAAGTCGCGAGTATGGTCGAGGACCATCACGATCATCACGATCCCGCGCAGGAGATCGATGGACCCGAGGCGTGAGCGCACCGCGGGCGCTGCTGTCGCTGTTGTAAGCGTCATAGGTTGTCGATTGGCAACGGCTCGATCGTATCCGCCGGTGTGAAACCGAACACGGCGCCGTAAAAGTACAACTCCGCTTCGAGGCTGCGTATGATCGTCGTGGCTTTGCGAAAGCCGTGCTGCTCACCCTCGAACGACAGATACGCGACCGGCAGCCCCTTCTTCCGCACGGCGTCGGCCATCATCTCCGATTGATTCGGCGGAACCACCTTGTCCTCGAGGCCCTGCAAGAGAATCAACGCACACGATAGCCGATCGACAAAGTGAATAGGTGAACGTGCGCGGTAGAGCTCACGAGCTTCAGGATAGGGTCCGATGAGCGTGTCGAGATAACGCGACTCGAATTTATGCGTGTCATGCGCCAGCACTTCGATGTCGCTGATCCCGTAGTAGCTCGCTGCAGCCTTGAACACGCCCGGATGGAAGACCAGCGCGGCAAGCGCGGTGTAGCCGCCTGCACTGCCGCCGCGGATGATGAGCCGCTGGGGATCGGCCTTGCCCTGCGCGACCATGTGTCGCGCGGCGTTCACCGCATCTTCGACGTCAACAATGCCCCATTGACCATTCAGACGCTCTCGATACGGACGGCCATAGCCGGAGCTGCCACCGTAGTTCACGTCGGCAACCGCAAAGCCACGCGTCGTCCAGTACTGGATGGCGACATCGAACCGTGCCGTCGTCGCGGTCGTCGGCCCGCCGTGACTGATGACGATGAGCGGCGGACGAGCACCGGGCGTGCCTGTGTACTCGGGATGTCGAGGCGGATAGACGAACGCATGCGCGGTAAGGCCGCGGCTCGTTGGAAACTCGATCGCGTCCGGATCCGAAATGTACGCCGGATCGATCTCCACAGCTGACGCCGTCTTCAGTGGCTCGGCTTCTCCTGTGTCAAGATCGATCTGCATCACAGCGTCCGACGTTCTCGCAGAGCCGGCGACAACGATCGCGTGGGTCTCGGTTGCCCTCAACCATTCGCGTGGCTCGAGGCCAGGAGCAAGGCTCGTCATCACTCCGCTCGCGACATTCACGACGCCAAGGTGCCATCGCCCGCGCTTTGTGTACGAGACCACGATGCGTGACCGTCCTGCGAATGCCCAGGTCGCGGTCTCACAGATCCACTGAGGACGCCCGAATTCCGCGCCAGGCGGCGCGTTGGTCATCACCGCGTGAGTCAGCGAGCCATCCCACCGATACAGCTTCCACCAGCCGTCTCGATCGCTGACAAAGCAGAGCGTGCCCTCGGGCGACCATCCGGGTTGATAGATCGACTCCGATGGCCCGCCGGCGACGAGCTCCGCTCGACTGAGGTCGCCACTCGCGTCGATGTCGGCAACCCACAACTCGGTGCCATCCCACGGCATCTGCGGATGCCGCCACGACAGCCACGCGAGTCGCGCCCCGTCGGGGCTGATGCGCGGCGTCGAGTAAAAGTCGTGGCCCGAGGCGATCACCGCGCCAGCATTCTCTCCGCCATCGAGAGGTATCGCGACCATCGTCGTCTCCGGCTCCTTGTAGTGTCCGGCTTCAGCCGGACCGTGATCCTCACGAACCGCAATCAGGCGATTGCGTGGCGAGTCATACGCGAAGTCCGCGTAGAAGCAGTTGTTGGCGGGAGTGACGGCGTAGGCCGGGTCTTGCTCTTTAGACCCGGCAGATGACGCGCCGCGATAAATCCGTTGATCGCTGAAGTTCGAGAAATAGATGTCCCCGCCCGCGACGATGTAGGCGCCGCCGCCGTACTCGTGCACGCGTGTGCGGACGTTGAACCCCTGTGGCGTCAGCTCCTCACGACGTCCGTCCGCGCGACGACGCACGAGCACACTGCGTCCGCCTTCATTCGGCCGCCGTTCGAGCCAATAGACATCGTCGCCATCGACGGCAACACTGCCGAGCCGGACGCCTTGCGACGCCACTGCTTCCGCCGATATCGGCGAAGGCCATGTTCCATACGGTCTTTGCACGCGACAACTGTACAATCTCGCGCACCGAAAGGACTGCCATGAAACGCTGGATGTGGGTTCCACTCGTCCTGCTCGCCGCGTCGCTGGTGGTCGCCCAGGACCGATCGACGCGTCCGGTGGAGTGGCCGTACTACGGCGGCGATGCCGGCGGCACGCGTCATTCAACGCTCACTGACATCAACGGCGGCAACGTGAAGCAGCTTCAGCAGGCGTGGCAGTGGAAGCACTGGGACACGCCGCTCAAGGAGTACGACACGGTCCCCGGACAATTCGAAGCGACGCCGTTGATGATCGACGGCACGCTGTACGTGACGACGCCGTACAACAGCGTCGCCGCGCTCGATGCGGAGACCGGCAAAGAGCGGTGGCGGTTCGATGGCGCAGCGTACGAGCTCGGGCAGGTGCTGTCCGGCAGCGGCTGGAAGCTGCGCGGCACCGCCGTCTGGCGCGACGGCAATCAGATGCGCGTGTTCCTCAACAGCCGCCATCGTCTGTTCGCGCTCGACGCGCGCACAGGAAAGCCGGTGGCATCGTTCGGCAACAACGGCCAGATCTCGCTCACCGATGGCCTGGCGCGCATGTCTGACATCCGCCACGCGACGCAAAGCTCGCCGCCCGTCATCTACGGAGACCTCGTCATCGTCGGCAGCCAGGTGCCGGACCGCGTGCAGCTACCCGATCCAATGGGCTACGTCCAGGCATTCAACGCGCGAACCGGGAAGCGCGTGTGGACATTCGCGACGATTCCCATGTCCGCGAAGGATCCTGGCGCCGAGACCTGGGAGAGCGAGTCGTGGCGCAAGAACGGCCACGCCAACGTGTGGGCGCCGATGGCGCTCGACGAAAAGCGTGGGCTGCTTTATCTGCCGACGTCCACGCCGACGAGCGACTACTACGGCGGCCAGCGTCCGGGCGCGAATCTGTTTGCCGAGTCGCTGGTGTGTCTCGACGCGGCGACCGGGAAGATCAAATGGCACTTCCAGACGGTGCATCACGGGCTGTGGGACTGGGACATTCCGACGCAGCCGAATCTCGTGACGATCACGGTCAACGGTAAGCAGATCGATGCCGTTGCACAGGTCACGAAGCGCGGCGACACATTCGTCTTCGATCGCGTGACCGGCACGCCCGTATGGCCGATCGTCGAGCGTCCGGTCCCTACTGACAGCGACGTACCGGGTGAGAGGCCGTATCCGACGCAGCCCTTCCCCACCAGGCCGGCGCCGTTTGTCGATCAAGGCGTCTCTCTGGACGATGCCAACAATCTGACGCCGGAGATCCGCAAGCTCGCGCAGGAGCAGATGCAGAAGTTCCGCATCGGTCCGATGTTCACGCCGCCGTCGCTCAAGGGGACGCTGCAGCGACCGAGCCAGGGTGGCGGCGCAAACTGGGGTGGCGCCGCGTTCGATCCGGATACTGGGTATTTGATCGTTCGCGCGAACAACGTCATCGGCGTGAACCGTGTCGCGAAGAATGACGGCACGAACCCGCTCGTCGGAGTGGACTACTCGAATGTGTTCGCCGGCGGTGGCGAGAGCGCCACGTTACCTGGTGGCCTGCCGCTCATCTCGCCGCCGTATGCGATCCTCGCTGCCATCGATCTCAACCGGGGCGAGATCGCGTGGAAAGTCCCGCTCGGCGAAGGCAGCGCCGCGATTCGCACGCACCCACTGCTGAAAGGCGTCGCGCTGCCGGATCGCCTCGGGTCCACCGCGAGCATGGGCGGCGCGATGGTGACCAGGAGTGGACTGATCTTCGTCGGCGGCGGCGATGGCTATATCTACGCGTTCGAGACGAAAACCGGCAAGGAAGTCTGGCGCGAGAAGATTCCCTACAACGGATCGGCGAATCCGATGACGTACCGAACCGCGTCGGGCAAGCAATTCATCGTCATGGCCACAGGCGCTGGCGCCGACAACGCCCTGGTCGCATTTGCGGTGAACAACAAATGAAAAGGCTCACGTGCTTCTCATCCTGCCTGATCGTCCTTGCCGCAGCCTGTTCGTCTCCCACGCCGGCGGCTGAACAACGTCCGGCGGTCACCAACGCGACCCTCTTCGAAGGCGCTCGTCTCATCACCGGCGACGGCGGCGCGCAAATCGAGGACTCCGCCTTCCTGGTCGAGGCCGACCGGATCACAGGCGTCGCGAAGAAGGGCGAGATTCAGCTGCCGCAAGGTGCCACACGCGTCGATCTCACCGGCAAGACCGTGATGCCGGCGCTAGTGGATGCCCATAGTCATCTCGGGTACACAGACGTGAAGCACAATACGACGGCGGCCGCCAACTTCACCCGCGACAACCTCCTCGACCATCTCAGACGCTATGCCTATTACGGCATCGCCGCGACGTTGAGCATGGGCGTCGATCGTGGTCAGCTGCCGTACGAGATCCGGGCGAATCCGGTTCCAGGCGCCGCGCTCTTCCGAACCGCGGGCAGCGGCATTGCGCTGCCCAACGCCGGACCCGGCGCCGAGTACCGGAAGGACGCCGCCTATGGCGTCACAACCGAAGACGAGGCGCGGAAGGCCGTCCAGGAACTCGCCGCCAAGAAGGTCGACATCGTAAAAATCTGGGTGGACGATCGCGACGGCACGGTCAAGAAACTGCCGCCGCCGATGTATCGCGCGATCATCGACGAGGCGCACAAGAACGACCTCCGCGTCGTCGCACACATCTACGATCTCGAGGACGCGAAGGAACTGCTGCGCGCGGGCATTGACGGCTTCGCGCACGGCGTTCGGGACAAGGACATCGACGAGGAGTTCATGAGACTGATCGAGCAGCATCCCAACGTATTCGTCATACCGAACCTTCCCGATCGCGGCATCGCCGAAGATGATGGATGGTTGCGCGAGACGGTCCCGGCCGACGAGGTGAAGCGGGCACGCGAAGCGCTGGCCAAACGCACGCCGGCGCAGATCAAGCAGCAGTCAGATCTGTTTGGCGTGCAGGCGCGCAATCTCGCGAAGCTGAACGCCGCCGGCGTGACGATCGGGTTCGGCACCGACGCCGGCGTGTCGGTTGGCTGGCCGGCGCACGCCGAGCTCGCCGATATGGTGACGGCGGGTATGACGCCGTCGCAGGTGATCGTCGCCGCCACCAAGACGTCCGCAGCCATCCTCAAGCTCGATCAGCTGGGCGGCATCGCCGCCGGCAAGAGCGCCGACTTCATCGTTCTCAATGGCAACCCACTGGACGACATAACGAACGCTCGGCGCATCGATCGCGTCTATCTCAGAGGCCAAGAGATCAATCGCTCGTATTTGAAGAGTCTTTGGAGCACCACTGGAGGCTCGTAACCAAGGCCGGCGTGTCTACAAAGCAAGCCCCCTCCGGTGTGGAGATCTGAAACATGAAGACATTCACCACGGGAACGCTGGTGCTGGCGTCCATCGCCGTGCTACTCGGGCAAGGTTCTCAGGCCGCCAATGAGGCGTTGTGGCAGGCCGCACGGGATGGCGACACCGCGGGCATCACCGCGGCGCTGGCCAAAGGCGCCGACGTCAACGCCAAGTCTCGATACGACGTCACGCCGTTGATTTTCGCCGCCGGCAGTGGCCGGCTCGAAGCCGTCAAGCTGCTCATCGCGCGCGGTGCCGACGTCAACGCCCAGGACACCTTCTATCGCGCACGCGCCGCGGAGATGGCCATCACCAATGGCTTTGCGGACGTCGCGGTCTACCTGCTGCAGAACGGTGCCGATGGCGACGGCTTGCTGGCGATGGGCGTGCAGACCAATAACGAGGCGGTTGTCAAAGCGGCGGTCTCGGGCAAAGTCTCGCGCCAGGCCTTGCAGAATGCACTCACGGCCGCCACCAACATGAAGCGCGAGGCATTTGCCCCGCTGATCAAAGCCGCCCTCGACAAGCTGCCGCCAGAGACCGCGCCAGCATTCAGCGTCAACGCGGCCGTGCTCCCGAAGTACGCAGGCAACTACCGTGACGCCGCCAGCGGCCTGACGATGACGGTGAGCGTGCAGAACGGCGCGCTCATGGGACAAGTGCAGGGGCAGCCTCAGGTTCGTCTGATACCTACGGCGGAGAACGTCTTCCGCGTCATCGAAGTGAACGCGACATTGACGTTCAACGAGCGCGGTGGGCTAATCGAATCGATCGCCCTCGCGCAGGGTCCCGTGAACCTGACGCTGGCGCGTGTGACGGCAGAAGCTGCCCCGCCTCCTGCCGCCGCCGCGGAGACCAACCCACCTCCGGCGATGCTGCCACCCGGGCGAGTTCCGCGCGCCACGGGTCCGCGCAACTGGCCATCATTCCGCGGCGACGCGAGCGCCGGCAATGGCGATGGGCAGCGCGCGATCACGGATTGGGACGCCGAGAGCGGCAAGAACATCAAGTGGAAGACGCCGATTCCCGGTGTCGCCACCTCGAGTCCGATCGTGTGGGGCAACCGCGTGTTCGCGACGACCGCGGTGAGCAGCGCCGGCAACAACAGCATCAAGACCGGGTTGTATGGCGACGTGAAGCCGGTTGATGACGTCTCGCCGCACGAGTGGAAGCTGTACTGCCTGGACAAGGCGACCGGAAAAATCCTGTGGGAGCGCACCGCTGCGATGGGCGCGCCGCACACCAAGCGTCACACCAAGAGCAGCCAGGCGAGCTCGACGCCGGTCACCGACGGACGCCGCGTGATCGCAGTGTTCGGTTCCGCCGGCACGATGATCGCGTGGGACTACTCGGGCAAGGAGCTCTGGCGCGTCAATCTGGGAACGCTCGACAGCGGATGGTTCTTCGACCCGGCATTCCAATGGGGACACTCGAGCTCGCCGATCATCTACCGTAATGCGGTGATCCTGCAGGCCGACGTGCAGAAGGGCTCGCACATCGCTGCGTGGGATATCGCCACCGGGAAACCGCTCTGGCGAACCGAGCGCCCCGACGAGATCTCCACGTGGGGCACGCCGACGATCGCACGGACCGCTGACGGCCGCGACGTCCTCGTCACGAACGGCACGAAGATCCGCGGCTACGATCCGGCGTCGGGCAAACAGCTCTGGACGCTGGGACCGAACTCGGAGATCACGATCGGCACGCCGGTCGCCGGCAATGGGCTCGTGTATGTCACCGGCGGCTATCCGCCTGTGCGACCGATCTACGCGATCCGTCCCGGCGCTGAAGGCGACATCTCGCTGCAGAAGGGCCAGGAGTCGAATCAGTCCATCGCGTGGAGCAACATGACCGAGGGCACCTACATCCCGACGCCACTGCTCTACGATGGGTATCTCTTCACGCTGAACATTAACGGCGTGCTCACTGCCTACGATCCGCAGACCGGCAAGCGAGCGTTCCGCGGGCGCGTCGGCACCGGCGGCGCATTCTCAGCGTCTCCTGTCGGCGCCGATGGGCGACTCTATGTCTCCAGCGAGGACGGCGAGGTGTACGTCATCTCGGCCACGCCGGATATGAAGCAGATCGCCAAAAACGATATGAAGGAGGTCATCATGTCCACGCCGGCGATCTCCGACGGCCTTATCGTCCTCAGGACGATGGGCCACCTCTACGGCGTCGGTCAGTAGCGGTCGTAGAGGCGGGTCTTCAGACCCGCCTTATTCCCGCGGCTTCGCCCCCCGAGTTGCAGCTGTCAGCAGGACGATCAGCGCCTTGTTGCCGCCGCGCATCCGCGACGTGCCGACGACGACGGTCTCGCCGAGCGACATGGTGAACGAGGTATCGATCATTCTCGCGCCGCTAAAGCCGGCGGCGGAACGAAGCTGGTTCTGCCGCGTTTCGATCGCGAGTTCCGCATCGGCGAGCCGTTGACGAAGCGCGTTGACCGTACCGGGGTCCGTTGCCGGCTGCCTGAGCTGATTTTCGAGCGCCGCGCGAGCCGCCATCATCTGCTGGATTTCTGCCTTGAGTCCGGCGTTCTGCGGGGCGTACCCACCTGGCTCGCTCATCCGGAATCTGATCTGCAGTGATGAGGGACTCATCGGCATGCGATCGAGCTCCACCTCGTAGTCCTGCTCATCGAGCCCGCGCAGCCGGCTCGTCACCGCCTGCTGAGTGGTCGATGACGCCAGGATCCAGGTAGTGTCGAGCACCCGGTAGCTTCGATATGGAAGGAAGTCCTTGAGATCGGCGAGGGCTGAACGCGCACCGGCAGGAATGTTGTCGCTCGTCGGGCCGTCCTGCAGATCGCCGAGCACGAGCACGACCCCAAAGCCTTGCAACGCGCTGGTGGAGGCTTGTGCCCACCCGTGCGCCGGCACTAGCAGACTGCACGCCACGATTACCACACGAACGAACACAGACATTGCCTGCCTCCTTCACGGCCTGAAGTCGTCATTGAAGATCCAGATGACGCGCGTGCCGCCCGGCGCGATGAGCTGAACCTGCCGCCGCGCACCGGCCTCGGGCGCTGCCACCGTGGGCGCCAGATCAGAATTCGCATGGTCCTCGTCGGGTGATGATGCCGGCCATCTGCCCAGGCTGACCGCGATCGTGAGCGCCACCACTACTGTTGCTGCGGCCCACACACTGCGCGCCCGGTCGGCGAAGAATGGATGTCGAGTGTCGCCGGCGGATACGATCGCGTGCCGCATCCACTGCACGTCGGCGTCGGACAGCGGCGGCTCGTTGGCGACCGGATCGCCTTCAATCAACCAGTCGCGCAATTCCTTCATGGCGTGCTCCCTTCACCTCGGATCGCCGCAGCCAGTTGACGACGACCTTTCGACAGGTGCCAGCGCACCGTAACTGCGGTCACGTCCAGCGTCCGAGCGATGACCTCGACCGGCACGCCCTCGAGCTCGTGCATCACCAGCACTGCACGCCGCCGGGGATCGAGAGTCCCTAGCGCGCGCCAGACGACCGACCGCGCGACGAGCGCTGCCTCTGGATCCGCTGACTCGACCCGGGAAGGCGTCGTGGCACGATCGAGCCGCTCGCGATTCGCCGTTTGCCGCCACCGATCGCGACAGAGATTGATCAGCACCCGCACCAGCCATGCTTCCTCGGCTGACGCACCCCATGGAACGGTGCCTGGCGCACGGGCCGCGCGCAGAAACGCGTCCTGTAACAGATCGCGCGCCTCGTCAGCGCTGCGGGACATGCGACGAGCAAGCCGGTAGAGACGCTGATGGTGGGCGTCAAACAGCGAGCCCAGGCGCTCGGCGGCGACGTCGGCCTCGTGGTTCACCGCTGACACCGTCGCCACGTCGCCCGTCATCACTCTCATAAACGAATGAGTGGCTACTTCTGTTGGTGAGCCGTCAAGTCAAAGGGCAAAGGTCAAAAGGCAAAGGCGAGGGCCAATATGGTCAGTCACGTGAAGTCACGAGGAAGATGAGCGAATGAACTCCAGCTCAGGCAACAGGTAGTGCCTGAACAGCGGATAGTTCTCAATCATCGGGAAGTGCCCGATCCCTTTCATGTCCACGAGGCGCGAGCCGGGAATGGCTGACGCGACCTGACGCGTCATCTCGGGCGTCGCCGAGTAGTCATACTCACCGCTGAGCAGCGACACCTTGCACACGGTCGTGTCGATCGCCGTGATCGCCTCGCGACCGTCCCAATCGATGCTGTAGAAGTGCACGTCGCCGGCATACACGCCTGGACCGGCCTGGCTGTAATACCACCAGTTCTCCCGCGCGCTCGATTCGGGACTCTGCGGCGCGCATAGACCGTAGGTGTAGCTCGCCGCCAGCTCACCGCCGTGGATGGCCGGATGATGCAGGAACTCGTTGTAACGCCCCGGCGCGAACGCCGAGCTCTCCAGTCCGATGATCCCGCGCAGCTCGCGTTGATGATCAGCGGCCAGCTTGAGCACGATCGCGCCGCCCATCGAGCAGCCGATGACGACGGGACGATCGAGACCGAGTGTTTGCCAGACGGCGCGGATGAATGCGATGTAGCGGCTCGTCGTCAGCCGGTATTTCTCGAGCCACCATCGATCGGGTGGATTCGAGCGGCCGTGATACGGCAGATCGAACGCGATCACGCGAAAGTGCTTCGTGATCGCCTCGTCGGTCATGAGATGCCGATATTGCCGACTATCCGCGCCGGCGGTGTGAAGGCATACGAGTGGAATGCCCTCGCCTGCCTCCTCAAAGAAGATGCGATAACTCGAGCCCTCGAGTTCGAGGTTCAGGTACCGACCAATGACGGGTTCAATGTTCACAGACTGCACGTGCTCACGACACACCGAGGCGCAGAGGCACCGAGGTACATGATCCTCATGATGGCGTCACCGTGCGCATCACCCGCATCGCGCGATGCAGCGCCCGTGCGTGCTGCATCGCCACGAGCGTGTCGCCCTCGAGAACGAACCCGGGCACTCGCATCAGCATCGCGAACAGGTCATGGTAGAGCGGCTCGGGTGGATCGCTGAAGAAGCGCCGCCAGATGTCGGCGCTGGCGCGAAAGCCGAATGCACAGGGCGCATCGAGTCTTGGCGTCAGAATCGTCTGCACGAGGCGGCCGTGCTCGAAGCGGAGCACTCGGCGTTCCTGGTCACAGCTCAAGGAGATCGACACGGTGAACCAGTCACCGATCACGGCCATCTCCGGATCGGCATTGAGTTGCTGCTGAAAGCGCGTCAACCAGGCTTCGGTGAACATTGGCTTCAGGCGGTCTCAAGACCCGCCTCTACGTTACCTGCGAATCACGCGCAGCACCGTGAGAAAACGCTGGCGTTCCGTCAGCGTCACCCGAGTCGCGCGAAATGAAAGTTGCTCGAGTCTCTCGGGCGTGAGCCAATCGGCGGTTGCACCAGTGCCGTTCATGGGATCGACCGCGGCGACCCAGTACTCGCCCGGAGGAAGACTGGTGACCTCGAACGATCCGTCGGGTTCCGGCCGCGCGAGTCTCAGCGATCGTGATCTCTCGGACCATTTGGTGCGATCCGTCGGAAACACCACTATCGAGTAGTTGCTCATCGGCGAGGCGGTCGCGTCGGTCACGTGACCGCTAATCGCCGCGCTGACACTCGATGGCGCCCCTTGTGCGAATGCCGTCACGATCGCCATCGTCATGACGCCAGCCGCCACGCAGAGTCGTTGGGTCATCCACTATCTCCGTGTGAGTGGCAGCGTGATCGATCGCGCCTGGCCTTCTCCCAACGTGACTCGCGTCGCTCGTGCGACAAGCAAGTCCAGCCCGTCAAGCGCTTGCCAATCGCCGGCCGGTAGCGCATCGACCGCGGCGAGGAGATAGTCACCCGGCGGCAGATCCCCGACGTCGAAGGATCCATTCGGTGTCGTTGCGGCCCACCTCACATACCGCGAACCGGCGAACCAGTAGGCACGGTTTGCAGAAAAGGCGACGACCGCGAACTCCGTCACACGCCGGTCGGCGACGTCCGATACCGTTCCAGTGATGCGTGCGCCGGTATTCGAGATCACGATGTCAGCGTCGGAGAGGACCTGATCGCCGAAGCCAAAATCGAATGACTGATCGGTGACATCAATGCCGCCGATCGTGATCGATTTCAGATACCAGCCTGCGGGCGCTGGATACGTCAGTCGCATCGGACCGAATAGCCCGGTGAGGTAGAACCGTCCATCATCATGCACAGCGAGGCCCTCGGGGCCACGACCATCCGGTGGACTGCGATCCACATCGAGCGGCGCCGCGTGAAGCGCCTGCGCACGCAACGGAATCGTGGCTCGGCTCTCGCTGGTGAAGCGGCCCTCGAGTGTCGCGCCTGTCGTCGTCCTGATCGTCACCGGCGGCGCATTGTGCTCGGCCACAGTGATGTATTCGGATCCAAACTCCGGAGCCACACCAGGACCACGGTCGCCGAGTGCCTGCAGCACGTAGTCGCCGGGTGGCACGTCAGGCAGCTCGAACGATCCGTCATCGCTAATGCGGATGGATCGCGGTTCGGGCGCAACGCTGCCCGAGCGAGCACTTACGGTGAGCACGACGCGGCCGGCGAGTGGAGCACCCGCGGCATTCAGCGCCTTGCCCGTCACACGGGCCGTCGCTGACGCGGCGAATGCCGCTGTCACCTGACGCAAGCCTGGCGGCCGATTGAGGCCGCAGGAGAGTTCACCATACGCGGGCACATCCTTCGGGATCTGGCCCGCGTATTTTTTTG
>DAINQP010000181.1:0-12602 GCA_036742665.1 Vicinamibacterales bacterium | reverse complement strand
CTGCACGATCGACTATCGTGACGCTGGTGAGCCGCCGGTGACGTGCGTGCAGCCCGCCGACAATCGCAATGCGCCGCAGGTGATCGGCGGTAAAGTCCTTGCGACCCCCGGCTCCAACCAGGAGAGCACGCGGCGTTTTCCAGTTCGCGGACGCGGTCGCCGTGGCGAGCACTTCGTAGAGCTTGCCGGTCAGCTCGCCTCGACCGCGAGCGCGTGCTACTTCCCCGCCGGACGCCGCATGCAGCGTGCCTTCGTCACTGAAATCGTCGTCGGTGAAGACCGGAATGACCAAAAGATCGGTCTGCAGGTCAGCGGAAGGCTGCGAGGTGAGCGTGATCGCAGGCGACCTGTAAGCTGTGTGCATCGTGTCGAGCTCTCGGTGCGTCGGGGATCTCAGCCCGGCTTTGCTTGTCCCGCCGTATGTTCGGGCTTAGAATCAGACAAGCCTGCCCGCCTCTCTCCAGAAAGACGGGACCGTACGATGATTCACCCACGACACGCGTTGTCGCTGCTGGCCGTGCTCGTCGTCGCCCTCGCAACCGGCAACGCCGCGGGTGCGCAGCGAAGCGGCGACGACAAGAAGCCCAGTCTATCACTCAAGGCGACACCTCCAGTCGGCTTCTCGCCGCTGAAAGTTCGCCTGGTCGTTGACGTCCGCGGCGGCTCTGACGACTACGAAGAGTTTTACTGCCCGACGATCGAATGGGATTGGGGCGATGGCACCGTTTCGGGCAACTCCGAGGACTGTGATCCCTATCAGTCCGGCAAGAGCACCATCAAGCGGCGCTATTCGATCGAACATGTGTTCCGTCAGCCGGGCACGTTCCAGGTATTTTTTCGCCTGAAGCAGCGCGACCGCGTGATTGCGGCGAGCAGCAGCAACATCCAGGTACGGCCAGGCGTGCGCGACGAGTTTGGCGGCTGACGTCTCGGTCGATGGCGTGATGGCGGAGCTGCACGAGCGCGTGCGCGAGCGGCTTCGCGAGCGTCTCCTCAGCCACGGCGCCTCACGCGACTTCGAAGATCCGGCGCTCTTCGCCGATGTCGAGCGCATCCTCCAGTCCGCCGTGTCCACCGGCGACGCGCAAGTAATGCTCCTGCCCGAACTGCTCGGCGATCGCGAGACCTGGCGCCTGCAAACGGCGATGCGCTATCAATCGCACCGCACATCGGGCGCCGGCTCCATCATCAGCTTCATCAAGCGCCGCGTGCTGATGCCGATACTCCGCTGGCTCTTCGAGTACAGCCGCGACAACTTCGAGCGTCAGCGGCGCGTCAACGAGGTGCTGTTCGCGTGCGTCCAGGAGCTGGCGATCGAGAACGCGCGGCTGCGGCGCGACATGCGGGCGCTCAGCGACGCGGGTCAGTGAAACTCGCCTTCGTCGTTCAGCGGTATGGCGCCGACATCGCCGGTGGCTCTGAGCGGCATTGCCGCGATTTGGCTCAGCGCCTCGCGCCCTCACACGACATCACCGTTCTCACCTCCTGCGCGCGCGACTACGTCTCCTGGAACAACGAGTATCCCGCCGGGGAATCGATCGATGGCGCGGTCCGTGTGATCCGATTTGCCGTCGCGCGAGCCCGGCGTCTGAATGAGTTCAGGTCGGTGAGCGAAGAGGTCTTCGACGACCAGGCGCCGCGCGAGCGGCAGGAGGAATGGTTTCGCGAGAACGGTCCGCAGGTGCCTGGCCTGCTCGATCATCTGCGGCAGCAGGGACACGGCTATGACGCCGTGCTGTTCTGGACGTTCCGGTATTACCCATCGTTCTTCGGCGTGCCTCTGGTTCGCGATCGCGCAGTGCTGCTGCCGACTGCGGAGGACGATCACGCCGTGCATCTCGATATCACCGAGGCTTTCTTCAACACTCCGGCGGCGTATCTCTTTCTGACCCCCGAGGAGCAGGCGCTGGTGTCGGCACGGGCGGGCCGGACGCTGGAGCCTGCTGCGGTGATCGGAACCGGACTCGAGCCTGCTGGTCCGCCGCCGGGTCGTGAGTTGCTGCGAGCGCACGGCATTCCCGACGACTACCTGCTGTATCTGGGCCGAGTCGATCGAAACAAGGGATGCGACACGCTGCTCGAGTACTTTCAGGAGTACGCGTCGAACTCTCACGCGTTGCCCCTCGTGCTGGCTGGACCGGTGAAGCTGCAGATTCCGTCACACGACCGCATTCGCGCACTCGGCTACGTGTCTGAGGAATTGCGCGCGGCGTTACTCGCGCACGCACGCCTGCTGGTCGTCCCGTCCCCCTATGAGAGCCTCGGTATCGCGCTGCTCGAGGGGTGGAATCACGGCGTGCCTGCGCTCGTGAATGCACGGTGTGACGTCCTGCGAGAGCAAGTCCGCAGAGCCAATGGCGGGCTGCACTACCGATCGTTCAGTGAGTTCTGCGAAGCGCTCGACTATCTCGCCTCGCAGCCGGAGCAGTGTCGCGCGTTCGGGGCACAGGGGTTGCAATTTGTCGAACGCGAGTATCGGTGGCCGACGGTGTTGCCGAGAGTCGAAGGGCTGCTCAGAAGCTTACCGACGGCGCGGGCATCGGCGGTGCCGTCGCCTTCGGTCTGACGAACCGACTGGACAAGGCCGCGCCAAGTCCGATCGTCCACGCGACGTACTCGACGGCGGTTCCGGCGGCCCGCATCATCCAACCTATCGGTGACGTCCATCCGGGGCCAATCGAGATCACGTGCGCGACGATGCTCAGCCCGGAGATCACGACGAAGCCGATCAGAAGGTCGGTGACGACCGACGATGAGCGCTCGATGCCACTGCCACGCAGCCGTGCACCCAGGCACGCGGCAGCAGCCGCGAATCCGCCGATCCAGGCCAGCGCACCGAGCGCGAGCGCGAATGGAATCGCCCCGAGCAGCGGAATCCCGACGATCGAAATCGCCAGTCCGATGACCACCGCGATCAACGCGGGCACGAACAGGACCTCGGCCGCGGCGCCAAGCAATCCGGAACTCACCACCGATGAGGCGCGCGCGCCCATTGAGCGCACCCACTCGGGCGCGACGACCGTCAACAGCAGCGAGATGATCAGGACAAGACTGAGGCGCAGCACTGTGGCCGACAGCGCCGCGAATGGCCACCACCCTCGCCAACTCCACGTCGCCATGCCGAAGTCCCAATCGACGTTCGGCAGGGTCACGACCGTCGTATCCACATTGCCGCGCACGGTGGCCGCAGGATCGATCACCGCATCACCGCCAACTGTCACCACGTCTCCATCCACGACGGCCTTAGGACCGAGTCGAAGTGTCCCGCCAATCACCACCACGTCATCGTCAGCATGTCCATCGATCGTGGCATCACCACCCAGGACGACGATCGGTTCATGGGCGATCGCGTCGGCGGCGAGATAGTAACTGCGCAGCATCCGAAAGTGCACGCCGTCGTGGCCGCCGCGGCGCCACCGCTCCCACTTTTCGCGCCGCGCCGCTTCGCGTTGATCCTGAATCGTCCAGTCGGCCTCCGCTTGTGCAAACGCCGGTGCCGCTGAGAGCACAAGAGCCAGAGCGAGGATCAGTCGTGGCAAAGTGTCGCTACTCCTCGGCGCTTGGGACGGACAGGTGCGGACAGAAGTTCCCCAGGCCGGTCAGTATCAGGTGGCTCTAAAGACCCGCCTCTACGACCATCGCCGTACCCATGCCTCCGCCGACGCACAGTGCAGCGACGCCACGTCCACCGCCCCGAGCGCGGAGTGCGTAGATCAGCGTGGTCAAAATGCGGGCACCGCTCGCGCCAATTGGATGGCCGAGCGCTATCGCACCACCCCGCACATTGACCTTGGCCAGATCGAGACCGAGTTCGCGGGCAACCGCCAACGATTGTGAGGCGAACGCCTCGTTCAACTCGAACAGGTCGATTTCCGACGGGGACAACTTCGCCCTGCTCAGTGCTTTTTTGGTGGCTTCGACCGGTCCCATGCCCATGATGGCGGGATCGATTCCAGTGGTCGCGAAGCCCAGCACGCGCGCTATCGGCTTCTTCCCCATTTTGGCCGCGCGCTCGGCACCGGCAACGACCAGTGCTGCCGCACCATCATTGATCCCGGACGCGTTTCCTGCGGTCACGCTGCCGTCGTTCTTGAACGCCGGCCTGAGTGCGGCGAGCTTCTCTGTAGTCGTTCCCGCGCGTGGGTATTCGTCCTTGTCCACCTGAATCGGGTCGCCTTTGCGTTGCGGGACTGGGACGGCCACGATCTCGTCCTTGAATGCACCGCTCTCGATAGCCTGCTGCGCGCGTCGCTGACTCTCGGCCGCAAATGCATCCTGATCGGCACGGGAGACACCGTATCGCTCGACAATGTTTTCTGCGGTGATGCCCATGTGGCAGCCCTTGATGGCGCAGGTCAGCCCTTCCCGCAACATCTCGTCCACCACAGTGCCGTTGCCCATGCGGTAACCCCACCGCGCGCCGGGAAGCAAATACGGGGCATTGGACATCGATTCGGTTCCGCCGGCCAGCATCAGATCGATGTAGCCGACGCGAATCGCTTCGACCGCATGCACCACGGCTTGCAGCCCGGAGCCGCAGACGCGATTGATCGTCTCGCCCGGCACAGCGACAGGAACACCGGCCTTGATCGCCGCCTGCCTTGCCACGTTCATGCCTGCGCCAGCCTGCAGCACGCACCCCATGATCACATCACCAAGATCGACGGCGTCGATACCGGCGCGGCGGATCGCCTCGCGAATCACCACCGCGCCGAGATCCGACGCCGAGAGATCCTTGAACACGCCGCCGAAGGAACCGATGGGTGTGCGGCACGCGCTGATGATCACTGCGGGTTCGTAGTCGGGCATTCCCGGATTGTGCCACGTGATACAACTCATGTCGTGAGCGCATTCGAGTTCGGCGGGGAGATCGCGTGGCGCCCGACGCCCGAGTACATCGAGCGCAGCCGTCTCATGGCTTTCATGCGCAAGCACGGCCTGCGCGACTACGCGCAGTTGATGCATCGCTCCACGACCGACCTGGACTGGTTCTGGCGCGCGGTCCTCGACGACCTGGACATTCAGTTCTACGAGTCCTTTCGCGCCGTGCTCGATCTCTCACGTGGTATTGCCCGCACGCAATGGTGCGTCGGCGGGCGCATGAACATCGTTCACAACTGTCTCGACAAGTGGATGGGCACGCCAGTCCAGCACCGTCCGGCGCTGCACTGGGAAGGTGAAGAAGGCATTACGCGGACGATGACCTACGACCAGTTGCGACGGGAGGTCAACCGCTGCGCGAATGGATTGCGCCGCATGGGCATCGGCCGCGGCGATCGCGTCGCACTGTTCATGCCGATGTGTCCCGAGGTCGTTGCCGCCTTCTTCGCCGTGATCAGCGTGGGCGGCATCGTCCTGCCCTTGTTCTCCGGATACGGCGCCGACGCGGTCGCCAGCCGCTTGCAGGACTCCGGCGCAAAGGCGCTGTTCACCGCGGATGGCTTTTGGCGGCGTGGACAGATCGTCGCGATGAAAGCCACCGCCGATCAGGCGGTCGCGCTCTCGCCATCGGTGGAGCACGTGATCGTCGTTTCGCGTCTCGGCGTTGAAACGTCGATGACCGGCCGCGACTGCCGCTGGACCGATCTCATCGGCTCCGAGTCAGACGCGTGCGAACCGACCCAGACCGGCGCCGACGAACCGATGATGATCATCTACACGTCGGGCACGACCGGGCGACCGAAAGGCGCGGTGCATTCACACTGCGGCTTCCCCATCAAAAGCGCGCAGGACATGGCCCACTGCTTCGACGTTCAGCCCGGCGAGACGATGTACTGGGTGAGCGACATGGGCTGGATGATGGGCCCATGGGAAGTCGCGGGCATGACCCTGCTCGGCGGCACCATGGTGCTCTACGACGGCGCGCTCGACTACCCGGGCGCGGATCGCTTGTGGGCGATCGTCGAACGGCATCGCGTGAACATCCTCGGCGTCTCGCCGACGCTGATCAGATCGCTCATGCGCCACGGAGAGGACCCAGTTCACCGTCACGACGTGTCGTCGCTGCGCATCCTCGGGTCAACGGGCGAGCCGTGGAATCCTGAGCCGTGGCGCTGGTTTTTCGATGTCGTCGGAAACGGGACGCTGCCGATCATCAACTACTCCGGAGGAACAGAAGTCTCCGGAGGTCTGGTCGGTGGGAATGTCATCACGCCACTCAAGCCGGCATCATTCGCGGGGCCTCCGCCGGGTATTGCCGCCGAGGTCGTCGACGATCAAGGCCAGCCGGTACGCAATCAGGTCGGCGAGCTCGTCGTCACGCAGCCGTGGATCGGCATGACGCGCGGGTTCTGGAACGACGAGGACCGCTATCTGCAGACGTATTGGTCACGCTTCCCCGACGTGTGGGTACATGGCGACTGGGCGGCGATCGACGATGATGGGCTGTGGTACATCCTTGGGAGATCCGACGACACAATCAAGATCGCGGGCAAGAGATTGGGGCCGGCCGAAGTTGAGTCTGTCCTCGTGGATGATCCCGCCGTGCTCGAAGCGGCGGCGATTGGAATCCCGGATGAACTGAAAGGCCAGGCGCTGGTGTGTTTCTGTGTGCTGCGGCCAGGTCAGGACGTAGCGGCGGGTCTTGACCCCTCGACTGGCGCTCAGGGTGCCCTGAGCGAAGTCGAAGGGCAGACCCGCCTTGGGCTCGTCGAGCGATTGAAAGCGCTCGTCGCTGCGCGCCTCGGCAAACCGCTACGGCCCGAGGCGATCCTCTTCGTACGCGATCTGCCGAAGACCCGCAACGCGAAGGTCATGCGTCGAGTGATTCGATCCGCGTATCTGGGCGAGGCGCCCGGCGATCTGTCGTCGCTGGAGAATCCGCAGGCCGTCGAGGAGATCCGCGCTGCCAGGCGGGTCTGAAGACCCGCCTCTACGAATCCCGGCCCTTCATCAATTCCGCGCGCCACCGCGCCGCATCCTCAAAAACCTGGTCCACGATGCGACCATTCTGCAGATCGGCGCGCAGTTCGCTCAGCCGCCCAATCAGCGCATCCAGTGCAGGCCCGATGTCGTCGGCATTGGCCGCGCAGATCTCACGCCAGACGCTTGCCGGGCTCGATGCGAGCCTGGTGCTGTCGGCGAGACCGCGGCCGGCGAAGCGCAAACCGTCGTTCGACGCAGCGCCGCCGACGACTTCCATCAGCACGCTCGCGGTCAACTGCGGCAGATGGCTGACATACGCCATCACCCGATCGTGCATCTCGGCGTCCATAGTCGTCGGCCTGGCGCCGAGGCCGCGCACGAAGTCATAGAGTGTGTCGAGGAATGACGAGGGCGACGAGGGCGACGGCGTAAAAATCCACGGCTTGCCACGAAACAGATCGGGACGCGCGAAGCCGAAGCCACCGCGTTCAGCGCCGCCAATCGGATGGCCGCCAATAAATGCTGTCGCGGATGGCAACGCGGCTGCGGCGCTGGTGATGTCGCGCTTGGTGCCTCCGACGTCGGTCACGAGTGCGCCGTCCGCCAGTTGCGACATGACCTGCGGCAGCAGTTCGACGTTCTGACGAACCGGCGCGGCCAGCACGATCAGGTCGACAGGCCCGATGTCGGCGACCGTATGCGCAGCGCGATCGATCGCGCCGCTGGATGACGCGTGTGCGAGCACAGGCGGCCGATCGACAGCCGTGATGAGGATCGACGACCAGCGCTCGCGAACAGCCAGTGCGATCGATCCGCCAATCAGCCCCAGGCCGACTATCGCGAGCCGATTGAATGGAGGATCTGAGGACATCTCGTCAGCGCCCAACTAACTTCCAATCCCAACCCCGCCCAATTCGCAATTCCCAATTCATTGGTTCGTTGGGAGTTGGGCGTGGTTGGGAATTGGAAGTTGGGAGTTCGCTAACGCGGCTCCGTCGCCGCGCTAGCGCGCCCAGCCGCGGCGCGCTACCGACTCGAGACAGATGCTCCGTCCGATCGCCGGAGCGATGATGCGCAGTTCCGCCATCAGTCGATCGAACTGTGCCGGGAACATCGACTGCGCGCCGTCGCTCAGGGCGTGATCGGGATCGTTGTGGACCTCGATGATCAGGCCGTCCGCACCCGCGGCCACCGCCGCGCGCGCCAGCTGCGCCACCATGTCGCGTCGTCCGGCACCGTGACTGGGGTCGGCGACGATCGGCAGATGACTGAGCTTCTTGACGACGGGGATGGCGGAGATATCGAACGTGTTCCGCGTTGCCGTCTCGAACGTGCGGATGCCGCGCTCGCACAGGATGACGTCGTTATTGCCACCGGCCAGGATGTACTCCGCCGACAGCAGCCACTCCTCGATGGTGGCCGAGATGCCGCGCTTCAGCAGTACCGGCTTGCGCACGTGTCCGAGCTCGCGGAGCAGCGTGTAGTTCTGCATGTTCCGCGCGCCGACCTGGAAGATGTCGCAGTACTTGCCGATCAACTCGATCTGGCTGATGTCCATGACCTCGGAAATCAGCTTGAGATTGTGCGCATCGGCGGCGCGGCGCAGCATCTGCAGCCCCTGCTCGCCGAGGCCCTGGAAGCTGTATGGAGAGCTGCGCGGCTTGAACGCACCGCCGCGCAGGATCTTGGCACCCGCCCGCTTTACGGCAGCGGCACTCGCCATGACCTGCTCGTCGGTCTCGGCCGAGCACGGGCCGGCCATGACGATGACCTCGTCGCCACCTATTCGTACGTCGTCGAGCTGAACGATCGTGTCCTCGGGCTTGAAGGCCCGGCTGGCACGCTTGTAGGGCTCGGTGATGCGCAAGACCTCGTGCACGCCGTCGAGGATGCCGATCAACTCCGGATCGATCTTGTGCGCGCCCACGACGCCCAGTACCGTGCGCGTGGCGCCCGATGACCGGTGCACGTCCATGCCCAGTTCGATGAGGCGCGCGATCACCGCGTCGATCTGCCCCTCAGTGGCCCGTTCCTTCATTACGACGACCATGACATCACTCTCCGCCGGACCGCGACGCGGCCCGTGTTATGACTCGGTGCTTGTTGTAACCCGCATAGCGGTCCGAGCGCGACGCGCGCCAGGGAAACGCCGTCGTTCAACCGGTCAAGGGGCTTGCGACTGGTCACATCGGCCCTTGAGCGGGTGAACTGTTTCGGTGATCGCTTGCCGCGCGCTCGGCACGTCGGGCTTCGTCGATGATGCGCTCGAAGATGCGCACCACCGCTTCCGCCGTCAGCGGGCCCGCCAGATCGGTTGCCGACTTTCGAACACTTGCCAGCACCTGCGCTTCGCGATCGGGCTGGTAAATGGGAACGCCTGCCTCGTGTTTCAATCGGCCGACTTCGACGGCGCACGCCACGCGGACGTTGAGCAGCCGCACGAGCTGCTCGTCGATCACGTCGATGCGGCTCCGTAATTCGTCGATGGTCAGGACTTCAGCCAACGCACGTACTCCTCTACCCGTCTGTTCAGGTCCGCAGACGATCCAGCCTCGGCAATGACGTTGACGAGGGCGCTGCCGACGACCGCGGCATCCGCCCATTGCCCGACTTCGCGGACGTGCTCGGGCTTGGAGATGCCAAACCCGATCGCCACTGGCAGATCGCTGACGCGGCGGATGCGATCCACCATGTCGTGCGCGCCATCGGCGATCCGGTCGCGGGCGCCGGTCACGCCAAGGCGCGAAATCGCATACAGAAACCCGCTGCCAAGGGCCGCGGCCCTCCGCAGGCGTTCATCAGTCGTCGTCGGGCTGAGCAGGAGGATTGTATCAATCCCCCGAACCGCCAGTGTGTTTCGGAACTCGTCGGCCTCTTCGATCGGCAGATCGAGCACCAGCACGCCATCCACCCCGGCGTCACGAGCGCGGTCCGCAAACCGTTCGGCGCCCAGCCGAAAAATCGGGTTCGCGTAACTGAAGATCACGATCGGCGCCTTCACAGAACTGCGCAACCGGCCGACCATATCGAGCACCTGGGCGAGCGTCGTGCCCGAGGCCAGCGCCCGTTCCGTCGCACGTTGGATCACTGGGCCGTCCGCGAGCGGATCCGAGAATGGCACTCCCACTTCGAGGACGTCTGCGCCAGCGCGATCGAGCGCGGCGATGATGCCTTCGGTGCGCGCCAGATCCGGATCGCCAGCCGTAATGTAGGTGACGAGTCCTGGCGAGCCGTTGCCCCGAATGCGCGCGAATGTTTCGGTCAACCGGCCTGCCCCCAGCGGAGTCGAGGGGCTCACCGTAGCGCCTCGTTCACGCTTTGCAAGTCCTTGTCACCGCGGCCTGACAGGTTGACGAGCATGATCGTGCCCGCCGGGACGTCCTTTGCGATCCGCGTCGCATGGGCAACCGCATGCGACGACTCGAGTGCCGGCAGAATCCCTTCGAGCCGCGCCAGCGTCTGGAATCCGTCGAGCGCTTCCGCGTCGGTCGCGTAGGCGTATTCGGTTCGACCGAGGTCGCGCAGCCACGCATGCTCGGGGCCGATCGCAGCGTAGTCGAGCCCCGCAGAGATCGAATGCGTGAGCTCGATATTGCCCGCTTCGTCCTGCAGCACGAAGGTCCGTGTGCCCTGTAGCACGCCGGTGCTGCCGCCCGCAAAGCGCGCGGCGTGCCGTCCCGGAGCGATCCGTTCTCCTCCAGCCTCGACGCCAATCAGCCGAACGTCGCGATCGTCGAGAAAGCTGTCGAAGATCCCAATCGCATTGCTGCCGCCGCCCACGCACGCGATCACGATGTGGGGCAAGCGTCCGGCCTGCTCGAGCATCTGCGCGCGCGCTTCTTTACCGATCACCGACTGGAACTCGCGGACCATCAGCGGATACGGATGCGGCCCCAGTGCGGACCCGAGCAGATAGTAGGTGTCACCGACGCTGGCGACCCAGTCGCGCATCGCTTCGTTGATCGCGTCCTTGAGCGTCTTGCTCCCGGCATCGACTTGACGCACCGTCGCTCCGAGCAGCCGCATGCGAAGGACGTTGGGGGCCTGACGACGCATGTCCTCGGCGCCCATGTAGACGTGACACTCGAGTCCGAGCAGCGCACACGCCGTCGCACTCGCCACACCGTGCTGGCCGGCGCCCGTTTCGGCGACCACACGCCTCTTGCCCATGCGTTTTGCGAGCAGCGCCTGCCCGAGCGCGTTGTTGATTTTGTGCGCGCCGGTGTGCGCGAGGTCTTCGCGTTTGAGAAAGATCCGAACGTCATTGCCACCGGTCGATGCGGCAAAACGTGCCGCTTCGTAGACCGGCGTGGGCCGTCCGACGTAATGCTTCAGCAACCGATCGAGCTCGGCGCCAAATGACAGATCCGATCGTGCCGTCAGATAGCTCTCGGTCAGCTCTTCGATCGGCGCGACGAGCGTCTCCGGCACGAAGCGGCCGCCGTAGGCGCCGAAGTAACCGCGCGCATCCGGATCGCGCCGTCCAAACACCATGCTCACGGGTTCACCATTCGCGCGAACGCCGACTGCGCGTTCGCCAGAAAACGTGCGACCTTGTCGAGGTCCTTGACGCCGGGAGCGGATTCAACCCCCGATGCCACATCCACGCCAATCGGCCGCACAGTCACGATCGCCTCCGCGATGTTGTCAGGCGTGAGCCCACCGGCCAGGATCACGCGCCTGCCGCGTGTGATCACGGCCGCCCGCGGCCAATCGACGGCCGCGCGTCCGGCGCCGCGCCGGGATGGATCGGTCGAATCGAGGAGCAGCGTGGTGTCGGCCGGCCAGGTCTTTGTCGTCTCGACCAGTGTGTCGAGTGTCACAGCCCGCATGACCGGCTGCTCGAGCTGTTGAACGAACGCCGCCGTCTCCTCGCCGTGCAACTGCACCATGCGCAGCCCTGCGACTCGCGCCGTCTGGCGGATGGCATCGACCGGCTCGTTGACGAACACACCCACCGTCGTCACCGTGGTCGGCAATGCTGCAGCAATTTCGCCGGCACGATCCGGCTCGATGTAGCGCGGACTTCCCTTCCAGAACACGAACCCAATCGCGGTGGCGCCTTCGCGGACGGCATGCAGCGCATCGCCGACGCGCGTCATGCCACAGATCTTCAACATCGGTGCGGAGGTCATACGCGCGCCCCGATGAGATCCGCGATCGCGCGCGCCGGATCCGCGTCGGTCATGAACCGCTCGCCGATCAGGAACGCGCGATAGCCTACGGCGGCCAGCCGTTCGAGGTCGCCTCTCGTCTGGAGACCGCTTTCGCTTACGCCGACAACGCCGGCCGGCATCTGTGCAGCGAGCCGGTCAGAGGCACTCACATCAACGGCGAGGGTGCGAAGATTCCGGTTGTTGACGCCAATCAGTCGTGCGCCGCTCCCGACCGCGCGCGCCAACTCCTCATCGTCGTGGACCTCGACGAGCGCGGCGAGCCCCAGTTCCGATGCGCGCGATTGGAGCCGCACGAGTTCGGACTGGTCGAGTGCCGCGACGATCAACAGGACCGCATCCGCGCCCGCGGCTCGCGCCTCGAGCAACTGGTAATCGTCCACCACAAAGTCTTTCCGCAACAGCGGCAGGGCGACGGCATCGCGAACGGCAGTCAGATGCGCGAGCGCGCCGTCGAAGAACGTCGGCTCGGTCAAGACCGAGATTGCGGCTGCGCCGCCAGCTTCGTACTGTCGGGCGATCGCAACAGGGTCGTACTGCGCTGCGAGCACACCACGCGACGGC
>DAINQP010000180.1:0-12848 GCA_036742665.1 Vicinamibacterales bacterium | reverse complement strand
ATTACCTGCTGCCCGAGAACGGCGGTTTCCTGCGCGTCGCACATTCGCTCGACGCGCACGAGACGCAGCTCGCCGAGGTGCTGCGCAATCCAGCCCTCGTACGGGAACAGACCGAACGTTTCGTGGCAGCGTTCCTCAGGCCGCATGGCCTGGATGTGGCCTGCACACCGCTGCTGGCTGGCGCAATAGAGCGCGCCGCGCGTGAGACGGCCACGGCGCCGCAGCGAGAGTCGCTGGGGACGAAGATGTTCCGCGCCTTCGTCCTTCCGACCGCGGTTCTCGTCCAGCTGTTCGGTGCAGGTGGTGCCCTGCACATCGCCGCGCGGTCGTCGAAGAAGAAGCCGAAGCAGGCAAAGAAAGAAAAGAAACAAAAGAAAGACAAGAACGACAGGAAAGAAAAGGGGTCACCGAAAACGGTGGACGCCGCGCGCGCTCGATGAGAATCCTGTTTTTCGGACGGCGATTCACGTACTTCCGCAACTTCGATACCGTCCTGCGCGAGCTCGCGTCGCGGGGCCATGTGATTCACCTTGCCGTCGAGCGGGAGACCGAAGACGGCCGGCGACTTGTGGACGGGCTGGTCGCCGAGTATCCGGACAACATCACCGTGGGCGTGGCCCCCGGCCGCGCCGACGATGACTGGTCGTGGCTGACCACGCGTCTGCGTCCTGGCCTGGAGCACCTCCGCTACCAGCACAAACTGTTCGATGACACGCCGATGCTGCGCCAGCGCTCGCGCGAACGAACGCCCGGGCTGTTCGTCACGGTCGGCGACGCCGTCGGCCGCTACGCGCGGTGGGCGCGCCGTCCGATCGAAGCGGTGCTGCGGTGGCTCGAGCGCGCGACGCCCGACGATGCGGAGATCCGCGCCTACGTTGAGGCGCAGCGTCCCGATCTCGTGCTCATCACGCCGCTCATCGCCCTCGGATCATCGCAGATCGACTATCTGCGGGCAGCGCGATCGCTCGGTATTCCCACGGCGCTCTGCGTCTGGAGCTGGGACCATCTGTCCAGCAAGGCGCTCATTCGTGAGCTGCCCGATCGAGTGTTCGTCTGGAATGACACCCAGAAGCGCGAGGCGCAGACGCTCCACCGCATTACGGCCGGACGGATCGTCGTGACCGGCGCGCAGTGCTTCGACAAGTGGTTCGACCGCGCGCCGTCCCGCGATCGCAAGACATTCTGTCGCCAGATTGGACTGCCCGCCGATCGGCCGATCCTGCTGTACGTCTGCTCGGCGCCGTTCAGCGGCAGCCCGCCGGAAGCGCCATTTGTCGTGGACTGGATCCGCCGCATCCGCACGAGTCCCGCGGCGCGACTGCGGAATACGCCGATTCTCATCCGGCCGCATCCCTCGCGTCGTCCCGAGTGGGAGGGCATTGATCTGACGCCGTTCGCCGATGTGGTGCTGTGGGGCAGCGATCCGCTCGATGCGTCGGCGCGCGCCGACTACTTCGACTCGCTGTATCACAGCGCGGTCGTCGCCGGGCTGAACACGAGCGCGTTCATCGAAGCCGGGATCCTCGGTCGGCCCGTGCACACCATCCTGCTGCCCGAGTGGTACGAGAGCCAGATGGGCACGGTGCACTTCCGGTATCTGTTCGAGGCGGGCGGCGGACTGCTGACGAGCGCGACGAGCTATGACGAACACCTGGCGCAGCTCGACCAGGCACTCGCGCAGCCGTCGACGGAGATCCGGCCCTTCATTCGCGAGTTCGTCCGGCCGCGCGGACTCGAAGTCGCCGCAACGCCGGTGTTCGTTGAGCAGGTCGAGGCCATGAAGGGACTCGCTGTGGCGCCGCTCGCCGAGCCACGATGGAAACGTCTCGCGTTATGGATGCTGAACAAGGGCATCTCATGGCGGCACGACCTCAGCCGCGAGCACCTCCTCTACTCGGAGCGCGAGCTCGAGAAGATCGGTCGCATGCGGACGTTCCACCAGACCAAGGCCGCCCGCGAGCGTGACAAGCGTGAGCGAGATCGGGCGATCAAGGCCGAGAAGGCGGCCGCTCATGAGCGTGCGAAGCGGGAACGTGAGCTGGCGATCAAAGCGATGAAGGCCGCGGCCAAGGAGCAGCGCCGGACGTGAGCCAGTCTTCTGAACGTCTGGCCGTGGGCCCCGAAGCGCAACGCGCGAAGGCGGCATACGAGCGCGCTCGCGCCGCCGTGCTGAAGATGGTCGGCCGCGCCGGCCCTGCCTCGTCCAGTCCGGCCGTTCCGAGCGTGTACTGGCAGGAGGAGCTGGCGACGATCGACTACATGATCGAAGCCTCGCCGCTCATCCTCCGCAAGCTTCGCCACCACGCATTTCACATCACCGGCATTCGTCCGTACGACTATCGATCCAAGGGCGACAACCGCCGCGAGTACTTCGAGGCGCGTCTCAACGCACTGCGCGAGCTGGGAGGTGAGCGTCTGCTCGTCCCCGAGTCGCCGGCGCTCGGTGGATTCGGCTTCGATATCGGCGGACGGTTGTTCAACGTCGACACGCTGAAGTTTTACGAGGTGCTGATCGGCATGGACCGCGGCGGCGTGCTGGCGGAACTCCGCCAGCGTGAGCGTCCGGTCGTTTGCGAAATCGGCGCAGGGTGGGGTGGCTTCGCGTATCAGTTCAAAACGCTCTTCCCGAACTCGACCTACGTCATCGTCGACTTCCCCGAGTTGTTTCTGTACTCCGCGACGTATCTCGGGACCGTGTTTCCAGACGCGCGGCTGGCCTTTGTTGGGACTGGCGAGGACGAGGCAGATGTGCGCGATGCCGATGTCGTGTTCGTGCCGCAGATGTTGGCCGGTCGGGACACGATCGGCGAACCCGATCTCGTCGTGAACATGGTCTCGTTCCAGGAGATGACGGACGCCCAGGTTCGCCGCTATGCCCAGATTGCCGCGTCGACGGGGTGCCCGTTCATCTACAGCTTCAATCGCGAGCGATCGGCCTACAACACTGAGTTGATCAGAGTGAGCGACGCACTTGCCGAAGGGTATCGCCTCACCGAAGTGCCGGTGCTCGAGGCCGACTACACCAACGCGATGAAGCGGATGCCGAAAACGGGCAAGGTGCAGGAGCGATCGGAGTTTAACTACCGGCACCTGGTCGGGCGATTAGACCGATCCGTAGGGCCGGTCCTTGTGGACCGGCCGTCCGGCGCGTCCGAAAGGACGCGCCCTACCGGTGGCGGTAGCGTCGTCCTCGGCATGACGCTCCACAACAACGCGCGTCATCTGCCCGAAGCCATCGGCTCGCTGCTCGCGCAAACGCATCGCGACTTCATGCTCGTCCTCCTTGACGATGCCTCGGCGGATGAGACCGAGTCGATCGCACGTGGTTATGCGGCGCGCGATGCGCGGATCACGTATTTCAAGCACGACGTCCGGAGGGCAATGATCGCCACGTGGCGCGAGGTCGTCGAGATCGCGATGCGCGAATGCCCGACGGCCGAGTACTTCGCGTGGGTGAGCGATCACGATCGCTGGCATCCGCGCTGGCTGGAGCGACTCCTCGGCGAGCTCGACGGCGACCCAGACGCGGTGATCGCGTATCCGATCACGCGGCGCATCGCAGAGACTGGCGCCGAGCTCGATAAGGGTCCGCGGTTGTTCGACACGACCGGCTGCAACGATGTGCGCTCACGCTGGAGGCACATGTGCCATGCCGCTATCGGCGCCGGCGACATGGTCTATGGCCTGATGCGAATCGAGGCGCTGAACAAGGCCGGCATCTTCCGACGCGTGCTGCGGCCCGATCGTCTGCTCATCGCCGAGCTGATGCTCTACGGCGGTGTGCGGCAGGTGCCGGAAGCGCTCTGGTTCCGCCGCGAGTCCGCCGCGGCGAGCGTCGATCGTCAGCGGCACACCCTGGTGCTGGCCGGCGACGAACCGAAATGGTTCCACTTACCGCCGTGGCTGCAGCACTCGCTGGTGCTGTGGGACGAATACGCGAAGCCCGAGCCGCCGCCGCTACCGATCACGCGCGCCGCGTGGCGCGGCATGCTGCTGCGGTATGCGCTCACGTATGGATGGAAACACTTCCGCAAGACCGAAGCATCGCACGCCGTCGGCCGCGGCATCGACAACGTCATCTGGACGAAGAAGATCACCAAGCACTACTGGCATCACGCGGTCTATAGCCTCCTCGTCGGCAGCCGTATCGCGTGGGGCCGGACGCGCCGATTCGGTCGCCGCGCGGTATATGAGGTGCTCATGCTGACGCATCGTCTCGGGTGGCGCGGTCGCGGGAAAGCGCCCTCGCGATGAGCCTGTTCGGGCGCGCGCTGGATCTGATCGGCCGCGCGGTCCATCGCGTGGTGCATCCGCAGCACGTCGAGGAACGGGCGACGCTCCAGCGGATCTCTCGCGCCGTGGCTGACGGGGCATCGTCCGAGCGCGATCAGCTCGAGCGCCTGAACAAACAGCTCAAGGGCTTGTCGAATCGTCTCGAAGGCCTTGCCCAGGACCGCGATCTGCGCGCGCTTCATCGCGACATGGTGGACCTCCGGTATGCGTCCGCGCGGCAGCGCAAGATGATTTCGCAGGGGTTGATGTATGCGAAATGGCAGGAGGAGCGTCGCGAGGAAGAGCGGCGGATTGAGCGGCGCATCGCGACGCTGGCGGGCGAGAACCGGACGGTTCTCGTCGGTCCCTGGTCCGGCGAGGTCGGTTTCGAGTTGCTCTACTGGATTCCGTTCGTCGCGTGGGCCCTCAAACAGGCCGCGGTGTCGCCCGAACGCGTCGTTGTCGTCTCGAGAGGCGGACCGGCATCGTGGTATGGCCACATCGGTGGTCGCTATATCGACGTGCTGTCGCACGTCACAGCGAGCGAATTCCGGTCCCGGACAGAACAGGCCAAGAAGCAGCGGACAATCGGGCCGTTCGATCGCGAGATCGTACGAACGATCATCGGCGACGGGAAACTCGGCCGGCCGTTTCTCCTGCACCCCGGCTTGATGTACAAGCTCTTTCTTCCGTTCTGGAAAGAGCAGCTGACGGTACGCCGCGTGGACGACTACTCGCGTTACCAGAGGATCGCGGCCCCGACCGTTCCCGCGCTAGCCGGCCGCCTTCCGTCGTCTTACGTGGCCGTCCGCTTCTATTTCAGCTCGTGCTTCCCTGATACAGCGGAGAACCGGGCGTTCGTGGAATCTACGGTGCGATCGCTCGCGGCCACGACCGATGTCGTGTTGCTCAACACCGGCATCCGCGTCGACGATCATCAGGACTACTTGCCGGGTCGGGAGAGCCGCATTCATACCATTGACGACCTGATGACACCCGAACGCAACCTGGAGACTCAGACAGCGGTCATCGCCAAGGCGCGTGCGTTTGTGGGCACGTACGGCGGTTATTCCTACCTGGCGCCGCTGTGCGGTGTGCCGGCCATTGCGTTTTATTCGGAACGCGATGCCTTCTATGCCGTGCATCGCGAAATCGCCGAGCGCATGATCCGCGATGTGAACGGCGGATCGCTGGTCACGCTGGACGTGAAGGACGCTGGTCTTGTGCGCGCGGCGCTCGGTGCCGCGCAGAATCAGCATGCCTGAGTCGTTCCTCGGCCGCGTACTGCGTCGAGCTGGCGGCGGTCGGCAGGACCGCCGGGATCGGTCGATCGAGTTGCTGACCAAGGCGGTCCGCGAGCTTGCCAACGCACAGCGCCAGCAGACCGCGCAGATGAAGAAGCTACTCGAGGCGCAGAAGGCGCAGGACCGCCGCTGGGAGGAAGTGCTCGAGCGTTGGCAGCAAGGCGCGCTCGATACGGTACGACGCGAGCATCACGAGGCGGTACGCACGCACGAGCGGGTCCAGAAGCGCTGGCAGGATATTGTCGGTTCGCTGCGGCACAGATATAAGAACGAACGCAAATGGCATGTCATCTTCGCGCGTCAGATGAACGCGATGATGCGCGCGCTGCAGCTGTCACGCATGCCGCTGTCGCCCCCGCACGATCTCCTCGCGAAGCGTTTTCGAATCTATTCCCAGAACGAAGAGGATGGCATCATCCTCGCCCTGTTCGAACACGCGGGCGTGACCGACCGGCGCTTTGTCGAGATTGGCAGCGGGATGAGTGGCGGCAACTCGTCGCTGCTGGCTTACGAATGCGGCTGGAGCGGGCTGATGATTGAGATCGAGCAGAGAAAGATCGACAGACTGCTCGAGAATTTCCGCCACAATCCTGGCGTGGTCGGCGTCGCCGCCGCGGTCTCGCCGGCGAACATCAACGAGATTCTCCGCGACCATGGTTTCACGGGCGAGATCGATCTCCTCTCGCTCGACATCGATAGCTATGACTATTGGGTACTCGAGTCGCTCACAGTCGTCTCACCTCGCGTACTGATCGTCGAATACAACGCCGGCCTCGGGCCCGACTTCGCTCTGACCATCCCGAAAGACTGCGCGCTCGATGACATTCCGCGGCCGCTGCGCGGTGCCTCGCTCGCTGCCATCGAAAAACTCGCGCGTCGTAAGGGCTACCGGCTTGTCCTATGTGACCCAACTGGCACGAACGCCTTCTTCCTGCGAGACGGCGTGGCCCCGGATCTCGCAGCGATGACCGTCGCCGACGCGTATCGTCCAGCCATTGACCGGTGGAGTATGGAGGGTATGCCGGCGGCGGCTGATCGGCCGAGCGTGGCGGCCGGAGGCACACCGCTGGTCGAGGTGTGACGCAGTGAAGATTCTCTTTATCGCGCGGCACTACTCGTATCTGCGGCTCTTCGAGTCGGCGATCGAAGGTCTGGCCGCCCGCGGCCATGACGTTGTCCTCGCCGCCGATCGTGAAGAAGCGATGGGCGGCCGTCAGATGGTCGAACGGATTGCCGCGCGCTATCCCAACGTGACGCTTGCCGACGTGCCGAACCGCCACGCGGGCGCGTGGTCTGAGCTCGCGCGGAGGTTGCGGCTCGGCATCGACTACTTCCGCTTCCTCGATTCCCGCTACGCGAAGACGATACATTTCCGGAAGCGAGCCCAGGATCGCGCCCCACAGATCGTCGTGCGGCTCGCGAGCTCGCGCCTGGGTTCGTGGCTCGGTGGTCCCGCCGGCATCTACCGCAGCCTGCGATTCCTCGAGCGCGGCATCCCCGGTGCGCGGGCCATCGAAGAATTCATCGCGTCGCGGGCGCCGGATGTCCTGTTGATCACGCCGCTCGTGGATATCGGATCGCCACAGCTCGATCATCTCGCCGCGGCACAACGCCGTGGCGTGCGAACGGTGCTGCCGGTGGCGAGCTGGGATCATCTGTCGAGCAAATCGCTGCTGCGGACGCTTCCCGAGCGCGTCATTCTCTGGAACGAGAAGCAGCGCACCGAAGCGACGCAGATGCACGGGGTGCCCGCCGATCGAGTCGTTGTCACCGGCGCGCAGTGCTACGACCAGTGGTTCGACCGGACACCGGCGCTCAGTTATGAGACGTTCTGTGACCGCGTCGGGCTGAGGCCCGATCGCCGGTACGTTTTGTACGTCTGCTCGTCGCTGTTCAGAGGGACGACGTTTGAACCGGCGTTCACCGAGCGTTGGATTCAGGCCGTTCGCGGCAGCGCTGATCCTCGCCTGAAGGACATCGGGATCCTCGTTCGACCGCACCCCGCGCGACTCGACGAATGGAAGCAGGTCGATCTCACTGGCTATCAGAACGTCGCGTTCTGGGGTGCGCACCCGGTTGATGCCGAGGCGAAGGAGGACTACTTCGACTCGCTCTACTACAGCTCCGCGGTCGTCGGGATCAACACCAGCGCGTTCATCGAAGCCGCCGTCGTCGGCAAGCCGGTGTTCACCGTCCTCGAGCCGGAGATTTCCGAGAACAACCAGGAAGGGACGCTGCACCTTCAATACCTGCTGGACGAGGACACCGGTGTGCTGCGCGCGTCGCGGAGTCTCGATGAGCACGTCCCGCAACTCGCCGCTGCGCTGGCCGGACACGGCGGCGGCGACCCAAAAGCCGCGCGATTCGTGGATGGCTTCGTGCGTCCATTCGGCCGCACGCACGCTGCGACGCCGCGATTCGTCGACGCCGTTGAGCAAGTCGCCGCGATTCCGGCCCCGGCTCGGTCGAGAGCCGGAGCAGGCGCGGCGTTCGCGTATCTCCTGCTGTTCCCGCTGGCATCCCTCCTCTCGATTCACTTGCGTACGCAACCGTGGCGCAAGCGGACGCGGAACCGCATTCGCAAAGGATACGAGCGGCAGAAGCTGGCCATCCTGCGTTGGGTGAAGCAGCGCGTCACCGATCAGTTCATCACGGCGGGTAAGCGGCGCAAGAAGGCGACACCGATTGCTGCATCGACTTTGACCCCGAAGGCTGGGCGTCAGCGCGATCCGGCGAAGACACTCGCTGGCACGGAATTCAGGGAAGCCAAAGACACACGCGAACTGGTCACGGTGCTTGGTCGCAGCGGCAAGCCGATCATCCTCGGACCGTGGCTCTCGGAAACCGGGTTCGAGCTGTTGTACTGGATTCCGTTCCTTGCCTGGGCCAAGGCCTACGGCAATTTCGACCCCGACCGTCTCGTTGTCGTTTCGCGTGGCGGCGCCGCGCCGTGGTATCGGCACATCACGCCGCACTACGAAGAGATCTTCTCCTTCTTCACTCCCGACGAGTTCCGCGTTGCCAACGAGCGGCGCATCGTCGAGCAGGGCGGCCGGCAGAAGCACATCGAGGTGACCTCATTCGATCGCGACATTCTCGCGCGCGTGCAAGCCAGGCGCGGGCTCAGCGGCGCCGAGCTGCTGCACCCGTCGCAGATGTATCAGCTGTTCGACAACTTCTGGTTGCAGCGCACGCCCGTCACGCTGATCGAAGCGTTCTCGGTGTTCACGCCGCTGCCTGCGCCACCACCGTCGGGCATCCTCGCGAAACTGCCCGAGCACTATGTTGCCGCCAAGTTTTACGGCAACGTGGCGCTGCCGTCGACGCCAGAGAACCGGCAATTCGTGACCAGCTATCTTGCGGATCTCGCGTCGCGTGTGGACGTGGTGCTGCTGAACACCGCGTTGCGCTTCGACGACCACGATGATTTCCCGCCGAGCCTGCGTGGAAAGCTGCACTCGATCGATCACTTGATGACGCCGGAGAACAACCTGGCGGTGCAGACCGAGGTCATTCGCGGCGCGCGCGGATTCGTGGGCACCTATGGCGGGTTCTCGTATCTGGCGCCGCTGTGCGGCACCAATACGCTGGCGTTCTATTCACATGCGAGCGGGTTCCGCTTCGATCATCTCGAGGTCGCCAAGCGCGTGTTCTCGGCACTCGGCGCCCGCTCGGGCGCCAAGCAGGCACTGCGCTGCGGCACGTTCACCGAAGTCGATCTTCGTGCGACTGACGTGCTCCGACTCGGGTTCGCTGGCGCGGATCACACGTCGATCGGGGCCGCGCGGTGAGCTGGTCGGCCACCGCCGAGAATCTCGCCCGGTTCGCGGTGCGCCGAACGGTGGCGCGGGCGCGCTGGCTCGCGAATGGCGCGCGGTGGTCGTACAAGGTCTCGCACAAGAAAGTGCGGTCGGTGTGGCACGGCGGCCGGCGCCTGGCGGAGGCAGCCCGCAATCACGCCATCAATGCGATCAAGGTGCCATATCGCGCGGTGAGACGTCCTCTGCGCGTGGCATCCCGACGGAAGGCCCACCTGCAGGAACGATGGGGCTTCTACAAGACCGAGTGGAGCATCGAACGCGAGATCGAAACACTCGTTTCGCGGGACCGACTGCTCGTGGCTGGTCCGTGGCTGTCCGAGGTCGGCTTTGAAACGCTGTACTGGGTGCCATTCCTCCACTGGCTGAAAACGGCGTTCCACATCGATCCGAGCCGCATTGTCGCCGTCTCGCGCGGAGGAGTTGGCTCCTGGTATCAAGGCGTCGCCGAGCGCTACGTCGAGCTCTGGGACGAGATCGATCCCGCCGAATTCGCGAAGCGCAACGCCGCGCGCGGCGTCGTCAAGCACTACGAGCCCGGCGACATGGACCGCGATATCCTCGATCGCGTCGCGAGGAGGATCGGTACCAACGACTTCGACGTCCTGCACCCGGGCTTGATGTATCGGCTGTTCACGCTCTACTGGTCTGGCCAACGAGCGATGGGGTTCGTCGATGCGCACCTCCGCTTCACGACGATGACGCCGCCGGCGTTGATAGATCCGGCACTGCTGCCGCAGGAGTACGTGGCAGTGAAGTTCTATGCGGCGCGCTCGCTGCCAGATACGCCGGAGATTCGCGCCCATCTGCGTCGGACGGTGGCTGCGCTGTCGGAGCGGCTGCCCGTCGTGCTGCTCGATACCGGTCTCGTGCTCGAGGACGATCACGCCGACTACACGTTTGCCACACGCGGACGTGTGATGAGCGCCAGGGCGTGGATGTCGCCGCGTAACAACCTCGGCGTGCAGACGCAGATCGTGGCAGGGGCGAAGGCGTTTGTCGGCACGTGCGGCAGCATTGCATGGCTCGCGCCGCGCCTCGGTGTTGATACGTCGGGGCTCTTCATCGACCCGAAGTGGCTGCACGCGCACGTTGCGGTGGCGATGCGCGCCTATCACCGCCTGGGAGCGGGGCGGTTCGCGGTCGCCGATCTGCGCGCGGTGGATCCGCTCGGCGGGCTTGGCGCCATGACGATGGACCACATCGACACAAACCTATCTCGCCGAAGCATCGGAGGCGCGTAGGAGGATGAAGGTCCTCTTCATCGCGCGCCACTTCACCTACTTCAGGAACTTCGAGTCGGTCATTGCGGCACTGGCCGACCGGGGACATAAAGTCCATCTGGCCGCGGATCGCGAAGAGGCGCTTGGCGGCCGCGACCTGGTTGATCGATTGGCCAGCCGCTATTCGGAACACGTCACCGTCGGATTCACCCCGATTCTCCAGTGGGGGCGGTATCGACGATTGTCGAGCGCACTGCGCATCGGCCTCGATTACCTGCGCTACTCGGATCCGCGTTATGAGGCGACGCCGAAGATCCGCGAACGGGCCTACCAGCGGACGCCGCTGCTGGTGCTGGCGCTGGCACAACTGCCGTTCCGTGGACTGCTGACGCGCGCGCTGGCTGTGCTCGAGCGAGCAGTGCCGAGGCAGATTGGCGTTGACGCCTTCATCACCGAGCACAAGGCCGACGTACTGCTCATCACGCCGCTCATCGAGCTCGGCTCGCCGCAGCTCGATTACATGCGCGCGGCGCAGGCACTCGGCATCCGCAGCGCACTCTGTGTCTGGAGCTGGGATCATCTGTCGAGCAAAGCGCTGATACGCGTCGCACCGGACAGGATCATCGTCTGGAACACCACGCAGCGTGACGAAGCCCAGCGCTTCCATGGCATTTCCGGTGACCGCGTGGTGGTGACCGGCGCGCAGTGCTTCGACCAGTGGTTTGACCGGGCCCCAGCGCGCGATCGGGAGACGTTCTGCCGTCGCGTGGGGTTCACCAGCGCCCGGACGTTCCTGCTCTACGTCTGTTCGGCGCTGTTCAGGGGCAGCCCGTCGGAAGCGGATTTCGTGCTGCGATGGATAGCGACCATCAGGCAATCGAGCGATGCGCGACTGCGGGACATGCCGATTCTCGTCCGGCCCCACCCGCAGCGCGCGGCCGAGTGGACGGCCGATATCCTCGCCGAGTTATCGCGCATGAAGGACGTCGTGCTCTGGGGGAGCAATCCGGTTAATGCGGAGAGCCGCGCCGACTACTTCGATTCGATGTTTCATGCCGCCGCGGTGGTTGGGCTCAACACCAGCGCGCTGGTGGAGTCAGCGATCGTCGATCGTCCCGTGTTCACGATCCTGCTGCCGGAGTTTCGAGAGAGTCAGGAAGGAACGTTCCACTTCCACTATCTGCTCGATCCCACACATGGCTTTTTGAATACCTCGCGATCGCTTGACGAGCACACGCAACAGGTGGCGGCGGCGCTGTCGGGCGCGATCGTGCGGTCGAATCGGCGCTTCGTCGAGCACTTCGTCAGGCCGAACGGCGCCGCGGTCGCCGCGACGCCGGTATTTGCCGAGGCCATCGAGCGAATCGCGCACGACCCGTCGCCGCATCCTCGCGCATCGGAGGCGTGGCTGCTCCTGCTGCGCCCCGTGATATACGGTCTTGTGCTTGCCGGGCGCGTGCCGCTCGTCGAGCGCATCTACTGGAACCCCAAAAAGCTGTTGGTTCGACATTCATGACACAGGTCCACCCTGCGCTCGCCGGGCTCGGCTCTGGACGATGCCTCGTGATTGGCGAAGTGGCGATGTCGCACGATGGCAGTGTCGGCATGGCGCACGCGTTCATCCAGGCGATTGCTGCGGCTGGCGGCGATGCCGTGAAGTTCCAGACGCACATCGCCGCCGAGGAGAGCACGCCATCGGAGCCCTTCCGCGTGAAGTTCAGCCGGCAGGATGCAACGCGCTACGACTATTGGAAGCGCTTGGAGTTCACCGAGGAGCAGTGGCGGGGCCTGGCCGCGCATTGCGCGGAACGCAATGTCCTGTTCATCTCGTCGCCGTTCTCGCTGGCGGCGGTTGATCTCCTGCGACGCATTGGACAGCCGCTGTGGAAGATCGCGTCGGGCGAGGTGTCGAACGCGCAGTTGCTCGATCGCGTCCTGGACACCGGTTCGCCCGTGGTGCTCTCGACTGGTATGAGCCCGCTCGGGGAGACGGATGCGGCGGTGACGCGCGTCAAGGCCCGCGGTTCGAAGGTCGGGGTGCTGCAGTGCACGACCGCATACCCGTGTCCGCCCGAACGCGTCGGCCTCAATCTGATTCCCGTCTACCGCGAACGGTACGGCTGTTGGGTGGGTCTGTCAGATCACTCAGGCACGATCTATCCCGGTCTCGCCGGCGAGGCCATCGGCATGGACATCCTCGAGCTGCATGTCGCGCTCTCGCGCGAGATGTT
>DAINQP010000179.1:0-12999 GCA_036742665.1 Vicinamibacterales bacterium | reverse complement strand
CACCGAGGAGTTGATTGCCGTGTCGCGTCGCGTGTATCGCCTCTCGCAAACGCGAAACCAGGAAGCGGTCGCGGAAGCGACCGGCGACCTCTCAGACGCGTGCGCCGCCTGTCACGGGGTTTATCGAGAAGGCCGCGGACGAGGGGGTCGGGCGCCGGATCCGACAGACCCGTCGAACAAGGCGAACCGCTGCATGTCGAGATCCTCGCCAACGAAGTAGATGCCCCACGTCGATCCAGTGGCCTCCATCGTCGGGGGCCTCGCGCTGATGCTGCTCGCCGCCAAGCTCGGTGGCGAGCTGGCCATTCGCGTCAAGCAGCCGGCAGTCCTCGGTGAGCTGGTTGCGGGAATTCTCCTCGGCAATCTGTCGTTCGGCGATGCGTCGCCGTTTCCTGCGATCGCTCAGAACGAGACGATTGAGATCATCGCCGGAATCGGCGCGCTGATTCTGCTCTTCGAGGTCGGCCTCGAGTCCACGGTTGGACAGATGCTGAAGGTCGGGCTCTCGTCTCTGCTCGTCGCACTACTCGGCGTCGTCGTGCCGTTTGCCTTGGGCTGGGCGGTGAGCGCATGGCTGCTGCCATCCGCCAGTACGTACGTGCACGCCTTCATCGGCGCCACCCTGACGGCGACGAGTGTTGGCATCACGGCGCGGGTGTTTCAGGATCTCGGCGCCGCACGGACGCCGGAAGCTCGCATCATCCTTGGCGCCGCGGTCATAGACGATGTGCTTGGGCTGGTCATTCTTGGCTCAGTCAGTGCTGCGATCGTTGCGGCGTCGCAGGGCGCGCCGTTCTCCGTGTTCTCGATCGCGCGAATCACCGCCGCCGCGGCGGCCTTTCTGATCGGCGCGCTGCTGATCGGTGTATTTGCTGCGCCGCGGCTCTTCTCGGTGGCGTCATTGCTGCAGGGGCGAGGCGTGCTGGTCACGCTGAGCCTGAGTTTCTGTTTCGTGCTGGCCTGGGCGTCGAGCGTGATTGGGCTGGCTCCAATCGTCGGCGCATTTGCAGCCGGTCTCGTTCTCGAGGACGTGCATTTCAAGGATTTCGTCGGCCGTGGCGAGCGGTCGCTCGAGGAACTGATTCGACCGATTTCCGATGCCACCGTGCCCATCTTCTTCGTGCTCATGGGGCTGCGCACCGACCTGGGCGCGTTTACCTCAGGAGGCTCACTGGAACTGGCCGCCGCCCTCACCGTAGTAGCCATCATCGGCAAACAGGCGTGCGCCCTCGGTGTCACCATGCCGGGCGTGAATCGTCTGGCGGTGGGCATCGGCATGATTCCTCGAGGCGAGGTCGGGCTGATCTTTGCCAATGTCGGCGCCGCGCTGACGCTCGACGGCCTCCCGGTCATCGGGCCTTCGAGCTTTTCGGCCGTGGTGCTGATGGTGATTGTGACCACGGTGGTCACGCCGCCGGCACTCAAGTGGAGTCTTGAACGCGCTAACATGTCGCGTCGTTCGAGAGTGCGTCTATGAAGAAACTGAGCGGCTGGCAGAAGGTCGGGCTGTTCGCCGGAATCGGATGTTTCTCATTCGTGGCCCTGCTCGTCGTGGGCTTTGCGATCGCGGTGTTCTACGCGAAGTCCACTCTCGCCGATCTCGGCGATACGACGCCGACGCAGGTCGAGCGCACCATTGCCATTCAGACGCCGCCGGCAGAAGCGCCCGCGCCGGGCACGAAGCCGGCAGCGCAGACGGCAAATGGACCGATGCAGCTGAACGTGGAATTGCAGGAAGGTACCTTCGAGATCAAACCGGGCGAGCCGAACGGCCGCGTACAGGTCGACGGCCGGTTCTCAGAGGCGCTGTACGAATTGACACAGCGCACCGACACGGAAAACGGCAGGCCGCGCACGACGATCCGTTTTCGATCGAAGGCTCCGATGTGGGCGCGGATGCTGGCCGGGATCGGCAACGACGACAACAACCGGCCGAAGCTGACGGTGCTGATTCCGCTGGCTGTGCCCATCGAGTTATCCCTGAACGTCAGCATGGGCGAGTCACGGATCGATCTCGGCGGCCTCACGCTGAGCGATCTCGGTCTCGATCTGTCGATGGGCAACCACGAGGTCGATTTCCGGCAGCCGGTCGTGGACGGCATCACACGGCTTCGTCTGAACACGCGCATGGGCAACGTGAGGGTCGAGAATCTCGGGAATGCGCGGGCCAAGAGCGTGGAGGCCTCGGGCAGAATGGGCAACCTGACCGCCGATCTGGGCGGCGAGTGGAAGCCGGGTAGCGAAGCCGAATTATCCTTCACGCAGTCGATGGGCCAGGTGAACGTCAACGTCCCGACCAAGGTACGGTTGCAGGCCGACGTGCGCGATGCGGAAGGGAAGGCCCAGAACGTCGGGCCGGATGCTGATGAAACGAAGGACCCCAAAGCGCCCGTCATCAAGGTGCGCGTCTCGACCTCGATGGGTGAAGGACGTGTGAGTCGTTACTAGTCGCATGCAACGACTGACCAGCCATCTCTACTTCTGGGTGCTGCTCGCGATCGTCGCGGGTGGAACACTCGGCTATCTCGACCCGGCGATGGGCGTGGCCTTGAAGCCGTTCGGCGACGGCTTCATCGCGCTGGTCAAGATGCTGATCAGTCCGATCATCTTCTGCACCGTCGTCCTCGGGATTGCCGGCGCGGGAGACATGAAGAAGGTCGGCCGCGTCGGCGGCAAGGCGTTGATCTACTTCGAGGTCGTCTCGACGATCGCGCTGGCGATCGGCGTCGTCGTTGCCAACGTCATTCAGCCCGGTGCGGGTTTCAATGCCGATCCCGCGACGCTGGACGCGAATGCCGTCGCCGACTACGCCAAGCGCGCGACGACGCAAACCACGACCGCGTTCATCCTCCGCATCATTCCCGCGACCTTCCTCGACGCGTTCACCGGCTCGGGCGATCTGCTGCAGGTCTTGTTCGTCGCCGTGCTTTTTGGCTACGCGATGACGCACATGGGTTCGCGCGGCGAGATTGTGCACAAGTTCATCGAGTCCGCCTCGCACATCTTCTTCGCGATGATGAACGCGCTGATGAAGCTGGCGCCGATCGGCGCCGGCGGAGCGATGGCCTTCACCATTGGCCGCTATGGCATCGAGGCGCTCCGGCCGTTGGCGGTGCTCATGGGCAGCTTCTACCTGACCTGCCTGCTGTTCGTGTTCATCGTGCTGGGTTCGATCGCCGCATACACCGGCTTCAGCATCGTACGATTCATTCTCTATATCCGCGACGAGCTGCTCACGGTGCTCGGCACGTCCTCGTCCGAGTCTGCGCTGGTGCCGTTGATGCAGAAGCTCGAGCGGCTCGGCTGCCCGCGGTCGGTCGTCGGCCTTGTCGTGCCGTCAGGCTACTCGTTCAATCTCGATGGCACCAATATCTACCTGACGATGGCGGCGCTGTTCGTCGCGCAAGCGCTGAACATCGAGTTGACGATCATGCAGCAGCTGACGCTGCTCGGTGTCGCGATGCTCACGTCCAAGGGTGCGTCGGGGGTGACCGGCGCCGGCTTCATCACGCTGGCGGCGACGTTGGCCGTCGTGCCCTCGATCCCTGTCGCCGGGCTCGCACTCATCCTTGGCGTGGACCGCTTCATGTCCGAGGCGCGCTCGTTGACGAATTTCATCGGGAACGGTGTTGCGGCCATTGTCGTGTCGCGCTGGGAGCGCGAGCTCGATTCAGCTACCCTCGCGCGCGAGCTTGCGGCAGGCCATCGTCCACTTCCCGCGCGCGAAGAAGTTGGGGTCAGATCTTGATCTGGCCGGTTCGGCTCGCAGGGCTGATCACCGGCGAGGTGACCGCCGATTGAGCCGCCTGGCCGCGACGAGCACTCCGGTCATCACGACGACGCCCCAGATGATCGCGACGCCGAACATCACTGTGCGCATCTCGCCCCATGGTGTGATCTGCAGAAGCAGCATGGTGGCCGCCAACCCAATTGCGTAGACGATCGGCATCACCAACAGGACGAGCGCTGCGGTCATGAAGGCAGCATGCGGCTCGCTTTCAGGCATGAAGACATCATGACGCGAATCCTGTGATCCACCCAGCGAACCTGTAACCGTGCCGGCTGACACCATGCAATTGGCGCGGACGACGTGCCGGTACAACGCTTGCCTCGCGAGAGGCCGTGGGTGTCAGGCTCGCGACGGGTGTGCTCTGCGTTCTTCTCTGTGTACCGGCGGGATCGGCCGCCCAGTCCGCACGCGAGCTGAACGACGCCGGATGGAAGCTGCTCGATAGCGCCGACGCGGCCGGGGCAAGCAAGCTGTTCGCAGCAGGCCTGGCCAAAGAGCCCGATCAACCCGCACTCCTGCTCGGCGCTGGAGTCGCCGCGCACCTGCTGGGACAGAGCAAGGAGGCGGCCGTTCCGCTACGACGCGCGCTCGATCTCGATCCACGTCTGACGTTCGCCTCGATCCTCCTCGGCCAGATTGCGTACAGCGATGGCGATGTCGCCGCCGCGATCACGATCTACGAGAAGGCACTCACACACGCACCGAACCACCCGCATCTCGCCGCCAAGCTCAAGGCGTGGCGTGCTGACGCCGACGCGAGCACGGGATTCACCGAGCGGCGTTTCGATCGTTTTCGCGTGATGTTCCAGGGGCATGCCGACAACGTGCTGGCGACTCGCGCGACAGAGATTCTCGAAGCGGCGTTCTGGCGGATCGGCAAGGCCCTCGGCAGCTATCCATCCGAGCCAGTGGTGGTGATGCTCTATACGGAACAGCAGTTCCGCGATATCACCCAGGCGCCGACGTGGGCTGGCGGCATCTACGATGGCCGCATCCGCGTGCCCGCGGCCGGCGCCGTGCAGAGTCCGCAACTCTTCGAGCGCGTGCTCATCCACGAGCTTGCCCACGCGTTGATCGCGAGCATCGCGCCGCGGGGCGTGCCAACCTGGCTGCACGAGGGGCTGGCCCAGTACTTCGAGGGTGATGATGCGGCAGCAGCACGGCGACGGGTCGACAAGATTGGCGTGATTCCGCTGCAATACCTCGAGGGCAGCTTCAGCCAGCTCACTGCGGCTCAGGCGTTACTGGCCTACGACGAAAGCCTTGTCGTCGTCGCCAAACTGTTTCAGCGCCCGGGCTTCGACTGGAATGCACTCTTCCGTGCGCTGAGCGAAAGCGATCGCACCCAATACACGTTCGACAGTTTCGGTTTGCGCTACTCATCGCTCGAAGCCGAGATTGCTCCGGGCCATTGAGTCGCGCCAGCGGCGACGCACCACTCGCGTCCACCACATCGCGAAGCCGGTGACGAAAAGCAGCGGCGGCGCGAGGCCGAACAGCATCCACAGCATTCGCACACCGTTGCCGGCGAAGTTGCCCACGTGCAGCGGAGCCACCCACGCCATGATCGTGTCGCCGACGCTCGTCGGGGCGGGTGGCGAAGTCAACAACGTTCCCGTGTATTGATCGAGATACACGGGCCTCAACGCCGCGCCCAGCGGTGTCGGGCTTACAGCCGAGAACATCACGAGGAATGGCGCCGTCGGCGTTGACGGGAGAACGACGCGCGCGACATGGTGGCTGGCGGGTGCGTGCTGTCGAGCGATATCAACCAGCGCGCGCCAGGTGGGCGCGGGGGCGTGGGTATCGAGACCTGATTGCGGCGTACGAGCGAGCGTGATTGGCGAGATGCGATTGACCACGGCACGGAACGCGGCCGGAAAGGCGGGCCGCACCCGTGATGCAGACCACGGCAATATAGAGTCCCGTGATGATGCCGATCCAGAGATGCAGCTGAAAAAGCACGCGACGCGCGAGCACGCAGAGATTATGAAACTTTCGCGGCGCCCCCTGGCAATACATGGGTAGGACCGTGGAATGCACCATGCCGAGTGCCCAGAGCTCGATGCTCAATGACGAGGCAATCCCATTGAGCATTGGGCATTCTGCATTGCGCGTTACCAAGGTGGACGAGGCGGCGCTGCTCACCCTTGCGTCCGAAGGTGACGAAGCCGCCTTTGGCGAGCTCTATGCCCGGTATCAGCGGCAGATTTATCACTACGCCGCGCGCATGTGCGGCGTCGCCGCTGGAGACGACGTGGTACAGGAGACGTTTCTCGCGGTGCTGCGTCAGGGCGGACGGTTCGATCCAGCAAAGGGCACGGCGGCCGCGTACCTATATGGGATTGCCCGGCACCACGTGATCAAGCGTCTCGACCGTGAAGGCATGACGCTGTCGGAACCGGTCGAGCTCGTGGCATCCGATGCGGTCACACCGCAGGACACGCCGCTCGAGACGATGGCGCGTGAGCGGATGATTGACGTCGTGCGGCAGGCCGTGCAGTCGCTGCCCGCGGCCTATCGCGAAGTGGTTGCGCTCTGTGACCTGCAGGAGATGGACTACGCTACCGTCGCGCAGGTCATTCAGTGTCCGATTGGAACAGTGCGGTCCAGGCTGCACCGGGCGCGAGGGTTGCTCCTGAGGAAGCTGTCGGCGGTGCCGTCAATGGCTGCGATGAGTCGAGTGTGAGCATGCAGGACCACGTGGATCAGGAACACGCGCTCGTGGAGTGGCTGCGTCAGGTTGCGGACGCCGACGCTGGCGGCGGCGCATCATCCGCTGTGCAGGAGCGGCTGCTCCAGGAAGTGCGCGCGCGACGCCGCGCGCGTCGGGTTTCGGCGATCAAGATGTACGCGTTGGCCGCTGGACTCGTGATCGCCACAGCGTTGCCGATCTGGCAGCTGACCACGAGACCCTCGGTGGAACCCTCCTCGGGTATAGCGGCGGGCGACGCTGAAGTGACGACCGCGTTCTATCCACTGGCGTATGGTGCACTGCCGGTAACGCAGGGAAACGTCGTTCGCGTCGTGATCTCGCCCGAAGCGGTTGCCGCGCTCGGCGTCGAGACGATCGACGTGAACACATCGCCAACCGACGTCCTCCTCGCCGACGTCATCGTCGGCGAAGACGGGCTTGCCCGTGCGGTCCGGTTCGTACGGACGCCAGTCCGCCACAGCCTGCAGGAGCGACGGCCATGAGATCGGTACATGTGTGTATCTGGATGTGTCTTGCGCTGGGTCTGCCGGCTGGCGTCACTGCGCAGGGACGTCAGACGGGCACTGGCGATCCCGACCGCGCCCGTGAGTTTGAGCGTGTTGTCGCTCGGGCGTCCCGATCGACCCCGGTCACGAGCGATGTCTTCGCCGGACCTGTCGTCACCGATTCACCGTTCTCAGCCGACGCGACCACCACAGTGACGCAGGTGCTCGGCGACGGCACGCGCATCGAACAGACCACGACCGCTCGCTTTTATCGCGATCGCGCCGGACGCGTGCGTCGCGAACAGACGATCCTCGGGCTTGGTGCACTCAATGCGGGTGCAAACATGCAGACGATTACCATTGCGCCCGACCCGGTGGATGGCACTGCGTTCACGCTCGATCCGACGACGCACACGGCTCGCCGCGTGCCACGCATGGCCATCGCTCTCGCCGGGAACATGATGGTTCGGAGCAATGTCGGAACGATCTTCGTGCAAGGGCGTGGAACACCAATCCTCGGTGCCGGCAGCAGCCCGAGCGAAGAGCTACTCGGGACGCGGCAGTTCGAGGGTGTGAGGGCACTGGGGCGCAAGACGACGACGACCATTCCGACAGGCCGCATCGGCAACGATCGGCCGATCGAGATCACCGACGAGCGATGGGAATCGCCCGACCTGAGGATGCTGGTCTACTCGCGTAACTCAGATCCGCGAACCGGAATCGTCGAGTACCGTCTGACCAACATCAACCGAGCCGACCCGCCTGCAGATCTGTTTACGATTCCCGCAGACTACACGATCAATCAGCCGCCGCTGCCGACACCCGCGCCGCTTCCGCCGGGAGCGCGGGGCGGTCGCGAGGCCGGAGGCGCCGGCCGGTAATCCGGAGTCCTTGCTCCTTGGTGCTTAGCGCGGCTCGCTGCTTATCGATCGCAGATAGATGTCGCGGACCGTGTCGATGGTATCGGCGTCGTTCGCGGATTTGTCCGCTCGATAGCCCTTCACGCGCGCGAAGCGGAGCGCCAGCCCGCCAGGATAGTGGGGACTCTCCTGCACCTCGTTGAACGCGATCTCGACGACGAGTTCCGGCTTCACGTACACCGTGTGGCGATCATGTGAGATCTCCAGCGCGCGCAGCTTCTCGGTCTGCCACGTCAGCATCTCGTCGGTCAGTCCCTTGAACGTCTTGCCCAGCATCACGAACCCCCCGTGCACTGGATCCCGGGCGCCGAGGTGCAGGTTGCTGAGCCATCCCGTTCGCCGGCCATGGCCCCACTCGGCGGCGAGGATCACCAGGTCGAGCGTGCGCGCGATCTTCACCTTCAGCCATTGCTGACCGCGCCGGCCCGCGGCGTACGGGGCGGTCAGCGATTTCACCATCAGTCCCTCGTGGCCGCGGCGCAAGGTCTCGTCGAGAAAATGCGCGGCGGATTCCGATGTCGGCCGCACCAGACGAGGTACGACGATACCCCGGGCGATGGTCTCGAGCCGGGCGACGCGCGCATCCTGCGTCGTATCGACCAATGACTCGCCGTCGGCGAACAGGCAATCGAAGAGGAACGGCGTCACTGGGATCTCGGAGCGCAACCGGTCCACATCGAGCTTCCGGCCAAACCGCTGCATCGTGACCTGAAATGGATGCGGCGAGCCATCGGCACGGAGCGCGATCACCTCTCCGTCAACGATCACGTCGCGTGCGTCGAGGGCGCGTAGCGCTTCCACAACCTCTGGAACGGCGGCCGTCACGTCGCGCAGATTGCGTGAGAAGACCCTGACCTCATCGCCGCTCTTATGCGCCTGGATGCGCGCGCCATCCAGCTTCCACTCGAGCGACACGTCGTTGTCGAGTTGCACCAGCGCGTCGTTCATGTCTTCCGCTGGCTGCGCCAGCATCGGTTGAACCGGCTGAAAGAGCTGGACGCCAAAACTGGAGAGCGCAGATTCGCCATCCACGAGCGCCGCGCGCGCGACTGGCGCCAGCGCACCGGCCATCATGACCGAGCGGCGAATCGCGGCAGGGTTGACGCCGCTCGCCCTGGCGACGGCCTCGATGAGTACGCCTTCGAGCGCGCCCTGACGCAGCTCGCCAAACAGCAAGCGGACAATGAAATCCTGTTCGGCACGGGTGGCGCGTCCGAGCAGATCGCGCAGTCGTTGTTGGCGTGTAGCGGTTGACCCGGCGCCCTTGAGTGCGGCGATCTGCGTCAACGCCTCGTCCACGTCGTGCAGGGTGAGCGTCGGCGTCTCGGCGCCGGCAACGTCCTTCGCGCTCCAGATCGTGGCGCCGCCGATCCCGATGCGTCCCTGGCGCGGCTCACCGGAGAGAAACCCGACGGCGATCTCGATTTCGTCGGGCGCGGTGCGACGGAGCAGGTCGGCGAGCAAGCCGATCTTGGCGAGACGGCTGCTGGCTTCCGCGACCGCACCGCTCGTTGTGACGAGATCGTGGAGAGACATGCCTGTGGTCCGGCTCAAACCGGACACTCCATCAGCACCCGAACTGACGGAGGTGGTGATCCATGTGCAGGTAGGCCCAGCGCATCCAGGCCGGACGCGACAGTGGACCGAAAATCGGATGCGTCTCCCCGTCGAAGCAGCTTGCCCGCGTCGTAATCAGCTCGACGAGCATTTCCAGTTGCGTGACGTCAGCCGCGAAGTTCGCCGGCCTGGTCCCTCCCGCCTCCTGATCGACCTCCGGGCGGGTCGGAACGCCCTTCGGCCATTTGAGCGGCGCATAGAGCGCGAGCCACTTGATGACCGTGCGTTGCAGCGGCCCCGATGCGGGGCTTGCGCGACGTTGTCCCGTGACGGCGAGGAACGAGTCGCTCAAGTGGCAAATCATCTGATGCGCCGACATGCGGCCCCATTGCCGCGGGCTGTCGGCACGGATGGTTCTCAGTCGCCGCAGAATCTCCGCTTTGTCCTGCTCTTGCGACAGGTTTTTCATCGTCGTCCGAGGAGGCGCTCGCCTCCGGCGTCGCGGAACGCAGTGAGCGACCGCGTGCGGCCCTCGCGTGCCGCGGCGAGAATTGACTGGAACACCGGTTGGTCGCGAAGCGCGTCGAACTGCGTGCGCCGTTCCAGCGTCTGCACCACGTAATAGCCCTTCTCGATCGCGCGCTGCACGTAATTCAATCCCGGGTCGTATTCGCCCACGTCGCAGAACAAGATGCCAATCTGAAAGAGCGCCTCGGGATCGTTCATGATCTTCAACTCGCTCAACGACGATTGCGCGGCGATCATGTCCGGTACGCGCCGATCGAGCCACGCGCGCAGATAGATCATCCACGTGTGGAATGTCTGGATGCGCGCCATCTGCGTCATGGTATTCAGCACCGAGAGCGCCTCGTCGCGCCGGCCGGCGAGGCCGAGGCCGATCACTCTGATGCCCTGATCACCTCCGCCAGGGCTGTACGAGCGCGGCCCGAGCGTGAGCAAACGCTCGATGTCGCCGGTCATCAGGATCGTTTGCTCGATGGTGCTCGGGGCATTGGGATCGAGACGCTTCGCCTCGGCGTGCGCGGCGATCGCCTGCTCGAACAGCCCGCAGTAGCGGCACGAGTGGACGAGCCCAGAGAAGAGCTCTGGATCGTTGCCGTGTTGCCCCGCCTGCTCGACTAGACGGACCAGGGCATTCGTCGACTGGCCCATGTCGGCTTCGAGCTGCGCATAATACTTATGCGCCACCGATAAGCGAGGGCTGAGCGCGAGCGCGCGATCGAGTGCGGTTTTGGCGCGCGCCTCGTCAGACGAGCCGTCGATGAACTTCGCGATGACGCGATGGCAGCGTCCGAGATGCGCCCACGCCGGCGCAAACGATGGATCGAGATCGAGGCACTGCTCGTAGAGGTCACGCGCCTGGACGATGCCCTCGTAGGTACGAGCCAGCTCGTTGGCGCGCAGGTATAGCTCGTAGGCGTGAGCGTTATGCGGCGTGTCCGGTGTGTGCGGCGCGATGCCGGTCAACGGTAGCGACAGCGCTTCCACTACGCGTCGCGCGATATCGTCCTGCAGGCGGAACAGATCGCCGAGTGGTACCTGCACGGTGTGCGACGAGAGCACCGTGCCGCCGGGCGCTTCGACGAGCTGCACCACAGCACGCAGCTGATCGCCCGATCGCAGCACCGTGCCCATCACGACGCGATCGACGTTGGCGTCGCTGGCAAGCGCTTTGAGGTCTGGTACGTCGCCGGCAAAGCGCGATGCCACCGCACTTGAGCGCACGATCAACGATCCGGTGCCGGAGAGTGACGTGGTGATCGCGTCAGGAAGACTGAAGGCCAGAAAGTCGGTCTCCTGGTCGGGCCTGAGAATGCGGAAGGGCAACACCACGAGGCGTGTCAGCGCATGTGCCTGCGACGTGCTGGCCTCGGTCTCGAGACCGCCGGCCCAGCGAAGCTCCTCGGCCATCACCTCCGCGGACGGCAAGCGGTCCGACGGTTGCTTGGCGAGTGCCTGCCGAATGACGCGATCGACCGCAGCCACCGTTGACGACCCGCTCAGCGCCGGCGGTTGTTCGTAGACGGTGGCGTGAATGACGTCCGCAATGGTGCGGCCGTCGAAGGCCGGACGGCCAGCGAGCATCTCGAACAGAATGGCGCCGGCCGCGAACAGATCGCTGCGCGCATCGACGGTCTCGCCGCGGATCGCTTCGGGTGCCATGTAGCGCGGCGTGCCCATGATCGTTCCCGTGCGCGTGATGTCGGTCGCCGGCGACATTGCGCTCTCGAGCTCAGGGCGCGCCAGGCCGAAGTCGAGCAGCTTCACGCCGTGCGGCGTGCGGAACACGTTCGATGGCTTCAGATCGCGATGCACGATGCCGCGGGCGTGCAAGGCAGCCAGTGCGGACAGGATGTCCAGGCCCACGCCCACCGCTTCCGCGACGTTCAACGGCCCGCGCTGCAACTGGTCGGAGAGCGGCTCGCCTTCGAGCAGCTCCATCGCGATGAAGAGTCCCGCGGTGTCTTCGCCGATCTCATAGATCTGGCAGATGTTCGGGTGATTGACACTGGCCGCGGCGCGCGCTTCGCGCCACAGCCGCTTGCGCGCGGTCTCGTCACCGGCGAGCGTCGGCAGTGTCTTCAGCGCCACTGTCCGGTCGAGGCGTTCATCTCGGGCCTCGTAGACGACGCCCATGCCGCCCTGGCCCAGCTTGCGCCTAATCGTGTAATGGCCGAGACGCGTGGGCCCGGCGGACGGCGTATCGTCCCCCGGCGGCCCCGCCAGCGATGGCGATGTCGTCCCAGTCAGCCACTCGTACAGCGTGCGCAGCGGTCCGCGTCCGGTTTTGTCGCTCGAATCGGCCACCAATCGTCGATCTTAACTCTCCACGGCGCGCGTCAGCACCCCGACTCAGTTGACCGAGGCGGCGGCGATGCGCGAGAAAATGGCGATTCAATGTCGCTCGCACCCGGCACGCGCTTGGCGTCGTACGAGATTGTCGCGCTGCTCGGCGCGGGAGGCATGGGCGAGGTGTATCGCGCCCGCGACGTTCGATTGCGTCGTGATGTGGCGCTCAAGATCATCGCCGCATCGGACGAGGGTGAGGCGCGCCGCCGTATGCTGAGTGAGGCACGCGCCGCCGCCGCGGTGAGCCATCCCAACATCTGTCAGGTTTTCGAGATCGGTGAGGAGCACGACACGCTGTTCATCACCATGGAACTGCTCACCGGCGAGACGCTGGCCGATCGGATCCGGCGCGGCCCGCTGGCAATCGGCCAGGCGATTCCGCTCGCCGTCGAGGCATTGAAGGCCCTGCAGGTCATTCACGAGCAGGGTCTCATCCATCGCGACCTGAAGCCGGCAAACATCTTTCTTACGCCGCACGGCGTGAAGATTCTCGATTTCGGTCTGGCCAGGCCGGTGTCAGTCGCTGTGGATCCGGCGCTGACGCACACTGCCACGCGTGCGACGCAGGCGGGCGCCGTGATGGGCACGCCGCGGTACATGTCGCCGGAGCAGATTCACGGGCGCACGCTCGACGCACGCAGCGATCTGTTTGCGATGGGC
>DAINQP010000178.1:0-13053 GCA_036742665.1 Vicinamibacterales bacterium | reverse complement strand
AGGGCAGCGGTTCCCGCTTCGCGGTGACCGTTGCCTGTCGCTTTCGTCCCGCCGAACGGCAAGTGCACCTCGGCGCCAATAGTCGGCGCGTTCACGTAAAAGATTCCTGTATATAGATCGCGCATCGCCTGGAACGCTCTGTTGATGTCGCGCGTGTAAATCGACGCTGACAGGCCGTAAGCGACGTCGTTGCCGATCGAGATGGCCTGCTCGAGCGACGAACAGCGCATCACCGACACAACAGGACCGAAGATCTCCTCACGCGCGATGCGCATCGAGGGGCTGACATCGGCAAAAATCGTTGGCTCGTGGAACCAGCCGCGCGCGTAGGCGCCGCCGTCGAGACGATGACCGCCGGTCACGAGCCGCGCGCCCTCGGCCTTGCCGATCTCGACGTACTTCATCACTGTCTGCAGCTGAGCCTCGCTCACTGATGGCCCCATCTGTGTGCCGGCATCGAGTCCGTTGCCGATGCGCAGGCTTTTGGCCCGTGCGGCAAACTCCTCCAGGAACGCGTCGTGGACCTTCTCATGTAAGACGAGACGGCTCGCCGCAGTGCAGCGCTGCCCGCTCGTGCCGAATCCACCCCAGAGACATCCCTCGACTGCCAGCTCGAGCTGCGCGTCATCCATGATGATGATCACGTTCTTGCCGCCCATCTCGAGGTGGACTTTCTTGAACCCTGAGGCGGCATTCTGATTGACAAGCTGACCGACCGTCGTCGAGCCGGTGAAGGACACCACCTTCACGTCCTCGTGCATCGTCATCCGCGTACCGATGTCAGGACCTCCTGTGACCAGATTGACCACGCCGGGAGGAACGCCCGCCTCCTCGAGCACTCTAACGAAGTTCACGGCAGAGAGCGGGGTCAATGTCGCCGGCTTGAACACAACCGTGTTGCCACAAACCAGAGCCGGCGCAATCTTCCAGGATGGGATGGCCATCGGGAAGTTCCACGGCGTGATCATCGCGCAGACACCAAGCGGCTGGCGGACAGACATCGCGAATTTGTCACGCAGCTCGGACGGCACGGTTTGGCCGTATTGGCGGCGGCCCTCGCCGGCCATGAACTGCGTCATATCAATAGCCTCCTGAACGTCGCCGCGGGTCTCCTCGAGCACCTTGCCCATCTCCCGCGTCATCTCGCACGCGAACGTTTCCTTCTGCTCGACGAGACGCGCTGCCGCTGCAAGCAACAACTCGGCACGTTTCGGCGCAGGGACCAGACGCCACGTTGCGTAGGCCTTGACAGCGGCATCAATGGCTGCGTCAACGTCCGCGACTGTCGACTCCTGGAACAGTCCGACCACCTCGTCATGGTTCGCCGGGTTTCTGTTTTCAAAGGTCCGACCGGACACCGATGGTGTCCATGTTCCCGCGATGTAGTTGTGGTAGGTGCGCACTGGCCGTCTCTCCGTCGGATTTCAATCAACACGTGCCGGTAGTTCGGCGCGCGGCAATAGCGGCTGCTTGAAGACGACGAAAACCGGGAAACTCCGACCTCTCGTGATCATTTTTTGACACTTCGTATTTTTAGTGGCAACCGGCTGTTGCGCAATGGGTTAGCGCCGAAATATCCCAGAGAGGCAAGCCGGGCAGGTGTCCCGCATTGGCGCTTGCGCAGGATGACGTCCACTGAAATGCGCGTTTTGCGCCAGAAATTACAGTGGCACGGTTCCTGTATAGATAACAAGTCAGAAGGGCTGGTTACCAAAATGCCGAACACCAACCGAATCGCCGCCAATACGCCGGTTCAAAAAGTTGTCGTGGTCAATGGCAACACCGAGGTGCTCGGGATGTTGGAGTCCGTCCTCGATGCGGGCCGCTACGACATGGTGTTCGTCGAACCAGGTGACCGCGCGTACTCGCAGATCCGAAAAGTCATTCCTGACCTGGTGATTCTCTGCACGCGGATCGAAGAGCTCGATGGCTTCCAGTTGCTGACGATGCTGAAGCTCGATCCGGAGACGAGCGAGATCCCAGTGCTCACGTATACCACGGAGCATGAGGGTCAGGACTTCGACGAGGTTCTCTCGCCGCCTACGGATGACGATGACAGCATGTTGGTCAGCCGTCCGGCGCTGCGGATGAACTGACCCCTGCTATAGTCTCCAACCAATGCCATCGGACAAGCGCGATGCGGAGCGTGTCCCGATGCTCGGCCACCTCCAGGGTGAGGTGATGGTGTTTCAGCCGATGCTGATCAAAGAGATCAGCGTCGGCGGCGCGCTGGTCGAGACCCGCTTCCCGCTTCACCTCAACTCACTGCACGACTTCCGGCTGACTCTTGGCACGCGCTCGATTGTCGTGAAGGGCCGGGTGGTCCATTCGCAGATCAGTGACGTCGATCAGAATGTGGTGGTGTATTGGACGGGAATCGAATTCGTGGAGCCATCCGAGCATGTCGCGACGGCGATTGCCGAATTCATGGAGTCCGTGCGATCACATCGCAGCGGCGTCTAACGATGATCCGCAGAGGCTATAGCCTCCGCTCGACGTACGAACCGCGCAGGTGCTCCAGGTAGTCGCCAGACGCGATGCGCTCGGCGCGTCCCAGCGGCGCATTGTAAAAGTACGCCGACGCGTGCACGACTGTCCCATCGTCCATCGTCACCGGAGTGAGCCGGCGCGTGTACAGGCTATATTCCGGTTCGCTGGGACGGTATCCCTCGATCTCATCGAGCGCCCGCAGCACGATCACCGGTCGGAGCATTTCATAGACTTCGCCCCAGACACGGCCATCCGGTGAAGGAACGGCGGCAGGATAGATCCCCAGGTCGAAGAGCGCGGCTTCGATCGAGCCGCGGCCTTTGAATTCGAGATGTTGATCGAGACCGTGACGCCCGGTCCGATTGAAGGGCGTCATCAGCGTCCCGTAGAAAAACACGAGGTCAGCCACCGTAACCCGTTCTACGCCGCCTCTCGGCGGCGTATTTACACGCTGCGGTGAAAGGGTCGAGCGGCCAATTCGCTACAGAGCCGGCGGCGCCGGGCGAGCGGGCTCCGACCGCTCCGGCGTGGTTTCCGGGCTCGGCTGGGGTTGACCGGGACGGCGGCCAGCGCGTAATGCGCCAAGCGTGTCAATCATTGCCGACGGTATCGAGAACCCCAGGGAAACGGTTTTGCCCTGGCCGGTGAGCTGAAGCGAGTTCAAGAAATCGGCGATTTCGGGATGATTTGATCCGGCCTGCATGCGGCCGAGAGCGACAAAGCCCTGCACCACCTGACGCAAGTCCTGCGCAGCCTGATCGTCACGCGCCTCAGCATTGATGACGCCTTCAATCCCGCCGTTGACGACGCCCTTGATGGAGAGCCAGCTGATCGCCGGGAGCCGGTCCTTCAGTTCCGCGGGGATACGGGCGCCAGTCAGCGCATCGAATCTCGCGACGGCCCAGACATTGCCGCCGTTGACCTGTTTCACCAGCCCCATGAGTTCGTCGTTGCCGGTGATATTGCCATTGCCAGCGAGCTTGGTGTCGATGGCGCGACGTACGGCTGCTGGAGCACCCAACGCAACAAGGCCCGGTTCAACGAACGCCACGCCGAAGTTGTCGTGGGTGATAAGGCGGATGCCCTTGTAATCCTCAACCACTCCGCCTTCTTCGCGGGCGAATCCCTCGAGACGCACCTGATCGAAGCGGCCGCGCGCGAGTACGAGCGGAGGCCCATGTTCTGCAGACACATCAGAGGTCACCGCCGCTACCACTGAATCAATGTCCTCTGTGACGTTGATGCCCGTCCGCTCCTGGAAGCGGTCGGCGTTGTCGGCACCCTGATGAAGCTCCATCAGCTTGCGGCGGACTTCAGAATCCATGACCGCGCGCACGTTCGCGAAGCCGACCACTTTTGCATCCGCAGGCACATACGCGAACTCGTCGGGCCCATTGCCGCCGATGAGCGTGAGGGTCTGGATGTTCATGTAGGAGGCCAGTAGTCCGGTGCCAAGCCCGACCACGAGAATTCCGGCCGCAATCAGCACAAACAGGCGTGTTCGTTTGGTCATCGACACTGCTCCCTGCTGGCTATACGAATCATGGGGTGCCTCAGTTCCTAGTGTCCAGCCGCTCCAGACGGAGTTCTAAAGACCGCCTCTACCGGCGTTCCCGGGCGATTACTGATCCAGCACATATTCTCGCCGTTCCACGGCCTTCCCCGCCAGCGTCAACGCAACCGCAATAGCCACGGCCAGGGAGACCAGACACGTCAAGGTTGTCGGGGTATTCGTGAAAAACGCCTGGAGCAGCGACGTGACGCCCTCGGTCGGCATCGCGTGCGGAACGAGCGACTGAACGTAATACATCAGCGTGAATCGCCTCACGTACCCCGGCATGATCAGGGCGAACTGCTCCCAACCGAACGCGAAGACCAACCCGACGATCAGCGGCCGCTTCATCACCGCTCCGACCAGCGCGAACAGTCCACCGTACGCCGCGAGACCGAGCGCCAGCAGACCGAGATCGGTCAGGAGCATCGTGAAGCTGGCGCCGACCTGCTGGAACGGGACGATCAGGAAATACACCAGCATCACGCCGGGGAGTACCACCAGAGTCGTGCAAACGAGATACGCGAGGTACTTGCCCACTAACACTGCGCCGCGTCGGATCGGACGCGTAAAGAGATATGTGATGGTCTTGTCTTCGACTTCGTCGGCGATGAGCGAGGTGCCATAGAACACACCCAGCACCGGCACAATGAACCGCAGGAAGAGCAGCCAGATCATCACGCCAAAGATGGCGGTGAAATCCATTCGCTGGCCATTGATCCTCAGCGGCGCCACGCCCATCGAGTCCACGATGCGAATCACAGCAGCCACGAGCACAGGACAACCGACGACGATGGCGAGGAACACTGTGCGACGCGACCACAACATCTCGCCCAGCGAGAGCTCGAAGACTCGCCACGCGCCGCGCATGAACGAGGAGGAACGGGGCGGCTGGCTCATTGTTTCACCAGGTACTTGAAGACGGCCTGCAGGTTGTCGTCCGGCGACGTCACCTCGTCGATGACGCCGGCTTCACCGGACGCGGCCATCTCGGTGAGACGCGCATAGAACGCATCGGGTCTCGCTGTTTCGACGGACACCGCACCGGGCTCGAAACGCATGCTGATCACTCCGTCTTCGACCAGCAGCGCTCGAGCCAATGCCTTGGGGTCCTCGGCGCGAATGAAAACTGAGTGGGGATGCGTGTCGATGAGCTCGCGGATTTGATGGACGTTGCCCTCGGCAAGGATTCGTCCGTTGTTGATCAAGAGGATGTTCGATGTCATCGACTCGATCTCGTGAAGGATGTGGCTCGAGACGAGCACGCTCTTCCCCGAGCGGCCCCACTCACGAATGAGGCGAATAGTTCGACGACGCATCAACGGGTCCATGCCGCTCAGCGGCTCGTCGAGGATCAACACCTCCGGATCGTGCGCCAGCGCCTGCGCCATCTTCACGCGCTGGCGCATACCCTTGCTGTAGGCGCCGATCTTCTTGTCCGCAGCGTCCAGCAGATCGACGGCTTCGAGCGCGCGTCTCGCAGCAGCGTCCGCCGCTGCCGGCTCGAGGCCGTTCAGCGCCACGAGCGCGGAGACCCATCCGAGACCCGTCATTCGCTCGTAGAACGCGTCCTGCTCGGGACAGAAACCGATGCGGTGATAGAGCGCCGGGTTTCCCCAAATCGGCTCGCCGAGGACGTTGATCGTGCCTTTGCTCGGCTTGAGCTGCCCCGTCACGAGCTTCATGAACGTTGACTTGCCTGCGCCATTGGGGCCCAGCAGACCGGTGATTCCTGGCGGCACGGTGACGCTGACGTCATTGAGTCCCGACACCTGCCCGTACCACTTCGACAAGTGTTCGGCGGTAATAACCGGATGGCGTTCGGTCGGGGACTGCATCAGGCCACGACCTCGACCGCGCGAATTCGCCGCTCGAGAATCACCATCGCCACTCCGACGATTGCGAGGATGACGATCACCGCGACGTACACCGGCACGGCCAGCTCGCCGCGGGCGCGAAAGATGGCATTAGCGATGACGTCGAGCATCTCGCCAGGCGAGATCACTGCCCATGTGCGGCTGCCAGTGATGCCACGCAGCACCTGGTACATTGCCGCTGTAAAGAAGATGATGCCGGCGTACATGACGGCTACGAACCGCCGGCTCTTGCTGAGCGAAGACAGCGCGACGATCGCGCACGACGACAGCAGCGCCTGGGTCAGCGAGAACAGCGTAATGGCGGGTAGCAGGAATAGATTGGCGCGCAGAAACGTCACGCTGCCGGCGAACACGATCTGCAGGATGAGTAACAGCAGCGCCGGGACCAACGTGACACCGAGCACAAATGCCAGCGGCGGCACGAGCTTGCCGAGCACGTACTCGACGCGCGTCAGCGGCTTCGACAGATACAGTTGCAACGCATTGGTGCGGCGGTCATCGGCAATCAACCCGGACTGCATGATCACCACGAGGAAAACAAAGAGCCGCTGTTGCGAGAGGAAATCCTTGAACGTGTCCGGTGTCGTGGCGAGAAATTCCGCCACTTGTGCGTTCGTTGACGCGAAATAGATCTGCACGGCCCGAACGACAAACGGTGCAAAGCTCACCAGCAGCAAAATCTGAAACCATCGGTACTGCAGCAACGCCGCCATGTGCGAACGCGCAATGATCCACCACGCGCCGCCGTGCGGTGCGCGCGTCCCTTGATAGTGTCGATAACCCTGGTCGTGAATAGGCACGTCAGGATTCCCCCACGGCCTTCGCGAATACGTCTTCGAGCGTCGGCACGCTGGCCCGCAGATGGCGGACCTGGACCTGGTGCTGGGCCGCGAGCGTGAACAGATAGCGCGGGCCTCGTTCGTCGGGCACGAACACCCGCATCACGTCGTCGTCAGTGGCGTGACATTCGAGGCCGGCGTCCCGCATCGCGGCCATGAACTGATCCGCAACGCCCTTCACCCGCAACTCGAACACTCGTCCACCCGGCCCTTTGAGCGTAGCAATCGGACCTGCTGCGGCAATGCCGCCCTTGTCGAGCACGACGACGTGGTCGCAGGTGTACTCGACGTCTGGCAGCAAGTGCGATGAGAGAATCAGGTTGATCTGCTTGTTGTGGGCGATATCGCGAATGAGCTCGAGCATCTCGTCGCGCCCTTTCGGATCCATGCCGTTGGTGGGCTCGTCGAGAAACAGGAGACTGGGATCGTGCACGAGAGCCTGCGCCAGCTTGATGCGCTGCTTCATGCCGGTCGAGTACTGCTCGATGTTGCGATAGCGCGCTTCGCCAAGGCCGACGTAGTAGAGCACTTCGTGCGCGCGCTGCATGGCATCGGCAGACGGCAGGCCGCACAACTCGCCGCAGTACGCGACGAACGTCACGGCGTTCATTCGCGGGATGTGGGCGTCGTTCTCCGGCATGTAGCCGATGCGTCCGCGAATCTGCAGCGGCGCTCGCCGGACGTCGAGGCCCAGCACCCGCATCTCGCCGGTATCCGGTGCCAGCAGGCCGAGCAGGGCCTTGATCATCGTGCTCTTGCCCGCCCCGTTCGGACCAAGCAGGCCGACGGCACCACTGGGAAACGTCGCGCTCACATCGCGCAATGCCAATTGGGATCCGTAGCGGACACTGACACGCTGTAAATCGACGACCGGGGTCATCGGTGAACTCATACGTTCGGATCGTTCGGGTCGTTCGAACCGTTCGGATCGTTCGAAAAGCCCATGCCATTCGGGCTCACAGAGAACCCCGAAGGCCGAGGGCGTCGGCCCGTTGGCGCAGAAATGTGATCACGTTGGTGACATGCTCATCGAGCGGCAGCGCAAGCTCCTCGGCGCCCTGACGCAGGTCGTCACGGGACACGCCCTTGGCAAAGGCTTTGTCCTTCATGCGCTTGATCACTGACGAGGCCTCGAGGTCGAGCACGCTCTTGCTCGGCCGCACCAGTGAGGCCGCGGTCACGAAGCCAGCCATTTCGTCGCAGGCGAACAGCGATTTCTCGAGCGAACTCTCACGCGGTACGCCTGAGTACTGCGCATGCGACAGGATCGCGCGTGTCACCCACTCGGGATACCCGCGGCGCTGCAGCTCTTCGCAGCCACGGAACGGATGATTGTCGAGGGTGGGATACCGTTCGTAATCGAAGTCATGGAGGAGGCCGACGATCCCCCACTCCGCTTCATTCGCGCCGAACTTCCGCGCATAGCCGCACACGGCGGCCTCCACTGCCAATGCGTGCTTGCGCAGGCTCTCGCTCTTGGTCCACTCGGTGAGCAGCGCCCAGGCCGCATCGCGTGACAGCGGGTCTGACATCGATTGGGGATTCTACTCTTGGCCGACAGGAGGCGGCATGTCGCGCGCCATTTCGAGCGCACGTTCGATGACGGACAGGGCTTTCTCAGTGAGCTGGAACTGCGCGAGCTCCGACGGCTCGGCCAGCACGGCTTCCGCAACATCCGAACCTGCGCGGAGTTCGCCACCGACCGGCCAACACAAGTAGTCGATGAGCACGAAGTGGTACAGGACCCGTCCGCCCTCGTCATGGATGATGCGGTCCAGCACTTCGACGACCGGACCAACTTCGACGAGAAAGCCGGTCTCCTCGGCCATCTCGCGAATGAGACAGGCCTCGAGCGTCTCGCCGGTCTCCACCGCGCCGCCAGGAATGCTCCATTGACCGGCGAGCGGTTCAAAACGGCGCTTCACGAGCACGACGCGGCCCTCGTGCACGATGATGCCGCCGATGCCGACATATGGCCGGTCCGGATACCTGCGATCGCTCATTCACCCATCACTTTAACGACAACCCGCTTCTTGCGCTGGCCATCGAACTCGGCATAGAAGACCTGCTCCCACGGGCCGAGGTCGAGCTTTCCTGCAGTGATCGGCAGGATCACCTGCTGTCCCATCAGCGTGCGCTTCAGATGCGCGTCGGCATTGTCTTCGCCCGTCTGATGATGCCTGTAATTCACTCCGGCCGGGGCGAGTTTCTCCAGCCAGACCTGAAAGTCGTGAATGAGACCGTCCTCCCAATCGTTCACATACACGGCGGCGGTGATGTGCATTGCCGAGACGAGCACCATTCCTTCCTGCACGCCGCTCTTCTTCACGACCGCCGCGACCTCGTCGGTGATGCGCACGAACTCCTGGCGCTGTTTGGTGTTGAACCACAGGTAATCGGTCGCGGTCTTCATCAGGCTACAGTCTCAATGAGGCGTCGGCGCTCAGCGCCCAATCCGAGCGCTGGCCGGCGCGCAATCGGCGCAATCCTGCCGCCGCAATCATCGCCGCATTGTCGGTCGCGAGCGCCAGGCTGGGAACGAACACCGGGATCTCGCGCGACTCCCCGCGCGTCTTCGCATCCGCGCGCAACCGGCTGTTGGCCGAAACGCCACCGGCAATGCCCACGCTTCGCGCGCCAGCATATCGCGCCGCGTCGAACAGCTGCTCGACGAGCGTTTCGACGACGATGCGCTGGAAGCTGGCGCAAATGTCGGCGATCTCCGCCGTCGACAGCGCCGCGTCCGCAGCGAGACCAAGCGACGCGCGCCGCGTCGTCACATACCGGAGCACGGACGTCTTCAAGCCGCTGAAGCTGAAATCACGCCGCCCAGGCAGGTGTGGACGGTTCCGATCCGCATGTGTGAGCCGGGTTTTAGGAAACAGGATCGCCCGATCGTTTCCCGCCGCGGCCATGCGATCGATCGCCGGGCCACCGGGATATCCAAGTCCGAGCAGCTTCGCCACCTTGTCATACGCCTCGCCCGCCGCGTCGTCACGTGTGCGGCCGAGCAATTCGTACGAACCGGGCTGGGGCACAAGGTAAAGACTGGTGTGCCCACCCGAGACGACGAGGACGACGGCAGGTAGAGGCAGCTCTCCGTGCTCGAGAACAAGCGACTCGATGTGACCGGCGAGGTGATGAACGCCGATGATCGGCACGGCGCGTGACCAGGCCAGCGCTTTCGCGAACGACAGACCAACGAGGAGCGATCCGACGAGGCCCGGCCCGCTTGTCACGGCGATCGCGTCGTAGCCGGAGGCGCCGTCCGAGAGCGCGCGTTCGACAACGCCGCAGATATCGCGAATGTGCTGTCTCGCCGAGAGCTCAGGCACGACACCACCCCAGACGCGATGAATCTCCACCTGCGAGGCGATCACGTTCGATCGCAGCCGCCACGGACGCGCCGCGTCGCCGGTCTCTTCGACCAGCGCTGCGGCTGTCTCGTCACAGGAAGTTTCGATGCCGAGAACTACCATCCATTAGACCGACCCGCTCAAAACGCCCTCGAAGAGCTGTGGAAGCGATTCCGAAAATGGCGCCCGCGCGATGCCGCGCTCAGTAATGATCGCCGTCACATACTGCGACGGCGTCACGTCGAAGGCCGGATTGCGAATCTGCGCGCCGTCTGGCGTCAGACGGTTTGACCCGATATGGGTCACCTCACGCTCGTTGCGCTCCTCGATTGGAATTCCGTTGCCGTCGGGTGTATTTAGATCGACTGTGGACAGCGGGGCGGCGACGTAGAACGGAATGCCGTGCTCTTTCGCCAGCACGGCGACACTGTATGTCCCAATCTTGTTGGCGACGTCGCCATTGGCGGCGATGCGATCGGCGCCGACAACAACCAGATCCACCTCGCCCAGCCGCATCATCGCGCCCGCCATGTTGTCGGTAATGACCGTCGTATTGATGCCATCCCTGACCAGCTCCCACGCGGTCAGTCGTGCACCCTGGAGAAACGGCCGCGTCTCGTCGGCAAGGACGGTGATCGTTTTCCCTTGCTCGGCGGCTGCGCGAATGACACCAAGAGCCGTACCGTAACCCGCCGTCGCGAGTGCACCCGCATTGCAGTGCGTCAGGATGCGCGCTGACGAGGGCACCAACGTTGCGCCATGCGCGCCCATCGCCCGGCAGCTCTGCACGTCCTCGTCGTGAATCGCGCGGGCTTCGGCAACGAGCCTGCGCTTGATCTCGTCCACGGACTGGCCATCCTGCGCCGTGGCGGCAAATGCCTTTTTCATGCGCTCAATGGCCCAGAACAGATTGACCGCGGTCGGACGTGTGCCGGCCATCAACTCGCAGGTCTTCTGAAACTCGGTCGTAAACTGCTTGGTTCCGGTGGCACGGCTGCGGGTCATACCGACCGCGATGCCCATCGCTGCCGCGACGCCAATGGCGGGTGCGCCGCGAATCACCATTGTCTTGATGGCCTTGGCGACCTCGTTCGCGGTCTTGCACGTGAGGTAGACCTCGGATGCCGGCAGCTTGCGCTGGTCGATCATCACGACCGCGTCGTCTTTCCACTCAATCGTTGGCAGCATTCATGACGATGATATCAGCCACCGTTAGGTCAAAGGGCAAATGGCAAAAGCCAAAGGTCAGGGCAAATGTCCTGGTGTAGGTGTAGGTGCACGGAGACGTGCAGGCACATGAGTGAGTCTACGTCCGGTCGGCTCATGACATGCCGCGTGACGGACGCATGTGAGCATGCCGAGCACACCCCGTAGCCGGAAATTGCCGCAGCGATTCACCCGCGCGTGTTCCGTCGACGCGTTCTCGTTGGGACGAGCTACTACACGCAATTTGAGCCGCGGGACGGGTGCTGCCGCGAATCGGCAAGTACACGCGCGGAACACGTCAGAGCATGAGCGAAGACAATTCCCGGCGTGCGAATCGCGGCCGCCACGGGCATGGCATCAGCCGGCGCTTTATTTAAGCAGTCTCGCATCAAACGGCAGCGGCAGCAGATCCTTGAGCTGGTGGCGTCCGGTCTCGCGCTTCAGATTCGCGAGGACGACTTCGAGGTCGCCACCAAACTCCCACAGGATCTGACGGCACGCGCCACACGGTGGCGTCGGCGCCTCGGTATCGGCGACCACGGCGACGCGGCGGAATGCGCGGTGTCCTTCCGATAATGCCTTGAACATCGCAACACGCTCGGCGCACACAGTCAGCCCGTACGTCGCATTTTCGACGTTGCAGCCGCTGACGATGTGGCCGGTTGTCGTCTCAATCGCCGCGCCGACCTTGAATCCTGAATAGGCGGCGTGCGCATGACGCCGGGCGCGACGTGCGGCCGCAACGAGCTTAGAGGCGCTCAATGATTCCCTCGAGCAAGGAGATGAACGACCCGCGCACGCGGCGCGCCGTCCCCATTACCTCGTTGTGATCGAGCGGCCGCGATAAGACGCCCGCCGCCATGTTCGTGATACAGGAGATGCCGAGCACCTCGACTCCCATGTGACGCGCGGCAATCGCTTCCGGCACTGTGGACATACCGACCGCGTCGGCGCCAATGGTCCGGAACGCGCGGATCTCGGCCGGCGTCTCGTAGCTCGGCCCGTGCACAGCGATGTAGATCCCGTGACTGACGGCCACTCCCTTCGCGCGCGCGGCCTCGTCGGCGATGCTGCGCAGCCGCCGCGAGTAGACCTCGCTCATGTCCGGAAAGCGTTGGCCGAGGCGCTCGTCGTTGGCGCCGACGAGCGGATTGCTCCCAAGGAAGTTGATGTGATCGTCGATGATCATCAGCGCGCCCTGGGAAAAGCTGGTATTGATGCCGCCCGCGGCATTAGTGAGGATGACCTGCTTCACGCCGAGCCGCGCCATGACGCGCGTCGCGAACACCACGGTCTCGAGTCGATGGCCCTCGTAGAAGTGCACGCGTCCGGCGAGCGCGGCGATGCGCTTGCCGCCCACGGACCCCACCACGAGACGACCGGCATGGCCGATGATCTTCGACGCGGGCCAATGCGGCAGCTGCTCATACGGCGTTGCCGCGGAGTCGAGCAGCGTGTCGGCAAAATCGCCGAGGCCGGAGCCCAGGATGATGGCCGTCTGCGGTAGTGCACCACAGCGGCTTCGGACGGCCGCCGCGGCCTCTTCGACCCGTTCGAAGGTCACAGGAGCATTCCAGCGATCGTTGCAGTCAGGAAGTTCGCGAAGGTCCCCGCGAGCATCGCGCGGAGGCCGAGCCGCGCCAGATCGTGCCGGCGCTCCGGCGCCAGCGCACCGATACCGCCGATCTGGATACCGATCGAGCTGAAGTTCGCGAATCCGCACAGCGCGAACG
>DAINQP010000177.1:0-13104 GCA_036742665.1 Vicinamibacterales bacterium | reverse complement strand
GCGCTGCGCGAACGACTGCGCTCAGCGGAGGAAACGTCCGGCGCCTCCAGTACGTCCATCTTTCTCGTGGAGGCGCGCACCCGCGACGTGTCATCGAGCACGATCCGCGCCCGCCGCGCAGCGCGGCAACCGATTGACCACCTCGTTCCCGCGGCGGTCGCGCGGCACATCGCCGCGCATCATTTGTACGGAGCGGTAGACGACTTGCATGGCCAAGACACAGCGATCTCGAAGTAGCGCGACGAAGACCCCGACCCGGACTGCACGTACGCGGACGACCGCCAAACGTACAGCGCCGAAGCTGCCCAAGGCGGTGGCCACGGCGGTTCGCGCGGCGCGCGATAAAAAGGCACAGGACGTGACCGTCCTGGACTTGCGCAATGCCGGCGGCTTCACCGACTACTTCGTGATCTGCACCGGCAACAACGCTCGTCAGATCGCCGCGATCGCCGACTCGGTGCGCGCGACCCTCAAGACCGAGCTCGATGAGCGGCCGGCGTTGACCGAAGGCGTGGACCGTTCGGAATGGATTCTGCTCGACTACTTCAACTTCGTCGTGCACATCTTCAGCCGTGAGTGCCGGACGTTCTACGGACTCGAGCGGCTGTGGGGCAACGCCGAGCGGCACGAGTTCGCCGACGAGGCGCACCCGTGAGGCGGTGCTCGGCGCCACAAACGCGCTGCTGGCCGTCGTCCTCGCGCCAGTGTGCGCAGCATGTGCGTGCGTGCTCGAGCACCCGCTCGATGGCCCTGTCTGCCCCTGCTGCTGGGCCACCGTCCGTCATTTAATCCCACCCTTCTGTCGGACATGCGGCGGCATGTTGCCCTCGTGGCGCGTCCTCGATCCGCCGCGCGCGATGTGCCCGGCCTGCCGCCGGCGGCCGCCGAGCGCAATCGACGTCGCGCGATCCGCCGGTGATTACGACGGCGCGCTTCGCGAAATCATCCATGCCTTCAAGTACGACGCGCGCCGGTCGCTCGGCTCTCAGCTCGGAGAAATGCTGCGCGAGGCCAGCGCTGATGTGATGAACGGGGCCTCGTGTGCAGTGCCCGTACCACTGCATCCGTGGCGCCGGCTGTGTCGTGGTTTCAATCAGGCTGCCGATCTCGCAGCGGCACTGCCGATTCCCATCGTGTATGCATTGTGGCGTCGCCGAATGACCGTCCCGCAAACAGGTCTCGCGGCAGGTGCGCGCCGCCGGAATGTGCGCGGCGCGTTTCGGCTGTCGCCGCTCCTGCGACGTCGCGTGCTCCAGACGATGATCGCGGGTCAGATTGTCGTCCTCGTGGACGATGTGCGGACGACCGGGGCAACGCTCGATGCTTGCGCTCATGCGCTCAAGGACGCCGGAGCGAAGGAGGTGCGGGCGCTGACGGTCGCACGCGCCGAGCCGCACCCGATGCACAATGACAATGCCTGATGCGTTCCTCCAATATGGTGCCGGTGCTCGCGCTCGTGATTGGCGTGACCAGCGCCTGCCAGACCGATCAAACCATGACCGCTGCGACCCCACAGACGCGCGCCGAGCAAACCGCTTACGAGGAAACGAGCAGGTACGACGAGGTGCGAACGTTCATCGATGCCCTCGCACGGCAGACGCCCAGGGTGCGAGTTGAGGTGTTTGGCAAATCCGAGGAAGGCCGCGACCTGCCGCTGATCGTGATGGGCGATCCGCCATCGCTTGCACCAGACCCGCGGTCGTCGCGTCGACCGGTAGTCCTGGTCATGGCCAACATTCATGCCGGCGAGGTCGAGGGCAAAGAAGCTGCGCTGCACCTCGCACGACGGCTGACGCTCGGCGATCTGCAGCCGCTTCTCCCATCCGCTGTCTGGCTGTTCGCGCCGATCTACAACGCCGACGGCAACGAGCAGATCAGTCTCGACAATCGCGTTGAGCAAAACGGCCCGATCGGCGGCGTCGGCACCCGCGAAAACGCGAACGGCCTCGATCTGAATCGCGACTTCATGAAGCTCGAGTCGTCAGAGGCGCGTGGACTCGTCGCGTTGTTCACGAAATGGGATCCGGACGTCATCGCGGACCTGCACACGACGAACGGCTCGTATCACGGATATCACCTGACGTATGGGCCGCCATTGAATGCGAACACCGACCCGAGGATCGCCGCGTTCGCGCATGATCGGCTGCTGCCGGCCGTTCGTGAGGCGATGAACACACGTCACGGCTTTCGCACGTTCGATTACGGCAACTTTGCCACCGCCGATGCCATGGACGAGGAGCTCGAAGGATTCCGCGTGGACGAATCGCGACAAAAGGTGTGGCGCACGTTCGACGGACGCCCGCGCTTCGGGACCAACTATGCGGGCATTCGCAATCGCATGGCGATCCTGTCCGAGGCGTACAGCTACCTGGACTTCAAACGCCGCGTGCAGGTGACGGAGGCATTCACCGAGGAGATCATGCGCTTCGTCGCCGCCAACGGCGAGGCGATTCGCTCGCTGACATCAGGTGCCGATGCCGAGTGGATTGCTGGTACCGATACGCGACCACTGGGCATCGCGTCCGCGCTGCAATCGTTGCCAAAACCCGCAGACGTTCTGGTCGGCGCCATCGGCAGCAAAGTCAATCCGCGGTCCGGCACATTGATGCGGACGATGGTCGAGAGTACAGCGATTCCGACGAACATGATCGTCTACGACCGCTTCGTCTCGACCGCGTCACGGCGGGTCCCTGCCGAATACATCGTCCCCGCGTCGGTCAACGGGCTGCACGAAAAGGTCGAGCGCAAGCTACGTGAGCACGGCATTCAGGTCGAGAAGCTCGGCGTGGCGTCTCGCACGTCGATCGAGCAGTTGACATTGACGAAGGTCGGTCACGCCGAACAGGGGTTCCAGGGTCATTACGCCACATCGATTGAAGGCCGATTCGAACGGCGCGACGTCGAGCTGCCAGCGGAATCGCTTGTCGTGCGCACGAAGCAGCCGCTCGGACGTCTGGTGTTCTATCTACTCGAACCCGAAAGTGACGATGGCTTGACGATGTGGAACTTTCTGGATTCGGATTTGAAGGTCGGTGCGGCGCATCCGATCTTGAAGAGCACGCCGTAGCCGTAGGCCGGGCCCTGGTTTTCGGACCCGGCGGAAGGCGGTCTACAAAGCAACCCGCCCTACAAACGTCGTTCCACAACGGCCCACACATCGGCTGCGACGATCGCTTTGTCTCGTTCTGCGCTGAGACGTTCCCAGCCGTTTTTCTCTGCCAGTTGCAGGTAGCTGTTCCTGACTCGACCAAGCAGCGCGAGGTCGCGTTCGTAGCGATCGCGATCGGCGGTCTTGCGCGTTGCCGACACTGCTGGCGCGATGTCGAGCAGGAACGTGAGGTCAGGCTGCGGCAGGTACCGCTGTATCTCGAGCAGCCACGCCGGGTCGAGCCCTTGCGCCTCGCCATACGCCACGCTCGACGCGAGATAGCGATCGCAAATCAGAATCTCTCCGTCACTGCGCCGCCGCTCGATCTCGGTACGCCATTCGTAGCGGTTGGCCACGTAGAGCAGTTGCATGACGTCTGGCGCGTAGTTGCGCGCGCCTCGCAACGCTCGCTCGATCTCCTCGCCGATCGGCGTGCCGTAGTCGGGGAACGACAACAGATACACACTCCGGCGGCCGGCGATCAGACGATCGCGCACCAACTCGGCCTGCGTCTGCTTGCCGCTCTGATCGAGGCCTTCGAAGGCGATGAGCAATCCCTGTGTCACGTCTCGAGGGCCAGTACGTCGTCGATGGTCTGGCGGCGCCTGATGACCGTCCACTGCGTCTGATCGACGAGGACTTCCGGCGCCAGGAAGCGGCGATTGTAGTTCGACGCCATGACGGCGCCATACGCGCCCGTGTCGAGCACGGCGACGGCATCGTTTACGCGCAGCTCCGGCAGCAGGCGATCGCGGGCGAACACGTCACTGCTCTCGCAGATCGGACCGACAACGTCCCAGGCAGTCTCCTGGCCGTTGCGTGGCTGCACCGGCACGATGCGATGGAACGACCCATAGAGTGCCGGCCGCATCAATTCGGTCATGCCGGCGTCGAGCACCGCGAATCGCCGGCCGTCAGGATTTCGCTTGGTGTCCACGACGCGGCAGACGAGCGCACCGGAGTGCCCGACCACCGCGCGTCCCGGTTCGAGCACCACTGGCACACCGAGCCGCTTCAATTCGGGCACGACCGCGGCCGCGTACTCGGCGGGCGTGATCATCGGCCGGCCCTCATATGCGATCCCGAGTCCGCCGCCCAGATCCACGTGCTCGAGGATAAAGCCGTCCTCCGTCAGACCCATCGCCAGCGAGACCAGCGCGTTCGCGGCGCGACGCAGCGGCTCCGCCGCCGTGATCTGCGATCCGATATGTATGTGCACGCCGACAAACCGCAGGCTGGTGAGGCGGCGGCGCTCCGCGTAAATCGCCCGCGCATCCTGCAGCGGCACGCCGAACTTGTTGCTCTTGAGACCGGTCGAGATGTTGGCGTGCGTTTGCGCATCGATGTCGGGATTGACGCGCAGCGCGACGCGCGCAACACGGTGCATGCCGCGCGCCAGTTCCGCGATCCGATCGAGTTCGCCGGCAGACTCCGCGTTGATGGTGCCGAGGCCCTTGCCGATCGCCATCTCGAGCTCATCGCTCGTCTTGCCGACGCCGGTGAGGACGATGTCTTTCGGATCGAATCCGGCGCGCAACGCCACCGCGACTTCTCCGCCCGAGTTGGCATCGGCCCGGCTGCCGAGCGAGCGCAGCAGCCGCACCAGCGCGAGCGTCGAGTTCGCCTTCAGCGCGTAATGAATCGCGTGCGGGTAGTCGGCGAACGCCGTGTCGATAGACTGATATGCATGCCGGATCGCCTGCGCACTGTAGACGTAGACCGGCGTCCCGACGCGATCGACGATGGATTGCACGCTGACGCCGTCACAGAGGAGTCCCTGCGCAGAGGCTTGGAACGGTAGGTACACGAGCCTTCGCATGTTATCATGCGGCCCATTCTCGTCATTTCTCCGTGCACGTCCCGCCCGCTCGTTCCCGGACATTACATCGCACATGTCCGCTGAAGGTTCGTCTGCGCCGCCTCCGGCTACCGACGAGATCATCGAGCGCTGCCTGAACGGTGATCAGTCCGCATGGGAATCGATCGTGCGGATGTATCGCCGCAAGGTCTTCAACGTCGCCTACAAGTTCGTGGGCCGACACGATCAGGCGGAAGATCTCACGCAGGACGTGTTTCTCAAACTCTATAAATCACTCGACACGTTCGACCGCCGCGCCAACTTTCAAACGTGGTTGATCAGCGTCAGTCGCAATCTCTGCATCGATCACTATCGTGCCGTCCGTAAGGAGCGCGAGACGATCAATCGCGACGTCGATCCAGCAGACTTCGCGCCGGTCTCGCCGGATCCCCGCGCCGACACTCAGCTCGAACAACGGGATCGCGTGCATCTGCTGCGGCAGGCGCTCGACAAGCTGGCGCCGACGCTGCGTACGGCAGTGATGCTGCGCGATATCCAGGAACTCACCTACCAGGAGATCGCCGACAAGCTGCACCTCCCGGAGGGCACCGTCAAGTCGCGCATCAACCGCGGCCGGACCGAGCTGGCGCGGCAAATTCAGAAACTGCGCGATCAGCAGGACGCCATACCGAAAACCGGAGTATCAGGATGAATCTGACGACCGACCGCAACCAGGACGTATCCATCGTGCGGGTAAACGAGACCCGCTTGATGTATCCGATCCTCTCGGAGTTCGCCAACACCGTGACGTCGTTGATCGGCGGCGGTGATCGCAAGCTCCTTCTCGACCTGTCCACCGTCACGTATGTGGACAGCGCGACGATCGGCTGTCTCATGGATCTGTATCGCCAGGCGAGCGCCGCTGGCGGAAAGTTGAAGCTCTCCGGCGTGCAGAAGCGGGTCGAGACGATGCTCTCGATGACCGGCGCGCAGAACTTCCTGGAAATCCACGCCGACGAAGCGGCGGCAATCAAGAGCTTCGGGGCCTGATCATGCGTACGATCAAGACAACGACCGGCGCCGAGATCCCGCTCGATGGCGACCTGCTCGCCATCATGGAAACGTTGTATCGCGAGGTGACCGCCAAGCGCGAGCTGGAACGCTCGTTCGAAGATCTGATGCGGGAAATCACCCATCTCATCGAGCAAATGGATGAATCAGATCGGAAGGCCTACCTGCTGGAGAGCCTGTTCCTCAATACAGTGAAGTACGAGAACGACAAGCTCGAAGCGTATATGAGGAAGCTCACGAAATAGAAAAGGCGGGTGTCAAGACCCGCCTCTACGACCCCGCGACAGAGACGGGCTGAAGATCCGCCTCTACTGGGCGCGGGCGATACCAGGCACCTGCACCGGACCAGTCGCCTCACCGGTGACCGGTTCAATCGCGCTCTCCACCAGCGTCCACGCGTCGCGCTCTTCGAGCACCTGGGCGGCAAATGCCGTGTGCAGTGCGTGTCCGCCCCGGTGCGCGACGAGGTGGCCGATGATCGGATGTCCGACGAGCGCCATGTCGCCAATGACATCAAGGATCTTATGGCGCACGAACTCATCATCGAATCGCAGCGCGTTGTTCAACACCCCGGTGTCGCCGATGACCACGGCGTTCTCGAGCGAGCCGCCCAGCGCGAGGCCCTGCTGACGCAGCATCTCCACTTCCTTCAGGAAGGTGAAGGTGCGCGCCGGCGCGATCTCATCGACGAACGAATCGCCGGTCAGGCGGATCGTGCGCGACTGATGGCGCAGCAGCGGATGATCGAACGCGATGCTATAGGTGACTTTGAAGTGGTCGGACGGATAGAGGGCAATCCGCTTGTCGCCGCGCGTCAGCGAGATCGGACGCCGCACCTTCAGGAAACGGCGGGGCGCCTCGAGCGCGCGGACGCCAGCCTCTTGGATCAGGTAAACGAACGGCGCCGCGCTGCCGTCCATGATCGGCACTTCCGGCGAATTCAGCTCGACGATGACGTTGTCGACTCCCAGGCTCACCAGCGCAGCGAGGAGATGTTCGACGGTGTCGACACGCACGGCATCGCGCATCAAGCCGGTGGCGTAGTTGATGGCGCCGACGTGGTTCACAGCGGCCGGCACTTCGAGACCGCCGAGGTCTGAGCGCCGGAAACGAATGCCGGAACCGGCAGCCGCTGGCTTGAGCGAAAGGGTCACCTTGCGACCCGAATGCAGACCAATCCCCGCGCAGGATGTGGGTCTTTTCAGTGTCCGTTGTGCGCTCATTAGGCTCTCAAGGCCTTCCGGGAGATGAGGCCCTATGAGCAAGCCTGGTGCCAACAGGCTCTTATGGCGGGATTTGCAAGCTAACTACCGGAAGAGCATATGTTTAAGATCAAACACGCTCGTCTCGCCGTCTGACGAGGGCCAGAGAAAGTGGCGAGAAGGCCACATGAAATCGCGGGAAATATGTGGCGAATACGCCACAGACCCTAGGACGTTGATTGCAGCAATAGCGGTCGCAGGAATTGGGCAGTTGCCGATGTCTTGTGTGTGGCAATGACTTCAGGGGATCCGCAAGCCACGACCCGACCGCCGCCGCCGCCCCCCTCCGGTCCGAGATCGATCACGAAATCCGCGCACCTGATCACATCGAGATTGTGCTCGATAACGACAACGGTATTGCCTTGGTCAACAAGTTTGTTGAGCACATCCAACAGCTTGCGCGTATCTTCGAAATGCAGGCCGGTCGTCGGCTCGTCGAGGATGTACAGCGTCCGGCCCGTGCTGCGCCGCGAGAGTTCGCGGGAGAGCTTGACACGCTGCGCTTCGCCGCCGCTCAAGGTCGTGGCCGACTGACCGAGCTCGATATAGCCGAGACCGACATCCTGCAGCGTTCGCAGCTTGTTGGCAATGGGCGGAAAGTTCTCGAGCAGCGGTCCCGCCTGATCGACTGTCAGGTCGAGCACTTCGGCGATCGACTTGCCGCGATACTGAATCTCGAGGGTCTCCCGGTTGTAGCGGCGGCCCTTGCACTGCTCGCACACAACGTATACGTCGGGCAGGAAGTGCATCTCGATCGCGATCACGCCGTCGCCCTGGCACGCTTCGCAGCGTCCGCCCTTGACGTTGAACGAGAAGCGTCCTGGCTTGAAGCCGCGCGCCTTGGCCTCCGGCATCATCGCGAACAGCTCGCGGATGAACGTGAACATCCCGGTATAGGTCGCCGGGTTCGACCGCGGTGTCCGTCCAATCGGCGACTGATCGATTTCGATCACCTTGTCGATCAACGAGACACCGTCGATGCGCTCGTGCGCGCCGGGCTCGGCCGCGGCGCGGTAGATCGACTTGGCCAGCGAGCGATAGAGAATATCGTTGACCAGCGTCGACTTGCCGGAGCCGCTCACACCGGTCACCGCCGTCAGCGTTCCGAGCGGAATCGACACATCGATGTTCTTGAGATTGTTGGCGCGCGCGCCACGAATGACGATCTCGCCCTTCGACGAGGGGCGTCGCTTCGTCGGCGTCGGAATCGATCGCTCGCCTCGCAGATACGCGCCGGTCAGTGACCCATGCCCGTCTTGCAACAGTTGTGCGGGCTCACCCTGGAAAATCACGTGGCCGCCAAGCTCGCCAGCACCTGGACCGAGATCGATCACGTAATCGGCGGTGCGAATGGTTTCCTCGTCATGTTCGACGACCACGACGGTGTTGCCGAGATCGCGCAGCCGCGTGAGCGTGGCCAGCAGCTTGCGGTTGTCGCGCTGATGCAGGCCGATCGACGGCTCGTCGAGGACGTACAGGACGCCCGTGAGATTTGCACCGATCTGTGTGGCCAGCCGAATGCGCTGGCCCTCACCACCAGAGAGCGTGGCTGCGCTGCGGTTGAGTGTGAGATATCCGACACCGACATCATAGAGAAACCGCAGGCGCTCGCGAATCTCGCGCAGCACGCGGCTGGCGATCATCGCTTCGCGCTCGGTGAGCTCGAACGCGTCGAACAGCGCGACCGCTTCGCTGATGGGCAGATTGACGTAGTCGGCGATGCCGCGTCCCTTGACCTTGACCGCAAGACTCTGCGGCTTCAGACGAAGACCATGGCAGGTCGGGCATTCACGCAGCGTGCGATACGGCTCGAGATCTTCCTGCACTGTCCACGAGCCCTCTTCATAGCGGCGGCGCAGGTTGGGAATCACGCCTTCGAATCCCTTGCCAAACGGATCGGGAACGCTCCCCTCGCGGCCGCTCGACCGACGTTTCGGAAGCTCGAACTCCTGATCGTCCGAGTCCTCCTCGTCGTCTTCGTCGACGGCCGGCTTGCCCTCCTGTGGCGCCGCCTTCGCGGCCTTCACCGCCCCGACGGGACCATACAGCACGAGATCGCGATGCTTCTTCGGCAACTTGGAGAACGGCGCATTCGGATCGATGCCGTAGGTCTTGGCCAGCGTCATCACCGCTTCGCGCACGAGCTTGCGGTCACCGCGCGCCCAGGGCGCGATGGCACCGGCGAGCAGAGAGAGCGACTCATCGGGGACGACCAGGTGCGGATCGAAGTCGTAGGTGGCGCCGAGTCCCTGGCAGTCGGAGCAGGCGCCGTGCGGCGAGTTGAACGAGAACGCGCGCGGCGTCATCTCGGGCATGGAGATACCGCAGTGGACGCAGGCCAGACGCCGCGAGAACAACTGGTCGCCGCCCTCGAAGGTGTTGACCACCACGATGTCGTCGGCGAGGTTCAGCGCAATCTCGAGCGATTCCGAGAGCCGGCGCTCGATGCCTGATTTCACGATCAACCGATCGACGACGACGTCGATGTTGTGGTTACGGCGGCGATCGAGCTTGATGTCTTCCTCGAGTGAGCGGAACTGACCGTCGATGCGGGCCTTGGAGAACCCGCGCAGTCGCAGCGCCTGCAGCTCCTTCTTGAACTCGCCTTTGCGGCCGCGCACGATCGGCGCCAGCACGTTGATGCGGGCGTCGGTCGGGTAGAGCATCACGAGATCGAGGATCCGTTCGAGCGACTGCGACGCAATCTCCCGGCCGCAGTTGTAGCAGTGCGGCTGGCCGATATTGGCGAAGAGCAGCCGCAGGTAATCGTAGATCTCGGTGACGGTGCCAACGGTTGACCGCGGATTCGACCCGGTGGTCTTCTGCTCAATCGAGATGGCGGGCGACAGGCCGTCGATCAGATCGACGTCCGGCTTCTCCATCTGCTCGAGAAATTGGCGGGCGTACGCCGACAGCGACTCGACGTAGCGACGCTGGCCCTCGGCATAAATCGTGTCAAAGGCAAGCGACGACTTGCCGGACCCGGACAGGCCGGTAATGACCACCAGCTGATCGCGAGGCAGATCAACATCGACGTTCTTGAGGTTGTGAACGCGGGCGCCTCGCACCGCGATCCAATCGTGCGCCATACCCACAGTCAGGAATTTCCCGCAGACTCGAAACCACCATGATATCAAATAGGCGCAATGCCGCCTCGTTCGCCAGGCGCCGGTCGTCGCGTGCTGATAGCCGGCGCGGCCGTGGTGTTTAGCGCGGTCTGGGCATTCCGCTGGTTATCGATGGGCGCCGTGGAGAACGACCACTTCGTCGCGCTGGCGCGCGCCCATCAACTGCTCCACGGCAGCTGGCCCGTCCGCGACTTCGCCGATCCTGGCCAGCCACTCACCTATCTACTCTCCGCCGCTGCGGCATGGCTCTTCGGCGCAACGTTGCGAACCGACGTCATCGTCACGATTACACTGTTATCGCTCGCCACATCGTTCATCTACCTGCTCGCGGTGCGTGCCTCCGGCAGTCTGTTCATTGCCGCCGCGGCGGTTGCCGTGGAAGTCGCCGCCTCGCCGCGGCTCTACAACGCCGGCAAGATTCTCATTCCGCTCGCAGGCCTCGGGCTCGGCTGGCGATATGCCGATTCGCCCTCGATTGCGCGACTCATCGCACTCGCCGCCTGGACCGCCGTCGCCTGCCTCTGGCGACACGACTTCATCGTCTATATGGCGGTTCCAACCATTCTGCTGCTTGGCGTCTGTCACGAACGCGCACGAGCGATGCGGCTCGCGGCGCTGTATGTCGCCGTCACATTGGCCTTTCTGCTGCCATGGTTCGCGTACGTGCAGTGGGCGGCCGGCATCGTTACGTACATCGGCGCGGCGTTCCGGTTCGCGGCCACGGAAGCGCAGCGCACCGTGACGTGGCCAGGGAACGCGCGCGTGGTGTTCGCGACGATCATGGCGATTCCCGTGATCGCGATCGTGCTCGCGCGCCGCTCGGACGAACGACTCTCGTTCGCCCACATTGTGTTCGCAGCCGTGATGGCGCTGATTGCCAACGTGGTGCTGCTGCGCGACGTGATCGCCACGCGGCTACCGGACGTCGTCGCCCTGACCCTCGTCCTTGTTGCGTGGATCGCCGGGAGGGTTATTCCGACGCGTGTCCTCTACGCATCCGCCCTCGTCACACTCCTCGTGGTGATCGTGCTGGTGGGCTGGCGGCTCCAGTCACAGGGCTACGGTGTTCCGACGCCAGGAACCGTAGTCCGCCGGTTCACCGCCGTGTCGAACATGCTGCGGGCCAAGGCGCCAGAGATGATTCCCCATCGCGAGCGTTTGCCGCTGATTCGCTATCTCTCGTCGTGTACTCCAGTCATGTCACGCGTGTTCGTCGCCGGATTCGCGCCGGAGCTTCCGATCCTGGCGCGACGTCCATTTGCAGGTGGGCTTCCCTCGTGGATTCCGGGGTACTACATCGATGCGCGCGACGTGACACGCGCGGCCGCGCAGCTGGCACGCGAACCGGTGTCCCTCGCCGTCATGGTCGAAGGATCCGAATCGTTCGTCGAGGAGTGGCCGAGACTGGCAAATGACCTGCGGGCACGCGGCTTCGTCGAACGCACGTGGCGTTTAGACGGAGCTGATGTTGTGGTCTGGGCTCCGGAAGGTCTGGCGGCGCAGGCACTCTCGGCTCCGCCGCAATGCGCAGGCTAGAGCCCGCGCTCTACCGCCTGCAGTCCGGTTCGTAGACGCGAGTGGCGGTACCCGTAGGCGATGTAAATCACCACGCCGATCACCAGCCAGACACCAAAACGCTCCCACGCCGTACTCGGCAGACCCCACATGGTGTACAGACAGGCAACCGTGCCGAGCAGCGTCACCGGCCAGACGAACGGCACGCGGAACGGACGCGGTCGCGCGGGATCGATGTAGCGCAGCGCAAGCACGCCGACGCACACGATCGCAAACGCCGACAGCGTACCGATATTGGTCAGGTCGTAGATTTCGTTCTCGTCCGCGAAGAGCGCCCCGACCGCGACGGCGATTCCGGTCACCCATGTGGTGATGTGAGGCACCCGTCGTCGCTCGCTGATCTTCGCCGCCCACGCCGGTAGCAAGCCGTCGCGAGCCATCGCGAAAAAGATGCGCGGCTGTCCGTATTGAAAGACCAGCAATACTGCCGTGAGCGAGACGACTGCGCCGAAAGACACGATCCAACTCGCCGTCTGCAGCCCCGCGACATTGAGCGCCCTGGCCAGCGGGTCCGCCGCGCGCAGTTGCGCATATGGCACGAGACCGGTCGCCACTGCACCCACGATCACGTAGATCACCGTGCAGATGGCCAGCCCGCCGAGAATGCCGATCGGCAGGTTGCGCTGCGGATTACGCGTCTCTTCAGCGGCCGTCGAGATCGCGTCGAACCCGATGTAGGCAAAGAACACAATCGCCGCGCCTTGATGGATCCCTCGCCAGCCATTCGGCGCGAACGGCACGTAGTTCGCCGTATCGATATGCATCGCGCCGACGACAACGAAGATGCCGAGTACGACGAGCTTGATCACCACCATCATGTTGTTGGCACGTGCGCTCTCCTTCACGCCGAGTAGGAGAATCCACGTGATCACCATCACGATGGCGAATGCCGGGATGTTGACGAGTATCGGGACGCCGGCGAACCGTGGCGCCGAGTCGATCAGCGCCTGCACCGCAGGGTCAGAACTGAGAGAAACAGCGCGATAGCCGTGTGCCAGCCATCCTGGCAGGTGAATGCCGACGCCGGTGAGCAGTGAATTGAAGTAGCCTCCCCACGCGACCGCGACGGCGATGTTACCCACCGCGTACTCGAGGATCAGATCCCAGCCGATGATCCATGCC
>DAINQP010000176.1:0-13221 GCA_036742665.1 Vicinamibacterales bacterium | reverse complement strand
CGCTCAGGCAGCGCGAACACCCACACCGACGCGCCGCGATCCGGTGGGTTGCGGATCTCCGGAACCAATGCCGGGAACGTCGCCGCCTGCGCGCCACCATTCCCGACGATCATCGCCACGTACTGACGACCGTTCACCGTATAGCTGATCGGCGCGTTGCTTGGCACGTCGCCGAGACGCGTCTGCCACAGTCGCGCACCTGTCGTCTCGTCGTATGCCGCAAACGTGCGATCGAGTGCGCCGGCGAACACGACCCCGCCGGCGGTTGCCAGCGTGCCCGTGGTCATCGGCGCGCGCTGACGGCTGGTCCACACCGTCTTGCGCGTATCGAGACTGATGGCCTGAATGCGTCCGTAGAGTCCATCGCTGTTGGGTCGCGGGCGCAGGCTCCACCGCACACCAGTCGAGAGACTGCCGCGTCCACCGGCTGCAACCGGCGTGAGATCCATGCACGACTCGACCAGCGACACGTAGAGGATCTTGGTGCGCGGATTGTAAGAAGACGGCAGCCATGATTTCGCGCCGCCGGCATGCGGGCACACGAACTTCGTTTCGCCGTCGCCCGGCACGAGCCGCTCGTCGATTACCTTGCCGCCCGTCCGCGGATCGATCGACGTCACGACGTTCTGCAGGCCGAGGTCCATCGAGAAGACGTACTTGCCCGTGTCCGCCTCCATCACATCAAAGATCGCCTGCTTGCCACCGGTCACGACAACTGGCCGCGTGATGCCGCCGACCTGCAGCGGCAGGATATGACGCTCGAACGCCCAGTCCAGATCCCACTGATCGTTGGGTTGATGCTGGAAGAACCACACGAGTCGTCCGTTATCGACGTTAATCGCCAGTGTCGAATCAGTGTAGAGACCGTCATTGGTGACGTTAGCTTCGTCCGATCGATTGCGCAGCGGGCCGGTGTCGTAGGTCTGCGCTGGTCCGAAGAACGCGAGGTTCAGGACCGGATCGTAGCTGCCCGGTACCCACACCGACGCGCCGTTCCGCTTCTCACTCGGCAAACCGTTCCAGCTACTGCCGCCGTTCTCACCCGGCTGCGCGATCGTGTTCATGCGCCACGCGCGTTTCCCTGTGTCCGCATCGAGCGCGACGATGAAGTTGCCGCCGGGCGCACGGCCGGTGGTGCCGACCATCACTTTGCCGTTCGCCACGAGTGGACCGCCAGTCAATCCGTAGCCCGCCTTCGCATCGGCGATCGCTTCGTTCCACACCACCTTACCGGTCTTCGCATCGAGCGCGACGATGTGGGCGTCAGAGGTTGGAACGTAGAGGCGTGTGCCGTAGATCGAGATCGCGCGTTTGACCGACGGCGCGCCGCCAGGTCCAAGCCGATGCGAGTACTGCCACAGCAGATCGCCGGTGGCCGCGTCGAGTGCCTGCACCTTGTCGCCGTAAGCGTGCACGAACATCACGCCGTCGTGGACGAGCGGCGTCACTTCATTGGGGCCGTTCGGCAGCGCCCAGCTCCACGCCAGCCGCAGATCATTGACGTTCTCCCGCGTGACCTGCGTCAGCGGACTGAAGCCCAGCGCGTCGAACGATCGCCGCCACGTGAGCCACTCGCCGTCAGCCGGCGCGTTCAACATCAGATCGGTCACCGGCGTCAGCCGATCCAGTGGATTCGCCCGTGGTGGCGCTGGCGGAATCGGCACGCCGGTCGTGAGTCCTCCGCTGGGACCGCCGATCGCGCCGGGCAACGCCATGGCACGAAGCGCAGCCGGGTCGGCGGACAGCGCGCGCGTTCCCGGAATCACGCCGTTCTCGCGCGCGAGGAACGCGAGCAGCTGCACGTAGGTGTCCTCGCCGAGCGAGGCTGGTGCGGGCGGGGGCATCCGCATCATTTCTCCGAACAAGCCGTCGATCGGCTTCGCACCCCAGCGAAGCCGGAACTCCGGTCCCTTCAGGGGCGGCCCGAACTCGCCATCGTCAAGGTTGGCGCCGTGGCATGAGAGACAGGTGCGGTCGTAGACCGCCTTGCCTTGCACCGCCTGCGCATCACTGAAACTCGGGGTCGCGACGCTCTGCGCGATGAGAGATCCGGAGAGGAGGAACGCGGCGGTTGCGCAGCCGATGGCTGCGCAGCAGATGGCGGCAGCCGTGGCAATCCACACGCGTGAGTCAGCGATTCTCATGGACAGGCACCTCTATATGCCCGGCCATATGCTACGTCCTCGGAGGCAACTTAGGGCTGGCGCACTTGAATGGACGCGATGCAGTCGTCCCAATCGTCGCCGCACGGGCCGCGGACATTGTGCAGATCCGGTGTGTCGGTGGTCAGCGTCATGCTGTTGCCGGTGTAGTTGTCCTCGTCGTAGATGGTGATCGACCAGCCATTCGGGATGCGAATCGACGAGATGCAGTCGTCCCAGTCCGCGCCGGCGCCTCCACAACCTGGCACATCGTCGAGGTTGGGCTGGCTGTTCGGCACGGCTCGACTGTCCCCGCGGAAGTTCGTGTCCTGATAGATCACCACCGTAGTTCCCGTCGGCGTCGTCGAGGCGTCGTCATCGCACCCAACGGCGAAAGTGACGAGAAACAGTAGAAAAAACAAGCCAGTCTTTTGAAGCATGACGCAACCTCGAAATGCTGCGCGCTCGAAGAGCACATCGCGTGCCTGAATCTGGCAGCTGAACCGCGATGTCACAGTTCGCAGCCACGCCTCGTCCCCCATTTGGAACACGGAGGACGTCATGTTCAAGTGGTTGATGCACAAGGGGACCGCGGCGTTCGAGCGGCAGTGGAACTACGATGCGAGCTACGTGCACGAGCTGATCGATATCGACCCGCGCGCAGCATGGATGTTTCAGCGGGCGACAGGACTCGGCAAGTACCGCAAGGATGCGCCCTTTGAGGTGCTGTTCGCGGCCGGTATCACCGCCGTGCGCAGTGAGGACTGCGGACCGTGCACGCAGCTCGGCGTGGCGATGGCCGAGCGCGCGGGCATGGATCCGAAAGTGATTCGCGCCGTACTGACGGAGACTCCCTTGATGATGCCGCCAGACGTCGCACTCGGGTGGCGCTTCGCGCGTGCAACCCTCGAGCACGATCCATCCGCCGATCAGTACCGCGATGAGATCATCAAGCGATGGGGGCCGCGAGCAGTGGTCAGCCTCGCGTTCGCCATTCTGACCGCTCGCATGTACCCGACGATCAAATACGCAATGGGACACGGCAAGGCCTGCACGCGGATCGACGTCGGCGGCGCGCCGCTCGCGTTCGATAAGTCTCTTGCAGATCCGGCTAAAGACGGACACTGCACGGCCATGCAACTGGGATGAACACCGATCCATCGGCAACGTTTGAACCGCATCGGCGGCGTCTGCTCGGACTGGCATATCGCATGCTCGGTTCGATGGCCGAGGCCGAGGACGCCGTTCAGGAAGCGTATCTGCGCTGGCACGACACCGATCGCGAAAGCGTGAAGGAGCCGCGAGCGTTTTTGATGACCACGACGACAAGGATCTGTCTGGATGTGTTGAAATCGGCGCGAATGAAGCGTGAGGAGTATGTCGGGCCATGGTTGCCCGAGCCGATCACCGATACGGCATCGCTCGCGCCGGATGCGCAGACAGAGCTGGCCGAGGACCTATCTGTCGCGCTGCTGCTGGCGCTCGATCGACTCTCACCCCTCGAACGCGCGGCATTCTTGCTGCACGACGTGTTTGATTATTCGTTCTCAGAGGTCGCCGTGGCGCTCGATCGAAGCGAAGCGGCGTGCCGTCAGTTGGCGAGCCGCGCGAGGACGCGCGTGCGCGAGGCGCGGCCGAAGGGACTGACTCCACCGCGAGGTGCGTCGAGCGCGATCGATCCGAAACACGCGAAACTGCTGTCGGCATTCATCACCGCCTCACGGTCCGGCGACATCGAGACCCTCACGCGCATGCTCGCCAGCGACGCGCGCATCGTCACCGACGGTGGCGGCAAGGTACAAGCGGCGCTCAACGTCATCGAAGGCGCCGATCGAGTGGCGAGGTTCCTGGCCGGCGCCGTCCGCAAAGGCTTTACCGACGAGATGTCGGTGCGCTTCGACATGGTCAACGGACTGCCTGGGTTGCTGGTCGTCGCCCCTAAGGGGTTGGTGCAGACTACCGCGTTCGAGTTGGACGGTGATGCGATCATCACAGCCATCTACATCGTGAGGAATCCCGACAAGCTGAGACATCTCTCGTAACGGCCGCCATTTACGGCGGCCGTTCCCGCACCCAAACATTTCCCCCTCGCTACCGTCCAATAATCCGTTCCGGCGCGGCTGCGCTTTCACTGGGGGCCTGACATGCTTGTAAACAACCGGTTTCCCTGGGTGACACTGGGGATCGCGATGGCTTTCGTCATAGCTGCGCTAGCGTCCGCACCTTCTAGCGCATTCGGTCAGGAGCTTCCGCTTCAGCTCACCTGGGTTGATCGCGACGGCAAGGCGATCGAGCAATTCGGACCGGCCGGTTCGTATCGCGGGCCAGATATATCCGCCGATGGGCGAGTGGCCGTTCACCAGCACGACCGCCTCGGCGGCGACATCTACCTGCTCGATTCCAAGGGCCAGATGACGCGTTTCACGACGGATGCGACGGGCACACAGGAGAACTCGAGCCCGATCTTTTCACCGGATGGCACCCGCATCGTATTCGCCTCGCTGCGAAACGGCAAATGGGGGCTGTATTTGAAGGGCGTGCGCGGCGGACGTGAAGAGCTGCTTTACGAATCCGGCAGCCGCAAGATGCCGATGGCTTGGTCCCCCGACGGTCAGTACATCATCTATTGGGTGGCGAGCGGCGCCGGCCAGTGGGTGATGCCAGTCAAGAATCCAAGCGCAGCGCGACCGCTGCACGACCGTCAGAATACCCACGCGCAGATCTCACCCGACGGCAAATGGGTGGCCTTCAATTCCCAGAACAACATTTTTGTGAAGCCGTTTCCGAGCGGTGAGGGCCTGTGGAAGGTCGGCCCAGACAATGGCGGTGCCTTTGTGCGTTGGCGCGGCGACTCGAAGGAGTTGTACTTCCTGAGCAGGGTGTCCTTCGGTCAGATGATGGCGGTTGAGATCAACGCCAACGGATCGACGCTGCAGCCGAGCAAACCTCGCACGCTCTTCGACAGTCGATACGTGAACCTCAATCACCCGAGCAACTACCACACCTACGCTGTTTCCTCCGACGGCCAGCGGTTCTTGATTCCACGGATTGCGTCATACACCCTCACGGTGTTCGATCGTAGTGGCAAGGTCGTGCGGACGCTGGACCGCGGTGTTTACACGTCGCCTGCGTGGTCGCCCGACGGCACGCGCGTCGCCACCGTCAAGGACACACGACAAATCTGGGTCGTGGACGCCAACAACGGCAAGAGCACCCAACTCGCGGCGAACCAGCCTGAAGATGTGGTGACCGGACTCGTCTGGTCGCCTGACGGACGCCAGGTCGCGTATCACGTCCGCAAGATCAATCAGGAGCTGATCTATCGAGTGGGTAGCGACGGTACCGGCAAGGAAGAAGTGGTGTTCCAGCTGCCTGGCTTCGGCCTGTCGCTCACTGATTGGTCGCCGGACGGCAAATACCTGATCTACTACTCGCAACAGCTCGCAGGGAATCGGTTGTTTGCGCTGCCACTGACGCCGGAACCGAAGCCCATTGAGATCATGAAGTCCGACCTTCCGATCAACAGCGCACGCATCTCGCCCGATGGTCGCCTGATGGCGTACCAGTCTACCGAGTCGGCCGAGTCGCCCAAGCAAGGCATCTACGTCAGGACACTGGACCTCGCCGCCGGCAAGACAGGTGAGACCGCACAGCAGGTGAAGGGCGACCCGAGCTTCGGAATGGGTCTGGCCGTGTCGTGGAGGCAGGACGCGCGAGAGCTGTACTACCTCGCGCCCAAGCATGCGGTGATGGCGGTCGAGGTCACTGCGTCGCCGGCGGTGGCACTGGGAACGCCACGCGCGCTCTTCACCGTTCCTGACGCGACCAACGACGCGCAGGGTATTGGCTTGTGGTGGGGCAACGTGGCGCGCGATGGTCAGCGCGTCGTGTACTCGGTGGCGCCAAAGGGCGCGTCACCTCCAACGGACCCGACCTCTCAGCTCGCACTGTTCGATCGCCAGGGCAAAATGCTGCGGCGAGTCGGGCCGATTGGTCGCTACGGGCAGACCGCACTCTCACCAGACGGCACGCGCATCGCAACCAGATGGTTCGATACCTTCGCGCCGGGTGGACGATCCGACATCTGGGTCGTGGACATCGCTTCGGGCAAGACCACGCCGATCACCAATGACGCGCCGCCAGACTTCGCGCCGCTGTGGTCACCGGACGGCAAGCAGATCTACTACGTGTCCGCGCGTGCGGGCGGCTATCAGGGGATCTACCGCAAGGCGGCGGATGGAACCGGCGATGCGGAGTTGATCTACCGCTACGACCCTGGCGCGCCGGTGAATCTGCGAGATATCTCGGCGGACGGCCAGCATCTGTTGTTCAATTCGGGCGGCGTCATCCTCGTCGTGCCGATGGCGGGCGATGCAAAGACGCGCAAAGCGATCGAGCTGTCGCGCGAGGAGTTCGTGGTGAATGGCGGCGTGCTCTCGCCCGATGGACGATTGATCGCGTTCACATCGAACGAGACAGAGGCTTTCGAGCTCTACGTGCGTCCGTTCGATCCGGCAACCGGTGCGGCGGTCGGCGACACAAAGCATCGCGTGTCGAAGGATGGCGCCGGGGGCTTGATGGTCTGGCGCGCCGATGGCCGCGAGTTGTACTTCATGGACGCCGAGCCCGATCTCAAGCTGATGGCCGTGGACGTCTCGACCTCACCCAATGTGCAGACGGGCTCGCCGACAGTGTTATTTGAAGTACCTGGCGATGCGCAGGGCGATCTCGGCACGACGAGGTACATCAGCAAAGATGGCCAGCGGTTCGTGTTCGTGCTGCCTGCCGAGCGGTAGGGCCGGTCCATTCTGCCTTGCGCCAAGGCTACGGCGGACCGCCGTAGCTCGAAGAGCGGAGGCTGATCGGACCGGCCGGAGCCCGAACCACGCCGTGATCGCGGACGGCGCGCAGGCATGATGCGCGCACACATCGTGAGAGCAGCGGTATCGCTGAAGCGATAAAGCACGAGACGTTGCCTCGGGCAAGACGACGATGGTCGGCCGTCGTCGTGGGGCGGCGGCGCAGGGACTAGAATGGGCCATTGACCGCGAGAGGCTCGGCCGATGGATTTGAGAGCCCTGAAAGAATCGCCGCCCCGGGACTGGCCTGTCGATATTCGTAAGAACTTGCTCGACATCCTTCGGGATGATCACGCCTCCGAGACCGACCTCCTTTTGGCCGCCGAGCTCGCCGGCGACTCCTCGATCATGGACGACGCGCTGAAGGATGCGCTGGGTTCCATTCTTCAGAACAGCAGCAAATCCGAGCGGGTTCGCTCGAGAGCGGCGATCTCCCTGAGACCGGTCGTCGAGTCCGCCAAACGCACGGAGAACAGACAGGGCAGTCAACCCTCCCCGTCGGATAGCGGTTGGGCGACGGCATCAGCCTTTGACTCGGATGTTCCGCCCTTCGCACGACTCACATGGGGGCCTCTGGAGATCCGCAGGACCATCGGCCACGGGCGTTTCGGCACCGTGCACGTTGCGTGGGATCCCAGCCTCGAGCGAGAAGTTGCGCTGAAGATTCTGCGAAGTGCCGACCAGTCTGCGTCCGTGATTCGGGAGGCGCGGCTGCTGGCCCGAGTGCGCCATCCGAATGTTGTCACCGTATACGGCGTGGATCAGCACGACGAGGCGGTGGGGCTCTGGATGGACCTCATCGAAGGTCTGACGCTCAGGCAAGTTCTGGCGGTTCGGGGTGTACTCGGGGCACAGGAAGCGGCGCTCATCGGGATCGACTTGTGTCGCGCCGTGGCAGCGGTACACAAGGCGGGGCTCCTGCATCGCGATATCAAGGTCCACAACGTGATGCGTGAAGCAGGCGGCCGCATCGTGTTGATGGATTTTGGGGCTGGCGAGGTTCGCTCGGATCCATCCAGAATGGCACAAGGGATCATCGGTACGCCGGTCTATGCGGCTCCCGAAATTTTCAGTGGTGCCCCGGCCATGATCGCCAGCGATGTGTACAGCGTGGGGGTCGTGCTGTATCACCTGGTGACGATGCAATATCCGGTGGAGGGCGAGACCATTTACGAGATCGCGTCGGCACACGAACGCGAGGACGTGACGCCGCTGTCGGATCGGCGGCCCGAGTTGCCAGAGAGCTTCACTCGCGTGGTGGAACGTGCGTTGGAGCGTGATCGCGCCAGACGTTACCGAAGCTGTGGCGCCCTGCTGCAGGACCTGGTCAACTCGCTTGAGCTCGACACGGCCTCCGTCACTCGGATGATCCCGGCCAGACGGCGTGCCGAAATACCGTCGATGGCCGTGCTGCCGTTCGTCAGTCTCGGGCCCGATCAGGACCTCGATTACTTCTGCAATGGACTCGCTGAGGAGATCCTGACGGCGTTGGGCAAAGTGGCGGGCCTGCGTGTCGCGTCGAGAACGTCATCGTTCGGTCTGAAGCAGACCGACACCGACATCAGGAGCATCTGTCGGCAGCTCGAGGTGGAGGCGGTGCTGGAAGGCACGGTTCGCAAGGCAGGCGAACGCGTGCGGATCACGGCGCAGCTGGTCAGCGCCGAAGACGGCTGTCATCTCTGGTCGGAAGGCTACGTCCGGGATGTGGCGGATGTCTTCGCCGTTCAGGAGGAGATCGCTCAGAGCGTCGTCGACCGGCTGAAGGTCAGCGTGACAGGCATTTCACGGGAACCATTGATCCGACGGTACACGGACAACCAGCGCGCGTATCTCTCGTACCTGAAAGGACGGTTCTACTGGTTGCGGCGATACCACGGCGGTCTCCAGGCTGCACTCGAACATTTTCAGCAAGCCATTCAGGAGGATGCCGGCTACGCGCTGGCCCACGCCGGAGTGGCGGATGCCTACGCGATGATCGGGTTCTATTCACTGCAACGGCCGCGCCTCGCATTTGCGCGCGCGCTGGTGGCGGCCAAACGGGCGCTCGCGATCGACCCCGACTTGCCTGAGGCCCACACGTCGGTGGCTTTGGTCAGTCTGGGTGACTGGGACTGGGCTGAAGCCACGCGCCAGTTCACGCGCGCGCTGGAGCTGGATTCAAGTCAGACGATGGCCCGCATCTACTGGTCGTGGCTCATGGTGCTGCAGGGTGATATCGCCGGCGCCATGGATCAGGCCAGAACGGCACAGGAGTCGGAACCGCTGTCGCCGCTCGTCAATGGGGGCGTGGCTCACACGTTATACCTGGCGAAGCGCTATGACGAGGCCATCGCGGAATGCGAGAAGAGCCTTGAAATCGATCCGAATTTCATCCTCGCGATTCACGTGAACGGCATGTGTCGTGCCCTACAGGGACGACTGGCCGAGGCCGTGACGATCGGTGAGCGGGCCGTATCGATGTCAGGTGGCGCACCGTTCTATCTCGGCATACTCGGGCACTATTACGCGAGGAGTGGCGCGACCGACAAGGTGCGTCAGATTGTCGAGCAGCTCGACCATCTTGCCGGTCATAGATACGTCCCACCTCATTGCTTCGCGTACATCCATGCAGGGTCAAACGAGATCGACCGAGCCTTGGACTGGCAGGCCAAGGCGTACGACCATGGCGCGTCGCCCTTCAACTACTTTTCGCCCCTGATCGAGAACCTGCAGAGCGACCCGCGGCACAGCGCTGAACTGCAGCGCTTGCAGTTGCGCGCATGGACAAACGACGGACGCTGACAGACGCAAAGCCGAAAGCCGAAAACCTGGTTCAGGTCGACGCCGCAACGAGCCACGGCACCATGAACAATAGCAGTGCAAGAGACGCCAGATAACGATTCATGACCCAGCCTCACTCGGTTTGTCTGTCGTTTTGCCCGGCTTGAGCAGGTCGATCAGTGTTTGATTGACAACCCAGGTTCTTCAAACGGCGGGTTGTGAGCCGACTGTTCGAACCCAGACGGGCCGCTTCACCGGCGCCTTGATCACCGATACGGCATCGCTCGCGCCCGACGCGCAGATCGAGCTGGCGCGAGGATCTGTCGGTGGCGCTGCTGCTGGCGCTCGATCGACTTTCGCCGCTCGAGCGTGCGGCGTTCCTGCCGCACGACGTCTTCGATTATTCGTTTTCGCAAGTTGCGGCGGCGCTCGGTCGAAACGAAACGGCGTGCCGTCAGCTGGCGAGCCAGGCGAGGACGCGGGTGAAAGAGGCGCGTCCGAAGGGGGTGACGCCGCCGCGACGGACGTCGAGCGCGATCGATCCGAAATATGCGGAACTGCTGTCGGCGTTCATCACCGCATCACGGTCGGGCGACATTGAGACCCTCACGCGCATGCTCGCGAGCGACGCGCGCCTCGTCATCGACGCTGGCGGCAAGATACAAGCGGCGCTCAACGTCATCGAAGGCGCCAATCGAGTGGCGGCGTTCCTGGCCGGCACCGTCCGCAAAGGTTTTACCGACGACATGTCGGTGCGGTTCGAGATGGTCAACGGTCTGCCTGGTTTGTTTATCGTCAACCCGAATGGGTTGGTGCAGACGACCGCGTTCGAGTTCGAGGAGGATGTGGTGACGGCGATTTACGTGGTGAGGAATCCCGACAAGCTGAGACACCTCACCACGTAACGTGGTGGACGCGATCGGCTTACTGCGTGGTCAGGCCGCCGAGCTCGGCTTCGATGTTGGCAATCGGGCTGTACACGAACTGCGTGCCCGATTGATTACCGCCCCAGAGGCCGCCGAGGAGCGTCACGTTACCGCCGCTCGGGTCGCCGAAGACGGGTGAACCGCTGTCGCCACCTTGGACGATCACTCCGCTGCTGCTGGTCACAAATGTCTGGCACAGCAAAACAATGGTTGACCCTTGGACGCTGGTGTCCACGCATTCAGCGGAGACGGTGCCGCGAGTCCAGCCGGTTGTTCGTCCGACCTTGTTAACGAATGCCCCTTTGTGGGCCTCGCCCTCCCCGTTTATGGTGAAGGTCGGATTTACGGAATCGATTGTCAAGGAGCCGAGCCCGGTGGTTCGCGCGATTTTGCCGACCGCCACCCCCCGCGGACCTTCGGAGCTGAAATTCGCGTCGGACTGACGGCAACGTCGGACCCTCGGGCAGTCTTTGCCGATGCCGCGCACGTAGGCCGGGTCCGCGATCTCTGTCCCTATCAGGTCCTGCGAAACCTGGTCCAACGGCTGGTAATAGGCGGTTCCGTCCACTGAACCCTGTTGGTCGCTGCAATGGGACGCGGTGACGAAGCCTCGCTGGTCGCCCCTGATGGCGGGGAAGCCCAGGCTGCAGAGATATTGAGAGAACCGGATCTGCAGGCCACCGACGATCGACGTCGACCTGTCGCGCAGCGTCGTCGTAGCTAGGGCGATGATCGGCTCCGTCTCCACGACGTCTACGGACTGACTGTCCACTCCCAGCGCGCGAAGCCGGCCGCGGACCTGTCCTTCGACGCCGCGATTGAGCACGCCGACCACCAGCCTTCCGCTCGTCTCGTCGGCGTCAGTGAAGACGACGCCCGGTGTCTCGAACAATGGCCGCATCCGATGGTGCAGCGCTTCGAGATCCGGCCGGCCCTGTGCCTCGAGTGCTGGCGTTTTTCCAATGAACGCCACGGCGGCGGCGGCGAGCGCGAGAACGAGCACATTTCTCCACAATGCGAGACTCTTTCTGGTCTTCATTCAACACTCCCGCTTGAATAGCTCACGTCGTGCAGGGCCCGGACGTGGACCGACATGGACGAACACTTATCGGCGCGTGGTCAAACCGTCTTTACTGGGGATGGAGTGTCGGCATGATGCGTTGTTCCGCGCTGGTTTTCAAGGGGACGAGGCGGGTTGTTCGAAGAACCGTGCACCCGTGGATACAATTCGTGCACCGTGGACGAACTGCTTTCCCGCGACCTCGCGTCGCTCATTCATCCGCAGCATGATCCGGCCGTTCAGCGGGCCGGTCGTGTATGGGTCCGCGGCGACGGCGCGATGCTCGTGGATGCCGACGGCAACGAATACATCGACGGCCTGGCCGGCCTGTGGAACGTCGTTCTCGGTCACGGTCGCCGCGAGCTTGCCGATACCGCACGCGAGCAGATGGCGACACTCGCCTATGCCTCCGGCTATGCGGGCAGCTCGAATCCACGAGCGATCGAGCTGGCCGAGCGGCTTGGCCGGCTGACGTATCCGAACATCAATCGGTTCTTCTTCACATCGGGCGGTGCCGAAGCGAACGAGTCGGCGATCAAGGTGGCGCGGTCGTACTGGAAACGGCGTGGCCGGCCTGGCAAGACGAAGGTCATCTCGCGTGAGCTCGGTTACCACGGCACGACGCTCGCAGCGATGAGCGCGACGGGGATCGCCGGCTATTGGCCGCAGTTCGAGCCGCGCGTGCCGGGGTTCGTGCACGTGCCTTCGTTGTCGGCCAGCGCGCTGGAGGAGGCGATTAGTCGCGAGGGTGCCGACACCATTGCGATGTTTCTCGCCGAGCCCGTGATCGGCGTCGGTGGCGTGATCGTTCCGCCCGACGATTACTTCGCGCGCATCCGCGAGATCTGCGATCAACACGACGTGCTGTTCGCGGCCGACGAAGTCATCACCGGCTTCGGGCGAACAGGGAAGTGGTTTGGACTCGAGCACTGGGGCGTTGCGCCCGACATCATGCAGTTTGCGAAGGGGATCACGTCGGGCTATTTCCCGTTTGGCGGCGTGGGAGTGAGCGACGCGATCGCACGCTCACTCGACGAGGCGCCTGGCCCGTGGATGCACGCGTATACCTACAGCGCGCATCCGGTAGGCTGCGCCGTGGCGCTGAGTACGCTGCAAATCATCGAGGAGGAGAATCTCGTTGCCGAAGCGGCGCGCAAGGGCGCATTGCTCCTCGAAGCGCTGCGCTCACGCCTCGGAGATCACCCGTGCGTCGGTGAGATTCGTGGCAAGGGGCTGATGTGCGCGGTGGAGTTCGTCAAAGACCGCGTGACGAAGGCACCGTTTGCGCCGGAAGAGCAGGTGGGCGCGCGCATTCACGCCGAAGCCATAGCGCGCGGGCTTTTCAGTCGCGTTCGCGGCGATGTGTTCGTACTCGCCCCTCCTTTTGTCATACCAGACGCCACGCTTCACCGGATCGCCGAGATTCTCGCCTCAGCGACGAAGGCCGTGATCGGCTGAACGCAATAAAATTCACC
>DAINQP010000175.1:0-13301 GCA_036742665.1 Vicinamibacterales bacterium | reverse complement strand
GTCGCTGGTGAACTCGCCGCCAGCCTCGTCCTCACCAGCGCCCGAACGCATCCGCGTTTGTCGTTCGAGTCCAAGGGCACACAGGCGGCGCGGACAGTCTATTAGCGCGCGAATGCACCGCCAGATTCCTCGTCCCGTCAGGCTGCTTGGTTGGGCCAGCCTGTTCACCGACGCTGCAACGGAGATGATCTATCCGTTGCTGCCGATCTATCTGTCGCGCGTGCTCGGCGCGAGCGCGACATCGCTCGGCATCATCGAGGGCGTGGCGGAGGGCGTCAATAGCCTGCTGAAGATCGCGTCCGGATGGGTGTCCGATCGCCGCGGGGAGCGCCGGACGATTGTGATCCTCGGTTACACCTTGTCGTCGTTGGCGCGGCCGCTGATCGCACTGAGTTCGTCGTGGCCGCAGGTGCTGGCGATTCGTGCTTTGGACCGAACTGGCAAGGGCATTCGCGGCGCCCCGCGCGATGCCATGCTTGCGGCACATGCCGAGGCGTCATCTCGCGGGCGCATCTTCGGCTTTCACCGCGCCATGGATCACACCGGCGCCGTTGTGGGCCCGATTATCGCGACGGTGTTGCTGGCCTTCTTCCCAGGGCAGTATCGGCTGCTCTTCGCGCTGACGGCCATTCCGGGCGCGTTGGCTGTCGCCACGCTCTTTCGGGTCGAAGAACCCGCCTCGACCTCCAGCGTGGGCGCGGCCGGCTCCCAGCGATCCGAATCCGCCTCTGCTTCCGCCTTGGGCGACACACGTTCGGTGCGATTGCCCAGGGAGTTGTATTCAGTGCTGGGCATCATTCTTCTCTTCAGTCTGGGAAGCTCCGCCGACGCGTTCCTGCTGCTCCGCCTGGCCGATGCGATGGGGTCGGCGACGTTCCTGCCGCTGCTATGGGCGGCGCATCACGTCGTCAAGGCATCGCTCTCGACGTGGGGTGGGGGACTCTCCGATCGACTGGGACGCCGTTATGTGATCGCGATCGGCTGGGCGATCTACAGCGTTGTCTACCTCGGCTTCGCGCTCGTGACGAACGCCGTCGCGTTCGTCACGCTGTTTCTGATCTACGGCGTGCATTTCGCTCTGGCGGAAGGGGCGGAGAAGGCGCTTGTCGCCGATCTCACACCGACGTACCAGCGGGGCACATCGTTCGGCCTTTACTACGGCGTGCTCGGCGTGGGCATGCTGGTCGCGAGCATCGCGTTCGGCTTCGTGTACGATCGCGTGAGTTCCGCGGCGGCGTTCACCATGGGCTCGGCGTTGTCTGCTGCGGCCGCGGTGCTCCTGCTCGTTGTTCGCTTGCCTGATCGGGGTCAACGGATCGCAACCGCGAAGTCCTGATAGGATCGATCGTTCTAATGCCTCGTATTCTTGTAACCAACGACGATGGTGTGCACTCGGAGGGGATTAAGGCGCTGGCCAGTGCGCTCGCGCCGCTCGGCGATGTGACGGTGGTCGCCCCTATTCAGGAGGCCAGTGCCATCGGCCACGCCCTCACGCTCCGTCGTCCGCTGCGGATCGATGTGATCGGCCCGAACGTGTTTGCGGTGGACGGGACCCCGACGGACTGCGTGAACCTGGCGATCACGCACGTGCTCAAGGGCAAGCCGGACCTGATCGTGTCGGGCATCAACAAAGGCTGGAATCTTGGCGACGACGTGACCTATTCGGGGACCGTATCGGGAGCGCTTGAGGGCGCGCTGCTCGAGATTCATAGCATTGCCGTCTCCACGCAGCGCGTGAAGGACGAGTGCGAGTTCGGACCGTCGGCTGAAGCGGCAGCGATCGTGGCTCAGGCGGTACTGGAACAGGGGCTGCCGAAGTTCACGTTGCTGAACATCAATACACCCAGAGGCCCGAACAAAGGCTTTCGGGTGACCGTGCAGGCCAAGCGCAATCACGTCACCACCGTGAGCGAGCGCATGGACCCGCGACACAAGCCGTACTACTGGATTGAGGAAGGTGAGAACGAGTGGGAGCCGCACGACCGCTCGGACTATCAAGCCGTGCGCGACGGCTACATCTCCATCACGCCGCTGCAGCCGGACATGACCGCCTACGACACGCTGGCGTACGTCGAGGGTCTCACGCTGGTCAACAAGACCGCATCGATGTAGTGTACGGCTTCCTTGGGCGCCGTAGCGCGGCGCGCGAAGGCGGCAGCTGCACCTAATGTCCCTCTTCTCGGTGCTTCTTCTCGTACTCTGCCTGCGCCACGTCCTTATCCCGCTGGACTAACTTCGCCTTGGCGCGAGCCTTGTCGAAGTTGGACTTGCGTGTGTGGTCGGAGCTGACCGAGATATGGGACAGCAGTCGTTCCAGATCTTGTCCCTTGCAGGACGGGCACGCCGCGGTGTCCCCGGTGCGAATCAACTGCTCGAACTCGTGGCCGCAGCCTCGGCAGGCGTATTCGTAAATGGGCATGGCGTAAAAGCAATGGCCCACAAGCCACGCTTGAAGGCCATTGCCGAATTGTGATGGTCGGGGCGACTGGATTCGAACCAGCGACCCCTCGGTCCCGAACCGAGTGCTCTACCAGACTGAGCCACGCCCCGACGAATTGCTAAGTGTAGCACGCTAAAGCTGAGAGCTGACGCGCCTGGCCAGGGTCGCAACTGATGCGACCAGTTCGCCGGGATCGACCGGTTTGGACAGATGCATGTGGAATCCGGTCCGCAGCGCCTTGGTGCGATCCTCCGAACGCGCGAACGCGGTCAGTGCTGCAGCCGGCACGTTGCGAATCGCCGGATCGACGGAGGCTCGAACGCGCCGAATCAGCTCGAAGCCGTCCATCTCCGGCATTCCCAGATCGACGATGAGGACGTGCGGCTTGCACTCGACGATTCGCTCCAGCGCCACGAGTGGCGATCCGATCGTCGTGACATCGGCGCCGGCAGTTTCGAGGACGACGCGCAACAAGGTCAATGCGTCCTCTTCGTCATCGATGGCCAGCACGCGGACGCCCTGCAGGTCGCCAAGACCATTCATGACGTCGCGCCGCTCGGTCCGCGGATGCTCGCGCGGGATCTGAATCTGGCCAGGCTGCACGATCATCAATGGCAGCCGCACACGAAATGTGGCGCCTTTGCCCTCGCCTTCGCTCGCCGCATCTACGGTGCCGCCGTGCATTTCGATGATGTGACGAACGATCGCCAAGCCGAGGCCGAGCCCGCCGGTCTTGCGCGTCGGGCCTGAATCCGCCTGGCGGAATCGTTCGAACACATAAGGAATAAAGTCCGGCCGAATGCCAACGCCGGTATCGCTGACCACGACCTCCACGTGCGAATTCACGCGTTCGAGCCGCACTTGAACGCGGCCATGTTTCGGCGTGAACTTGACGGCGTTCGAGACGAGATTCCAGACCACCTGTTGCAGACGACTCGGATCACCGGAGACCGGACCGACGCGCGGGTCGATGATCGTCTGCACGCGTACGCCCTTGGCATCGGCGGCCAGTTGGATCGTCGCGACGGCATTGTCAACGATGAGCGGCAGCTCCACAGGCTGCACGTCGAGGCGAATCTTTCCTGAGACGATGCGCGAGACATCGAGCACGTCTTCCACGATCTGCGTCAGCCAGACTGCGTTGCGCTCCAACGTCTCGAGTCCGCGCGCGGCTTTATCGGGCGGCAGCATGCCGGCGCGCAGCAATCGAGAGTAGCCGACGATCGCATTCAGAGGGGTGCGCAACTCGTGCGAGAGCACCGCCAGGAATTCGTCTTTCATCCGATTCGCGGCGTGTGCGTCGGCGTAGAGACGGGCATTCTCGAGCGCGACTGACGCCCAGGCGGCGATGCCGACTGCGAGCCGCTCGTGCTGTTCGGTGAAGACATCGACCGCAGAGTGGCCAAAGAACAAACCGCCGATCACATCGCCAGCGAGTCCCTTCACTGGAACAGCGAGATAGCTGCGCACCGGCAAGTGGCCTGGTGGCATGCCGTAGTACGGCGGGTTCTGCGCGAAACGCGGATCCTGTTTCACGTCGGCGATTCGCACGGGTCCCTCGCCGCGGAACGTCGGGGCAAACAACGCCGTGGCTCGCGGGTGAGGAAAGCTCGCAAACGCCTCGCGTGGCGCGCCCGAGAGCGTGTAAAGCATGTAGGCGTCGCCAGTTTCGGGGTCGGTGACGTTGTAGAAGAACGCGCCGAACTCGGCGTGTGTCAGCTCGCGCGCAATGTCGGTCACCTTCTGTACGATGGTCTCGCGATCGAGCGTCGAGGCGACGATGGCGCCGACCTCGTTCAGTTTTTCCGTGTTCGCGCCATGTTCGCGCGCCGCCGCCAGCAGGCGTGTCCGCTCGGTGATATCGCGCGCGATCTTCGATGCGCCGACGATCTCGCCGCTCTGATTTCGAATCGGTGAGACCGTCAACGAAACGTCGAGGCGCGTGCCGTCCTTGCGCTGCCGCACGGTCTCGTAATGGTCGATCTTCTCGCCGGCGCGGATCTTGGCCAGCACCACATCCTCTTCGCTCTGAAGTTCCTGAGGGATCAGCATGCGAATGGATCGGCCGATGGTCTCAGTGGCCGGATACCCGAACATGCGTTCCGCGGCGTGATTCCATGAGGTGATGATGCCGTTGAGGTCCTTACTGACGATGGCATCGTCGGACGAGGCGACGATCGCCGCAAGCTGGTTTCCGGCGACTGCTGCTCGCTCGAGCTCGGTGCGATCACGGGCAATTTTGGATGCGCCGATGACCTGGCCGGCGTCGTTATGGATGGGAGAGACAGTGAGCGAGATCGGAATGAGTGTGCCGTCTTTCCGTTGACGAATCGTGTCGAATTGCGTGACCGCGTGGCCGCACCGGATCCGTCCGAGGACCATGTCCTCTTCAGATTGGCGGTCGGCCGGAATGATGACGCGGATGGATTGCCCGATGGCCTCCTCTGCCGAGTATCCGAACATTCGTTCTGCAGCGCGATTCCACGAGGTGATGATCCCGTTTAGGTCTTTGCTGACGATCGCGTCGTCGGACGATTCGACGACGCGCGCGAGGTGGCGCAGGGAGACCGGATCGGTAAATGACTGCATAGATCGACGCCGAACCTCCAGATGAGGTGTGGTCGGCTACCTACTTTGGCAGGCCATCCCCGCGTTGCCGGGGCCAACAAACGAGTCATGCAGTGGATGTGCCAGTGTGCATGCCGATCAGCGCAGCCTCTCCAGCATCTCGCGCAGCGTGAGCGCATTGGCTGTCGCCACCGCTTCCGGATCGTTGTTGAAGTAGGCAAAAACACGACGGCCACCGTGTATCTGTTCGGCCAGGACATGCGCCCACCGGTCGAGTTGCCGACGTGAGTAGCTTCCATGGTAGCGGCCGCTCGTGCCATGAAAGCGAACATACACGCATGGCCCGACCATTGGTTCGTTGATGGCGGATCCGAGCTTGTCGTGCACGCACAGAGTTACGCGCCGCCGTGTGAGGAGCTCGAATGTATCGGCGACGTACCAGGACGGATGCCTGAATTCCACGACGTGCAGACGTGTTCCGCTCGAGCTTCGCGGCAATGCCCGCAGGAAGCGATCGAGACGAGGCAGGTCGATCGCGAGCGTCGGCGGAAGTTGATAGAGGACCGGACCGAGCCGTCGTCCTAAACCGTAGACGCTCGAGAACAGTCGCTGAATCGGCTCGTCTGGATCAAGCAGGCGCTTCATGTGCGTGAGAAAGCGGCTGCCCTTCACTGCAAAGAGAAACGCCGACGGGACCTGTGTGCGCCAACTGGCAAACGTCGATCGATCTGGAAGCCGGTAGAACGAGTTGTTGATCTCCACTGTGTCGAATCGCGTCGCGTAATACTCCAGCCACCGTGCGACTGGCAGATCAGGCGGATAGAACCGCCCGCGCCATGACTTGTAGTTCCATCCCGAACAACCCACACGTGGCGAGTGGACGACCGTCGATGTGGAACGTAGAGACACAACCGGCGACTCAAGCACGCCGCGCGCCACGCGGATCGCTGTGCTCGCGCGGGGCGCACGTGGTACGTCGCGTGCTTCGTCACGCGACAGCGATGTATGTGCATCGCCCCTACTCACGAGGTACTGCATGGCCACGATGGAACTGTCTCGCTCAGATGTTGAACACCCGGCGAGTGACATTCGCGAGATTGAGCGCTGGGCCAGTCTCGCCGCCGCCACAGCAGTCCTGGCGTACGGCTTCAGCCGTCGCAGTGTTCCTGGCCTTGCCCTCGCGGCGGCCGCCGCAACACCGTTCGCCTATCGAACTCTGGCTGGCAAATGGCCCTTTGAGAATGGCGACACGCGCAGCGCGCTCGCCGGGCATCGTGGTATCCATGTCCGTGAAGCCGTGCGGATCGAACGGCCGGTGTCAGGGGTGTACGCGTTCTGGCGCCAGCTCGAGAACCTGCCGCGCGTCTTCACTCATCTCGAGCAGGTCACTGACCTCGGCAATGGGCGCTCGCACTGGGTCGCGTGTGGACCCGCTGACCTGGGCGTCGAGTGGGACGCCGAGATCATCAATGAGGTGGACAGCAAGGTGATCGGCTGGCGGTCGCTCCCCGACTCCGACGTCGTCACTGCAGGATCGGTGAACTTCAGGCCGGTGCGCGGCGGCGACGCAACGGAGATCTCCGTGCATCTGCAGTACGAGCCGCCGGCCGGACGTGCGGGAGCCTTTCTGGCCCGCATCTTCGGACGCGAGCCGTCGCAGACCGTTCGCGAGGATCTCCGGCGTTTGAAATGGGTGCTCGAAGCGGGCGAGATTCCGCGCACGAGTATCGGGGAGCCGATCATATGAAGGCCGTCTGCTACTACGGCAAGGAAGACATCCGCACCGACACCGTCCCCGATCCCGAGATCCTCAACCCGCGCGATGCGATCGTGAGGGTGACATCCACCGCGATCTGCGGGTCCGACCTTCACATCTACGGTGGATTCATTCCGACGATGGAAAAGGGCGATGTGCTCGGGCACGAGTTCATGGGCGAGGTGGTTGAGGTCGGGCGCGAGAACAATCGCTTGAAGGTCGGCGATCGCGTGGTCGTCCCGTTCACGATTGCGTGTGGCCGCTGCTACTTCTGCAAGGAACAACTGTGGTCGCTCTGCGACAACTCGAATCCGAACGCCTGGATGGCAGAGAAGCTATACGGATTCTCCGGCTCCGGCTTGTTCGGCTACTCGCACATGTATGGCGGCTATCCCGGCGGTCAGGCTGAGTACGCACGAGTGCCATTCGCCGACGTCGGACCGCTCAAGGTGCCGGACTCGCTGACCGACGAGCAGGTGCTGTTCCTCTCCGACATCTTCCCAACCGGTTACATGGCCGCCGACAACTGCCAGATCAAGCCCGGCGACACGATTGCCGTCTGGGGCTGCGGCCCGGTGGGGCAGTTCGCGATCCAGAGCGCCTATCTGCTCGGGGCGGAGCGCGTCATTGCCATCGATCGCTTCCCGGAGCGGCTCGCCCTGGCGGCGTCGCGCGGAAAAGCGCAGGTACTCAATTACGAGCAGGTGGACGTCTACGAGGCATTGCGCGAGATGACTGGCGGGCAGGGGCCGGACGCCTGCATTGACGCCGTGGGGCTCGAATCACATGGAACGACACTCGATGCGTGGTACGACCGCGCGAAGACCTCGCTGTATATGGCCACCGACCGGCCGCATGCGCTTCGCGAGGCGATTAGCGCGTGCCGCAAGGGCGGCATCGTCTCCATCCCCGGCGTCTACGGAGGATGGCTCGACAAATTCCCGCTGGGTGCGGCGTTCGCGAAAGGGCTGACGCTGAAAATGGGTCAGACCCATATGCACAAGTACATGCCGCTGCTCTTGCAGCGGATCGAGCGCGGCGAGATCGATCCCTCGTTCATCATCACGCATCGCGTCTCGCTCGAGGAGGCGCCCGACATGTACAAGACGTTCCGCGAAAAAGAGGACGGCTGCATCAAGGTCGTGATGAAGCCGCACTGAGGACGAGGACCAAGGACCTGCTACGGCCGCTGGGGCACCTCGTTGTTCTCGGCGGCCGAGCGCTCCGACAAGCGCGTGAGCGGCGACGGTGCCCATCGCGATCCACTCTGCCACCCCGTGTGGCTCTCGTTTCCGAGCATTCCTGTCGGCGCTGGAAGAACGCGATTCACGAGTGTCATGGCCTTCGCCAGCGTGTTTGGCGCAAGCGCTTCGGCCGCCACCGCCAGACGTGCCGGCCACGAGACGACGAGCTCGGCGTCGCCGTGGCGCATCGCATCCACGATCTGTGCTGCGGCGCGGCGGCCATCAATCGAGAGCAGCGGCATCGAGTCTGCGATCGCAAACCATGCGAACTCGGCACGGTGACGTCCCTTGAACCAGGCGTTGAAGGGCGATCCTGTGCGCATCAGACCCGGACAGACGGTCGTCACGAGGATCCCGTAGCGCACGAGCTCGGTCCTGAGCGATGTCGAGACGCCGGTCAGAGCGAACTTGCTGGCGCAGTACGGGGCAAGATGCGGCACGCCGATTTTGCCGCCGATTGACGAGATGTTCACAATTCGGCCGCCGCTGGTCTCGCGCATGTGGGGGATGGCCGCGAGCATCGTATGGAGCGGCCCCCAGAAGTGCGTCGCCATGGCCTCTTCGAAATCCGCCACGTTCATGTGATCGACCGGACCAACCGTGATCACGCCGGCATTGTTGATGAGCACGTCGAGTCGCGCATGGCGTTCCAGCACCTGCTCAATCATGCGTTTGGCTTGAGCCTCGGTCGCGACATCGGCGACGAGAATCGACGTCTCGATGCCGTGCGCCTGCAGATCGCGTTGGGCTCTGAGCAGTTCCGCTTCGTCGCGGGCCGCAATCACCACCTGCGCGCCGAGATGCCCGACCTCGCGCGCCATCAACAATCCCAGACCACGAGAACCGCCCGTGATCAGCACGACCCGGCCGGTCAGGTCGAGGGCGCGGAGGCGTCGAAGCTGACGAGCGACGAGCGTCGCGCCGAGAACTAATCCACTAATGGCGAACGCCGATTGCTTGTGCGTCATGACTTCACTCCTCCGAATGGCCGGTCCAATAGGCGCCCGACGGTCGCGAACGCTAGAGGTCGATAGTGCCCGAGCGACCGCTTTTGCCTGGTTGGCCCGTGACGACGGACTTCGTGAGCGCCGCGAGGACATGGACCACTCCGCCTGGACTCTCCCAGAATGTGCCGTTGGTGACGTCGATGCGAATGAGCACGAGATGCGGATCGTCTACACCGCCGGGAAACCATGCCTTCGCCGCTGGCGTAAATAACTCGCGCATCTTGGAGCGATCCGTCACGAGCGACGCAGTGCCGCCCAACTGCAGATACCGCTGCTCCTGCTCGTTTTGAAACGAGAGATACACGCGGGGGTCGTGCTCGATCTCTGCGACCTTGGGGCTGCGATCGTCCGTGAAAAACCAGAGTGCGCCGCCGAACGTCGAGAGATCACCCTGCAGCTCCATCGGACGCATGTGGAGCTCGCCGGATTCGGAGCCGTTGGTCACCAGCATCGCCGTCCGAAAGCTCGGCAGAAGCGCCCGCGCCTTGGCGACCGCGGCGGCACCCGTAAGGTGCTCGTCGAGCTCCTTTCGTTCGTGGGTAGTGCTTTTCATGATCACGAACGCACTGCAACTTTTCGACCGTCAGCGGGGCCGTGTAGTGTCGGGCTTATACCGGCCCTTTTCGAGCCACTCGAGCAGACGCTCTGTGGGCCAGCAGTTCACGATGCGGTCCGGAGGAATACCAGCCAGTCGGGCGTGCGCCAGGGCAGTCTCGGCGTAGCGCAACTGAAGCGTGGTGTGCGCATCGCTGTCGAGTGCGAAAAGGCATCCGGCGGCCAGGGCCTGCGTTGCGAGCGTGTGATCGAGATCCTGACGAGCCGGGTCGCCGTCAATCTCGATCGCGACGCCGCAGTGCGCTGCTTCAGCAAAGACCTCGTCCCAGCGAGCCATCACACCTGCGCGCGATCCGGAAATGCGGCCGCGCGGATGCGCGAGGACGTGCACGTGCGGTGTGCGAATGGCGGCGAGCAGACGGCCGGTCTGGTCGTCGATCTTCCGTAGCCGTGAATGAGGGGCTGCAAGCACCAATTCGAACTGCGCGGCTTCATCGGCCGAGAGATCGAGAGCACCGTCGGTGCCGATATTGGCTTCGATCCCGCGGATCAGACGGAAGCGACCGCTCGCTGTGGCGTTGAGGCGATCGATCGCGCGCCACTGATCGGTCGCGGTGTCCATCGACATGCCTCCGGCGATCTTCAGACCGTAGGAGTGATCGGTCACAGCCGCAAAACGGTAGCCACGTGCGACGCATGCCTCGACGATCTCATCGAGCGTGGGTGAACCGTCGCTCCATTCCGAATGCATCTGAAGGTCGCCGTGATAGTCCTCAGGACATGGGCCGTCGAACGCGGCGTCAGACAGGATCCGCAGCACTTCAGCGCGGCTGAGAAAGTGCGTCCGCAGCGCGCGGCGCGCGTGGATCTCCTCGGCGCGGCCGCTCAACTCGATCGTGCGCTCGACGGTGGGCGACGTCCCCATGTCGAGCACTTCGAGAATGACGCGGCTCGAGGCCGGGCCGATGCCCGGAATTTTGTCCAGCGTGCCATTCGAGCGTCGCAACTCGGTCAGAGGGCGCTCGAGTGAGAGTACGGCACCGGCGGCGCGTTTATAGCCGAAGACCCGCTGAGGCGAGGTCTGCACGTACGCAAGATCGCGCAGCAACCCACCGACGACCGCATTGATGTCGGCGTAGCGGCGAGGTGTGGCGGCGCGTGGCGTCGGCATCACCGTAGTCGCGAGAAGTGGAAGAGCCGCTGATCGGGAGTGCGCTCACCACGCCACTGTTCGAGGAGCAGTCGCGCAGCTAGGCTCCCGAACGTCATTCCGTTCCCCCCGTAGCCGAGGGCGAAGAGATGCCCGGGGTACTTTCGATGCGGGCCCACGAAGGGCAGGCTGTCAGCGGTCACCGCGAAGACGCCTTCCCACGCCCTCTCGATACCGATGTCGCCGAGCGATGGCAGCAGCGCTTCGAAGTGGGCGCGCAGCTCTCGCGTCGCGCTGGTGAACACGCGCGTTCGCGTCTGTCCGCGCCGGATTGCCCGATCGGCACCGCCGAGCAGAAGACGCCGATCGGGTGTCCATCGCGCGTAGTGATACGGACGATCCGTATCCCAGATCATCACATTGCCGAGACCCACATCGCGCTGTTCTCGTTCATTCAGCGGTCGTGTCGCGAGGACGTACGTGCGATACATCCGGAACCGGCCGGCCAACGGCCGGAAGTGTCGTGTCGCGTAGCCGGTGGCGATGATGACGCGCGCGGCATCGATGTGGCCGTGACGCATGTGGACGCGCACACGCTGGCGGGCGTGCACGATGCGGATCACGGGCGACCGTTCGTAGATCGCGGCTCCTTCTGCCCGAGCGGCGCGCATCAACCCCACGCATGCCTTATAGGGATCGAACTGTGCGTTGCCGCTCGTGCGGATCGCCCCGCGCATAGGAACGCCGGTCGCGCGTCGCACGTCGGCCGGACTTAACCACTCACACGGAAAGCCAGCCCTCGACCGGAGCAGGAACTCGGAGCGCAGGTCGTGGAGCGCGTGAGTATTCGTTGCGTAATAGATGGCGTCGCGCTGGACGAGATCGCACTCGATGCGATGCCGATGCAGCGTGCGAATGAGATCCTGCACCGCGTCGTCGCCGAGCTCCCAGATCCTGCGGCTGGCGGCCGCTCCGTATCGCGTGGCGAGATCCGCCAGTCCTCGGTCGGGCTCTCGCAGCAGCAACGCAGAGCTCGCTGCGGTGCTGCCAGACCCTACGCAACCGCTTTCCAGGAGAACGACTGGAATCCCTTCGCGCGCAAAGGCGGCGGCGACGAGAGCGCCGGTGATCCCGCCGCCGACAATTACCACATCAGATGCGACTCGTCCTCGGAAGCGTGGGTAAGTGGATGCTGAACCCATGCGCGCTTGAGTCAGCCATATCGGTCGTCCGTGACGCAAAGCGTTTCGGTTCCGGCTCATCGTGGCGGGCGGTTTGCTTCGATGACTATCACCATGGCGCAACGCTCAACCTCTCATGCCGGAACCTTGCCGTACTGGGCTGACTCAGCCTCTCTGCCGTCATTCACGAAACTCGACCGCGATCTCACCGTCGATGTGGTCGTTATTGGCGGCGGCATCGCCGGATTGACTACCGCCTACCTCGCGTCGGCGGCGGGGCAGTCCGTGGTCGTCATCGAACGCGATCGCTGCGCGGCGGTCGATACCGGCCACACCACCGCGCACCTGACGATGGTCACCGATACACGTCTCAGCGAGTTGTCGCGCACGTTCGGCAAGACACACGCACAGGCAATCTGGGATGCGGGTCTGGCTGCGATCGCCGAAATCGACACCATCATTCGCGAGCACGATATCGCGTGTGAGTTCGAATGGCTCAGCGGGTATCTGCACGCCCCGGGTGGACGCGCCGACGACGCACAGATGAAGTCGTTGCACGACGACGCGCAGCTCGCGGCGGAAATGGGTTTCGATGCCGAATTCATCGGCAACGTCCCGTTCATCGGTGGACCTGGCGTCCAGTTCGACAATCAGGCGAGGTTCCATCCGCGGCAGTACCTTGCCGGCGTTGCGGCCGCGATTCGTGAGAATGGCGGACAGATCTTCGAGCATACCGAGGCAGAGGAATTTCGGGACGAGCCGCGCAGTGTGAAGGCAAACGGCCACTGGATCCACGCCGCGGAGATCGTCGTCGCTACACACAATCCGCTGGTTGGCCTCGCGGGGATGATGAGCGCGACGGTCTTTCAAACGAAGCTCGCGCTGTACACCAGCTATGCGATCGCCGGCCGTGTCAGGTCGGGAGCCGTCCCTGATGCGCTCTTCTGGGACACCGCGGATCCCTATCACTACCTGAGGCTCGAGCGGCATCGCGACTACGACGTCGTTATTTTCGGCGGGGAGGATCACAAGACGGGGCAGGTGGCAGACACGAACGACTGCTATCGGCGTCTGGAACAGACCCTGACGAGCATGCTTCCCGACATCGAGCTGACGCATCGATGGTCGGGACAGGTGATCGAGACGCCCGACGGTCTCCCATACATTGGGAAGATGGCCGATCACCAGTACGCGGCAACCGGGTTCGCTGGCAATGGCATGACCTTCGGAACACTCGCCGGAATCATGATGTCGGACGCAATCGTCGGACGCCCCAATCCGTGGGCTGACCTCTTCGATCCAGGTCGCGCCGCTATACGGCGCGGACTGTGGGACTACATCAAGGAGAATGCCGACTACCCGTATTACATGATGCGCGACCGTTTTGCCGGTCGCGACCG
>DAINQP010000174.1:0-13365 GCA_036742665.1 Vicinamibacterales bacterium | reverse complement strand
CAGAGCCACGCCACCGAAGCACCAGGCGACGAGCGTCATGTGCGCGCTGAGACTGAGCGCCGTGCGCGCCGCCGGCCACGGCACGTCCCGCGGCGCCATCCACCACAACCCCGCCCACGTCGTCGCCTGCATCGCGCCGCTCATGAGCAGGGTGCCGATGGCCATCACCACAAAGGTACGGCTCACGATCGCGTGACGAGGCATCGCACGCGCGAGGAGCAGATCGACGAGATTCGATTCGACCTCGCCAGCCGGTTCTGTGGCGAGATAGATCGCGAACTGCACCAGCAGCATGACGATCAACGGATCGAGGTAGGCGAACAGCACCATGCCAGGGAACGATGTCAGTGCCGGCCCCATCATCTGCATGACAAACGACGGAACCACCTGCGCGAGACGTTCGAAGCTGCCGCCGTCCACAAATGTCGCCGCAGCCGCGATGATCGAGAGCTGCAGTGCCGCCAACACCAACGCGAGCGATGCAGACAGGATCCGCACGCGGCCAAGCGATCGCAGAACCATCGTCGTCACGGCGCGGCCACGTCCCTGTCGGGCACGTCCTTTTGGACGTGCCGCTCCGTTGCGACGGGCCGATCTTTCTGGACGTGCCCCAGCAGGCGAAGAATCGCTTCGTCGACTGTGAACGCCGCGAGCTGCACGTCGGCGATGGGCAGATGTCCGATCCGCGAAATGATCTCGCCGAGTGGACCCTGCACATCGAGGATCCATTGCGTCGGCTCGCGCGTGATCAGCGTCGCGCCCGGCAGCATGGGCATGTCGCCATTCACGTGTGTCGAGAACATCACGGTCATGCGCCTCGGTGCGGCCGCTCGCAATTCGCTCAGCGTGCGCACGGCCACGAGCTGTCCGCCGCGCACCAGGCCGATGCGCTGACAGATGCGATCGACTTCGGACAGGATGTGCGACGAGAGGAAGACCGTCGTACGAGCCGATCGCGCGAGCTCATCGATCGTCTCGCTGAACGCTTCGATCATCAGCGGATCGAGCCCGGACGTCGGCTCGTCGAGAATCAGCACGCGCGGTTCGGTCATCAGCGCCTGTATCAGTCCGAGCTTGCGCTTCATGCCGTGCGAGTAGTCGCGCATGCGGCGATTGAGATCGAGGTCGCTGACGTCGAAGCGGCGCACCAGGAACGCCATCCGCGCTGGCGTGGGTGGCGTGTCGCCGAGCGACGCCAGAAAGCGCAGGTACCGGGCGCCGGTCAGCTCGGGATAAAACGGCATCTCGCCAGGGAGATAGCCGATATGGCGGCGCGCCTCGAGTCCCTGCCGATAACAGTCGAACCCCAGAATCGAAGCGGTGCCGCTCGTCGGCCGCACCAAATCGAGCAGCATGCGGATGGTGGTTGTCTTGCCGGCGCCGTTGGCGCCGAGGAAGCCGAATACCTCGCCTTGCGCAACTTCGAGCGACAGGTTCTCGAGGCCGACGACCGCGCCGTAGTACTTCGTCAGCCCTCGCGTCTCGATCGCGGCGACGGCCACGCGCTACTTGCCTCGCGCGCGACCGAGCTCCCGCAGCACCGTCGTCATCAGCTCGGTGATCGGGTCCTCGTCCGCCTGACCTTCGAGCACGACATCATCGGGCCCTGGTGCAATCGCAAAGCTCTCGGCGGTCACCGCTCCGCCAATGTACTCGTGCGTGCGCAGCTTCACCCAGACCGAGAACGGCTGCCGCAGGATCGTACCGGTGGCGTTGAACTCCTGGATTCTGAAGTCCGTGCCGCTGATCACCGCGCGGGCGCTGAAAAGGTCGAGTGTCGCCGTGGGATTCTGCGGCATCACCGGCGGGATCTCGACAATGTATCGCTGCCCAGCCGGCCCGTCTTCGATCGTCAGCTGCTGGTCGGACTTCGCCTGCATGATGCCGATGCTCGTCTCGACCAGCGCCTGCGCCATCTGCGGGATCGACAGCACCGACGTATGGATGGCGCCGACGCGGACGATGTAATTCGTCCCGTCGACATGAAAGAGCTGCGACCGCTGCTGTGTCATTGGGTCCTGACTGATTGCGGTGGCGAGCGTTCCATCCGATCGATACGAGGCGACCTTGTAGCGATTCGGGTTGTCACGATCGATGACCTGGCGAATCACCACTGGACCATCGGTCATGCCGTCCATGGCCACTTCGTATTCAAGTCGCTCGACGCCCTGACCGCTCGAGATGGTCTGCAACGAGCGCCCTAGCACCTCGCTCGCCGACAGCGTCATTGGTGCACCGAGGCGCGGCAGGACACCATAGACGAAGAGCGCGATCACGGCCGCAGTCGCCAGCGCTGAGACGAGGCCAACGTTTCGCCAGGCCGACGGTCTGCGCGCCCGGAGCACAGTGGCGCCGCGCACGTCGCCGACGTCACGCATCGCATGACGCAGGCGCGACTCGAGTGCCGCTGACGGCATCCCATCCGCATCGATCAGCGAGGCAATCGTTTCCATCTGGCCCCGCCTCTCATCGACTCGCGTGCGACATGCCTCGCAGGCGTTCGCATGCGCGCGGCACTCGTCGCTCGCTTCGCCGTCCACGACGGCCTGCACCTCAACGTCACTCAGGCAACGCATTGTTTCCTCCACCGATCCAAGGCTCGCGCCAGCAGACGGCCAACCGACTGCTCACGGATTCCGGACGCGGCTGCAATCTCCTTGTATGAAAGTCCCTGCGCTCGGAGCGAGAGCAGCAGACGATCGCGCGGCGCCAATCTGCGAAGAGCCTTGCGCGCAACACTTGTAGTGTCCGGCTTCAGCCGGACCTCCTCGTCAACCGGGTCGACGGTCCGATGATCGCGCTCGGCATTCCACGGCAGCCAGCGCAGCCGCCATCGCGTTCGATCGCGGCACCCGTTTGCCGCGACGGTGAACAGCCACGATTTCAGATTGCCGGTGTCGCCGTCGTGCTGCAGGTGATCGAGCAGTTTGAGGAACGTCTCCTGGACGACGTCCTCGGCATCGCCGGTGTGGCGCAGCACGCTTCTGCAGAAGCGATACAGCGCCGCGCCATGTTCCTGAAACAGCCGCAGCGTGTCGGCCTGGGGATCGACAGTGGTCGATGTCGAGGCGAACGGTCGGTCAACGGCTTTCATCCAACTATCCGCGATCGTAGTCACTCTGGTTCCTGTGGGTAGAACGGAGCCGGACCGCGTTTGTGACATCCGTCGAGGCGGGTCTTCAGTAAATGTGAAGTAGTCTCTATCCCGCCCAAGGAGCATGAGATGAAGAAGTTCACCGTCCGACCAGCCACCACTCCAACACTGCGGTTCGCATGCGCAACGGTCCTCGCTGCGGTGCTTGCCTTGATACTGCCGCAGCCGGCCTACGCGCAGCGGGAGACGCCACCACCTGTGCCCGATCTGATTCCGGTGCCTGCAGGTCAGAGGCTCTTCCTGGCTGGTCACGCCTACGGTACTCAGAACTACATCTGTCTGCCCGCGGGCGCGAGCTTCGCCTGGACGTTGTTCGGCCCGCAAGCCACGCTGTTCCACAATGACGCCCTGCAGGTAATGACCCATTTCCTCAGCGCCAATCCTGACGAAGCCGGCACGCTGCGCGCGACGTGGCAGCACTCGGTCGATTCGAGCGCGGTGTGGGCAAGGGCAATCGCGACGTCCTCGGATGCCGGTTTCGTTGCGCCGGGCGCGATCCCGTGGCTCCTGCTGGAAGTCGTTGGAGCCGAGGGCGGAACGAGAGGAGGCAGAAGGCTGACGGCGGCGAACTACATTCACCGGCTGAACACGGTGGGCGGCGTCGCTCCGGCGACCGGGTGTTCGCAGTCTGCCAATGTCGGGAGCCGGGTCTTCGTTCCGTACGAAGCCGACTACTTCTTCTACCGCGACCAGCATCGCAACGACGACTGAGAGCGCCGGCTGTCGGCCTCGCGGGTCTACGGGATCGTCATTTGCCGACCATGTGCGGGACGTCTTTGTTGTTTTCCTCGCAGATGCTCTCGATGAGCTCCCAGTCGGGTTTGAGATCCCACGAGAGGCGAACATCCCACGGCTTGGTGTAGGCCTTGGAGTCGTCGATCGTCACGTCGATGTAGATACGTCCAATCGATGGCCGGGTATAGCGCTCCACGACGCGCAGTGCTTCGGTGCCGGGCAGACCGCGCATGTCGAGCCACGTCCTGCCGTTCTGGCCGATCGTCTCGACGACGAACGTGTCGCCTTCCCATCTGCCGACGGAGTAGCCCATCCACATCGGCTGCGCGTCCTCGGGCACACGCGGCAGCTTGCGTCCGTCGGTGAACACCTGGCGATAGATCGTGCGCGACTCGTGCAGGAAGAGCATCACGTCCGGCGTTTGAACCAGCTTCAGGCCGTCGGGGATGTTCAGCTTCTCGGGGATACCCGATGGCCAGCACCGCACGCCAGGATGATCCTTGCCGTTGTTCTCGATGCGTTCCTTGTAAACGGCTTCGGCCCACGGCTGCAGCGGCACGCTGCCGGGCGGCAGATCTGCGGCGAGATTGAGCAGGTGCTTTACCGGATTGGTCGGCAACCAGAAGCCCGAGAGATCGATCTTGCCGTCGGCCGCCCGCGGCGGCGGCGCGTTGAGATCGACCTTGCCGTCCTTGGTCCTCGGGACGTTGTTCATCGGATGCTCAGCCCACTGCGCCGCGGTCGTTGCGCTGGCGCAGGCGGCGAGCACGCCGGCCAGCAGATGAATGCGTAATCGTGTCATAGAGGCCGGATTTTAGCAGAGCGCCCCGCGTCCATTGAGATCGCGGATATATGATCGCCTGTCAGATGACGGAGCCTTCCCAGTCATTGGCCGGGCGCACAATGTTCGTGACCGGCGCGTCCAGCGGCATCGGCAAGGCCATCGCGCTGGCCGCCGCTCGCGCTGGCGCAGATGTCGCGTTCACGTACCGCACCAACGAGACGGGCGCGCGCGACGTGCAGCAGGCGATCACCGTGCTCGGCCGTCGTGCCGCCGTCATCAGACTGGACGTGTCTAACGACGCCTCGCTGCGCGCACTGGGACCAGCCGTTCGCGCTGCGCTCGGTCGCGTCGATGCCTGGGTCAACAATGCGGGCGCCGATATCCTGACCGGACCTGCCGCGTCGTTGTCCGATTCGCAGCGACTCGATCTACTCTTGGCGGTAGACCTGCGCGGGACGATTCACGCCTCGTGGTGCGCGGCCGAAGTGCTGGCGGAACAAGAGGCCGGCGGTGTGATCATCAATATGAGCTGGGATCATGTCCTCAGCGGCATGGCCGGCACTGACCCGCAGATGTTTGCGGCCGTGAAAGGCGGCGTCCTCGCGTTCAGCAAATCCCTGGCGCGATCGCTCGCGCCGCGCGTCCGCGTCAACGTGATCGCGCCCGGATGGATTGAGACGTCATTCGGCGAAGGTCTCGATGCGCAGCGTCATCGCCAGATTGCCGAGGCCACGCCGCTCGAACGATGGGGCACGCCGGACGACGTCGCTGGTGCAGCCATTTTTCTCGCCTCACCGGCGGCGGCGTTCATCACTGGCCAGGCCATTCTGGTCGGCGGTGGTGTGGTGATGTGAGGTAGCTATGGCCAAGAAAGAACCGACATACGACGAAGCACAGATCACCGAGAAGCTGAGGGAACTCCCCGGCTGGTATCTCGAGGACGGATGGATCCGCCGTGTCTACAAGACGGATGGCTGGCCGACCACGCTGATGCTGGTGAACATCATCGGGTATGTCTCCGAGGCCGCGTATCACCATCCGGATCTGTCGGTGACGTGGGGACGCATTACGGTGAAACTCTCGACCCACAGCGCCGGCGGCATCACCGACAAGGACTTCGCGCTGGCCCGGCAGATCGAGGACGTCGTGTTGTGGCGGCCGAAGGAAGGTGACGCGCTCGAAGGCACGCCGAACAAGTGGGTGCGGAGCGGCGATCCGAGGGGATGACTCTGCCTTCGCCTTCGGCTTCGGCGGGGCAGGCTCACCGTCGCGTACTGTTCGTCACCGGCAAGCTGGCCGAGCCTGCGCTTCGGCGCGTACTCGCCGAGATGGCGCCGCCCTTTCACTACGACGTCGCCGTTCTCAAGATCACCGTCGCCGCGTTGATGACGACGACGTGGATCGCCAGGGCGCTGGAAGCGCCGCCCGGCGTGGACCTGGTGATGATCCCTGGCTTATGTGAGGGCGATACAGGTGTCCTGGCCGAGAAGCTTGGGGTGGACGTGGAGAAGGGACCCAAGGACCTGCGCGACATCCCTCGACATTTCGGACGCTCAGCCAACGCGCGTGAGTACGGCGCGTGGGATATCGAGATCGTCGCCGAGATCAACAACGCACCTCGTCTGACGCGCGAGGCGATTCGTCGTGAGGCTGCGCGTTACCGTGAATCGGGCGCCGACATCATTGACATCGGTTGCACACCGGGACTGCCGTTCCCGGCACTCGCGGAGGTCGTGACCGAGTTGGTCAATGCCGGGATGCGCGTGAGCGTGGACTCGCTCGACCCGGGCGAGATCACGACCGCGGTCGAAGCCGGTGCCGAACTCGTGCTGAGCGTCAATGGCTCGAACATCGAAGTCGCGCAGGCGCTCGCCGATCGCGGCGCTCGCGTCGTCATCATTCCCGACATGGGCGGTGGAATGGATTCGCTCGAGCCCACCGTGGCCAAGCTGCACGCGTGGGGCGTTCCGTTCCTGATCGATCCGATCCTCGAGCCGATCGGCATGGGTTTCATGGCCTCGCTCGAACGCTACGCGGAAGCCAGGCGACGATGGCCGGCGGCGGAGATGTTGATGGGGATCGGGAATCTGACCGAGCTGACGGCGGCGGATTCGACAGGTGTGAATGCGCTATTGATCGCCGTGTGTCAGGAACTGGGCATCCGCAGTGTGCTGACGACGGAAGTGATCCCGTGGGCGCGTGGCGCCATACGCGAGGTGGATGTCGCCAGACGGCTGATGCACTATGCGGTGACACAGAACACCGTGCCCAAGGGGGTCGACGATCGTCTCGTCACCGTGAAGGATCCTGTGGTGCTGAGTTACTCCGAGCAAGAACTTCGCGCACTGCAATCGGAGATTACCGACCCCAACTACCGCATCTTCGCCGATGCCGAGGCCATCACCGTCTTCAACACCGAGCATTTTGTGCGCGGGACCGACATCCAGGCGATCTTCGCGCAGCTCGATGTGGACGATCCGGCACACGCCTTTTATCTCGGAAAGGAACTGGCGAAAGCCAGCCTCGCCGTCACGCTCGGCAAGACGTATCGTCAGGAAGGCGCCTTGTCGTGGGGCTATCTGACGCCGCCGGACGAGAGCGTCAGCGAGCACGTGCAGCTGACGCAGCGGCCACGGCGGCCGCGCGTCTCCCGAACGCGTGCGTCCGGCGACGATCGTGCCGGTGGCTGAAGACCGCCTGACGCCGCTCGTCGAAGAGCTGTCGGCGCTGCCTGATCCGGCGTCGTGCTGTGAGCAGCTCGCGGGACTGCCGTATCGCCTCTTTCTGGACAGTGCATCAACTACGACCCGGCTGGGGCGCTTTTCGTTTCTCACCGCCGATCCGATTGATGTCATCGAGCGCAAGGGATCCAGCGGGGCCCTGGACGAAGTGCGTGCGCGCCTGGCGCCATTCCACGCCGAACCGATCGACGGTCTTCCACCGTTTCAGGGTGGAGCGGCCGGCTACATGGCCTACGACTGGGGATTGACCCTCGAGCGTTTGCCCGCGCCGCGCTACGACGACCTCGCGCTGCCCGATGTCGTGCTCGGCATCTATGACTGGGTGATCGCATGGGATCACATGGCCTCGCGCGCGTGGCTGATCTCGACCGGCATGCCCGCTGATGCAGGTCCCGACCGCGCCACTCGAGCCCGCGCGCGCGCCAACGAAGTCCGCGAGCGCCTCCGCGTACGATCAGGTCTTTCCGATCGACCCGATCACCTCGGACCGGCCTCAGATCGCCGGCCTTTTCCTCCGTCCCACCTCGTCGAGAACGGCTGGTGGGATCCGTCGTTCGAGCTGCGGTCATCGTTCACCCACCGCGACTACCTCGCCGCCGTGCAGCGCGTACGCGACTACATCTTCGCGGGCGATATCTTTCAAGCGAATCTGTCGCAACGGTTCGAGGCGACGCTGCGCGAATCGCCCTGGGAGTTCTACACGCGGCTCCGACGGCGCAACCCGGCGCCATTCGCGGCGTTTCTCGAGACTCCCGAAGCGAGCGTGATCAGCGCGTCGCCGGAACGTTTTCTTCACGCCACTCGCAAGGGCCTCGTCGAGACCCGGCCGGTGAAGGGCACGCGACCGCGCGGCGTCGGTCCCGAGCACGATGCGGCATTGGGTCAGGCGCTCGCCGAGAGCGCCAAGGATCGCGCCGAGAACCTGATGATCGTAGACCTGATGCGCAACGACTTGTCGCGGGTCTGTGCGCCGGGCACCGTGCGCGTCTCCGAGCTCTTCTCGCTCGAACGCTACGCCACCGTCCATCATCTGGTCTCGACAGTTGTCGGCCAGCTGGAGCCGGGCCATGACGGTCTGCATCTCCTGCGCGCCGCGTTTCCCGGTGGCTCGATCACCGGTGCGCCGAAGCTGCGCGCGATGGAGATCATCGCCGAGCTCGAACCGTCTCAGAGAAGCGTCTACTGCGGCTCGATCGGCTACTTCAGCGTGACCGGTGACCTCGATACCAGCATCGCCATTCGCACTGCGGTCGTCCGCAACGGCCGCGTATACTTCAGTGCAGGAGGCGGAATCGTCGCGGATTCCGATCCTGAACAGGAGTACCGCGAGACGCTGGATAAGGCCCGGGCGCTGATCGACGCCCTCGCTCTGGCAGATTGATGACTTCGCGATCAGTCAATCCAAAATGATTTTGGTATTGGACAACCGCGACTCGTTCGTCTACAACCTCGCCCGTTACGTGCGTGAGTTGGGCGGTGAGGTAGTGATCCGCCGCAGCGACGAGATGACCCTGAGCGAAGTCGAACGGCTGGCGCCGAGTCACATCGTCATCTCGCCGGGTCCGTGCACGCCTTCAGAGGCCGGCATTTCCACCGAGGTTGTTCGCCGCTTCGGCCCGACGACGCCGATCCTGGGCGTCTGTCTGGGTCACCAATGCATCGGCGCGGCCTACGGTGGCGACGTTGTGCGCGCCGGCTATCCCATGCACGGTAAGACGTCGCTCATCTCGCACGACAACTCGAAGATTTTTGCGGGACTTCCGTCGCCGCTGCGCGTTGCCCGCTATCACTCGCTGGTGATCGCACCTGCAACGATGCCGCCGGAGTTGCGTGTGATGGCAACCGCTGACGACGACGGCGCGGTCATGGCTTTCGAGCATCGCGAGCATCCCGTCATCGGGGTGCAGTTCCATCCCGAGTCGGCAGCCACGGAGCACGGATATGCGATGGTCGCGCGTTTCCTGAACGGCGACCGCGCGCGTATCGACACGCTGCCTCGACACGCCGATGGCGCCATTACGGCACGAGAGCTATTTCTTCCGTGGACGCCGTCTGAAGACATGCGGTGGCGGCCATTCGTCCCGCCGCCCAATCCGTGATCGTCGAGAGCATCGTCACCACCATCGCTGAAGACGGCGGTATCAACTGTGCGCCGATGGGCGTCGAGTGGGGGGCCGAGGTCATTGTCCTCAAGCCATTCCTCGACACGGCGACGTATCGCAACGTCACAGCCACGCGCAGCGCGGTCGTCAATCTCACTGACGATGTGCGGGTGTTTGCGCAGGCGGCAATCTCGAACCCAGTGTATGCGACGGTGCCGGCGAGTCACGTCCGAGGTGTCGTGCTGACAGACTGCTGTTCGTGGCGTGAGCTCGAGGTCCGGAACGTAGACTCGACGCCGCCTCGGTCCCGCATCGAGACCGCCGTCGTCCACCGGGGCTTCCGCCGAGAGTTCATCGGCTTCAACCGCGCGTGCCATGCCGTGCTCGAGACGGCGATCTATGCCACCCGGCTGCACCTGCTGGAGCCGGCCTTTGTGCAGAGCGAGCTGGCGCGTCTGCAGGTGATTGTGGACAAGACGGCAGGCGGAAGAGAGCGTGAAGCGATGGCGCTGCTCAGCGCACACATTCGGGGCGCCATCGGAGGATAATTCGCGGATGCTTACGCGTAGAGGGTTCCTCCACCGCGCTGGCGCGGCTGGCGTCGCTGCGCTGACCGGCGCACGTGGGCTGTTCGCCGCCAAATTCGATCTGCTGATCAGGGGCGGGCGCGTTATCGACCCATCCCGGCGGCTGGACGCCGTGCGCGACGTAGCCATTACCGGTGGACGGATCGCCGCCGTCGATGCCAATCTGGCCGCTACCGACGCGGCAGCGACGATTGATGCCGCGGGTAAACTCGTCGTCCCTGGCCTGATCGACATTCATACGCACGTGCGCTCGATGGAGATGCCGTCGATCTGTCTGTCGAATGGCGTCACCGCGCTCCTCGATGCCGGTTCGCAAGGTGTGGACCGCATCGACGAGGTGCTTGCCGCTGCCAGGGCCGCACCCAATCATGTGCGCATTCTCCTCAACGTCGCGCGCACAGGTATCCTTCCCGACGGCGAGCTGATGGACATCAGCCGGGTGGACGTTGCCGCCGCGCAGAAAGTGATCGCGGCAAATCGCGATCTGATCGTCGGCGTGAAGGCGCGGTTGTCGCGGACCGTGGCCGGCAAGAACGATCTCGAAGCGTTGCGCCGAGCGCAGGCCATCACGGCTCCGCTGAAGCTGCCGGTGATGATTCACATGGGTGACACCGTGTCAGCGCTGCCTGATCTCCTGGCGCTGCTCAAACCGGGCGACATCGTGACGCACATGTATGCGCCGCCGCCGCACGGGATTTTTGACGAAAGCGGCCGCGTGCTCCCAGAGGTGCTGGCGGCACGCAAGCGGGGCGTCTGGTTCGACATCGGCAACGGCCGCGTCGCGCACATCACGTGGGCCGAGGCCGAGCGCGGACTGAAACAGACGTTCGTGCCCGACACGATCTCGTCGGACTGGACCGACGCCGGCCGCACCGATCAGGTGTTCGACTTTCCCAACGTCCTGTCGAAGTTCCTGCTGCTTGGCATGCCGGTCGATCAGGTGATCGCGCTCGGGACCATGAACGCCGCGCGGGTGCTGCCGGCATTCAAGGATCTCGGCACACTCCGTGTCGGCGCGCCGGCCGATGTGGCTGTGCTCGATTTGCGCAGTGGTGGGTTCGAGTTCGTGGACAACGACAACACGAAGCGCACCGGGAAACAGAAGCTGTTCACCAGGGCCACGATCATCGGCGGCAAAAAGGCCTGAGAGGAGACCTATGACACGCGCGAAACTCGTGATCGCGGCCGCTCTTGTCGTGCTATACGCGGCGGGGCACGTCGTTCTGGACGTGCCGCTCTTTGCGCAAGCCCCATCGACCACGCCGCGTAAGCCGGCGGCTGGTCCGTGGCGGTTCATCGGCCCGGCACCCTGCACCAATCCCGAGGGCAGCTTCGTGCAGTGTCCGCCGGCCGAGCGTTCGGTCGCGGTTCGCGCCGGTCGGCTGTTCGACAGCATCAGCGGCCGGATGCTGACGAAGCAGGTCGTGCTCATCGCCGGCGAGCGCATCACCGAGGTCGGCCCCGAGGGTCAGGTGCGGATTCCGACGGGCGTGCCGGTGATCGATCTCAGCCAGGCGACCGTGTTGCCTGGTCTCATCGATGCCCATACGCACATGTACAACACGCGTCCGGCGGGGATGAGCACCGAACGATCGATGCTCGTCGCCATTCAGAATCTGCAGGCCGATCTCCATGCCGGGATCACGACGGCGCGGGACATGAGCTCGCATGGCAACGGCTTCGCCGATGTGGAGATTCGCAACGCGATCACGATGGGCGATCTCGAGGGTCCGCGCTTCCAGGTCTCGGGGCGCGGTATCCGCTGGGATCCGAACCCGCCGAAGGGACCGGAGAATCCGCTCGACTATCAGATGATTCGCTCCGCCGACGAAGGGCGCGCCGCGGTGCGTGAGCAGGTTGCGAAGGGCGTCGACTGGATCAAGCTGTTTCCGACCGGCGCCTACTCGTTCACTCCGACCGGAGAGGCGCAGTACGTGCTGATGTATCCGTTGCCCGTACTGCAGGCGATCATCGACGAGGCGCATCGTCTGAACCGGAAGACGGCGTGCCACGCGTTCGGCGGCGACGGCCTGCAGTTCGCCATCACCGCCGGCTGCGACACCATTGAACACGGCTATGGCCTCAGTCAGGCGCAGCTCACCGAGATGTCGAAGAAGGGTCTCTACTACGATCCAACGTTGATGCGCTACACCGCGCCGTTCATGGATGACAACGACGCGAAGAACACCGGCGGCAAGTACCGAATGACACCGATCTTCGAGAACGCGGTGTCGATGGCGGCGAAGACGCCGGGGTTGAAGATCATGGTCGGTAGCGGCGTCGATGGCTCGACCTTCGTGCACGGCACACAAGCGCTCGAGTTTGCCGGCCTGGTGAAGCGTGGCATCACCACGGCGGCGGCGATCCAGTCGGGCACGATCATCAACGCCGAGGCGATGGGCTGGAAGGATTCGGTCGGCTCGGTCACCAAGGGCAAGTTCGCTGATCTCGTCGCGGTGTCGGGGGACCCGTTGGCCGATATCACCGAGCTGCAGCGCGTCAAGTTTGTGATGAAGGGCGGCAAGGTGATGCGCGACGAGCTCACGACGCCGACTCGTAGAGGCGGCTCTTCAGACCCGCCGTCGACCAGGTAACCACGGGATGCCCACACGGGACGAAGAGGCGGTCTTCGTCGAAGCATCGGCGCGATTGCACTTCGGTGTGCTCGATTTACGAGGCACGCTGGGGCGCTGGTTCGGCGGCATCGGCGCGTCGGCGGCGACGCCCACGCTGCTCCTGTCCGCGGTCCGCGGCGATCATCTTGCGGCGTACGGCGAGGACGCCGAACGAGCGGGTGAATTCGCACGTCTGTTCATGGCGCACCACAATCTCCATGGCGGCGCCGAGATCCACGTCCACAACACGTTGCCACCCCATGTTGGCCTCGGGTCCGGAACACAACTCGCGCTCGCCGTCGGGCGGGCGCTCGCCGAGATCTATGCAGTGCCGAGCGATGCACGCTCACTGGCGCGCGCGGTGGCGCGCGGCAAACGTTCGGCGATCGGTACGTGGACCTTTGAGGGCGGGGGTCTCGTTGTCGAAGGCGGCCGCCGTGCAGATCGTGACGAGTGTGGCCCGTTGATCGCGCGGGTGGCGATTCCTTCATCATGGCGATGCATCGTCGCAGTACCCACAGGGACTCCGGGTGTCAGCGGCGCAGAAGAGGCCGAGGCATTTGCACGGCTACCCGCGCCGCCCGAACGCGACGTCGAACGCGTCGCACATCTCGTCCTGATGGCGTTGCTGCCGGCTGTGGCTGAAG
>DAINQP010000173.1:0-13514 GCA_036742665.1 Vicinamibacterales bacterium | reverse complement strand
TTGCTCGGTGAGTTGCTCGGGCGCGCCGCCGTTTACCGGGACTCTGTAGATCCGCGGGCCCTCGCCGGCATCCGCGGCCACCGCGACGAACCGTCCATCCGGAGACCACGACGGAGACCCGCGCAGATCGAGTTGTTCGGCCAGTGCCCGTACGCAGGCGCTACGACTCGCTTCGATTTGAGTCCCCGCCTCTTAGACCACGCGGGATGAACCCGTCTGACGGATCCGAATGGACGGCGGCAGCGCGAGGGCGACGAGCTCGCCTGGGTGCTGCCGGCCCGAAACGGCGACGACGAGTGACCGCTTGCCGCCGACCATGTAGGTCATCGGCGAGTTGCTAAACCCTTGGCGACATCGAGTGCGCCCACGCAGCCAAAGGCCCAAATGTCGGTGGTTCGCCCGTCCACCAGTTCCAGCACGAGCGCCCGCACATCGGTGGAATCCTCGGAGCCGTGGATGTGCGCGATATTCGGATGGTTGAGCGCGGCCAGGGTCTTGGCCTCGCGCTGAACCGCGCCAGTCGCTCTGGATCATGTGCGAACGTGTCCGGCAGAACTTTGATCGCGGCATCGCGATCAAGCTTGGTGTCGCGGGCCCTGTAGACCTCCCCGATCCACGCCGGCGCCGAGCAGCGCGCCGATTTCGTACGGGCGAGGTGCGTGCCTCAGTGAGAGACAATTCGTGGGGATTATATGAGCGGGATCGCAGGGCGGACGAGATTTTGCTCCGAGCCCTCCGTGCACTCTAACCGAGCACGTACAACCGCCCGTCCTGCGATCCAATGACGAGGCGGCCCGCGGCGACGGCCGGCGACGCCGTGAGCGCGGAACCGGCATCGAATTCCCATACTCTCTTGCCGCTCGCCGCATCGAGCACGTACAGACGTCCATCGCTCGAGCCGATGTAGACGCGTCCGCCGACGATCACAGGCGACGAGTCCACACGCGCGCGCGTGGCGAATGTCCATGCTGGCTTGCCGGTCTTCACGTCGATGGCGTGAATGGATTTGTCGCGTCCGCCAAGAATGATGCGGTCGTTGGCCAGCGCAGCGGACGAATAGAACGGGAATCGCCGATCGGGATCGGCATAGCGCCACAGCAGCTTCCGGCGCTGGAGATCGAACGCGAGCACCTCATTGTTGAACGTGCCGAAGTACGCGCGTGTGCCGTCGATTAACGGCGACGCACCGGTGTAAGCACCGGACTCGATGCGATAGGCTTCCTTGCCATCAGCGATGCGGATCGCGTGCAGGATCGAGTCGCAGCCGGCGATGAAGGCCAAGCCGTCCTGGACCGCTGGCGTGGCGTGCACCATCCCGTTGGTCATCGCCTTCCATTTGAGCTTGCCCGTCATCGGTTCGAAGGCGTAGAGGCTGCCGTCGTACGAGCCGACCAGCACCGCACCGTCGGCGACAACCGGCGATGACTTAACCTCAGACGCAGTCCGGTAGGTCCACAGTGCCTTGCCGTCAGCGGTGTTGACCGCGTGCACCAGGCCCCCAAGATCGCCGATGTAGACTGTCGAGTCGCTGACCGCCGGCGACGACTCACCAATCAGGTTGCCGGTCGTGTATTTCCATTTCAGCTTGCCGGAGGCGAGGTCGAGCGCGAGGAGATCGCCGTTGCCGCCGCCGACGTACACCACGCCGTTGACGATCGCAGCCGATGAGTCGATCAGATCGCCGACGTCGTAGGTCCAGAGGACCTTCAGTGTCGCCGGAAGCGTCGAGGAGGAATTGCCGGTCAGCCGCGGCGTTCCGCGAAACTGCCGCCATTCGTCAGCAGGAGCAGCCGCAGGTGACGGTTGCTGCGCACCGAGCGTTGCAACCGTGAGCGCCACGAACAACGCCACCGGCGAAAACCTGATTCCAACAGCCTGAGCCCTCATGCCTTGACAGCCCTGATTCCTGAATCCCGTTTCTAACTCCTGATTCCCTTACTTGTTGGCGATCGCGAATAGCTGGCTCCGATTGTTGAGGAAGAGCACACCATTCGCCGGCACGATCGTTCCGTATACGGCGCTGCCCATGTTCATCTCGGCGAGAACCGTCTTCTCCTTGCCGTGGGCCATCACGACGACGTCGCCGTCTTCGTCACCAAGGTAAACCTTGCCGTCAATCAGGAAGGGCGATGCCCACACCGCGGCAAGCAGATCGTGTTGCCAATACTCCTGCCCGGTTTTCGCATCGAGGCAGTGGAGATAGCCGCTGAAGTCGGAGACATAGACGAGACCGTCTGCGATCGCGGCCGTCGAGATCGACCGGCGGATCTTGTCGAAGTGCCAGATCTGTCCAGTCTTGGTGATGTCGCCGCGCTTGGTCGCGTCGATCGCGTACATGTGGCCGACGCCTTCACCGTGCTCGGGGTCCTGCCCGTTGGCGATGTAGACGACGTCCTGATAGATGACCGGCGTCGCGATCAGCTCGTTGCGCGTGCGCGGCCACACCGCGTCCTTCGGATTGGTGTCGAACTCCCACAGCTTCTTGCCCGACTGCGCCTCGTAGCCTCGCACCCAGCCATCGCCCTGCGCCGACACGACCTGCATCACCCCGCCGATCGTGCCCACGGTCGGTGTGGACCACTGGCCGTGCAGGATGCGATCCTCGACTGAGTTGTCTTCCCACACCAGCTTTCCGGTGTTCTTGTTGAGCGCGATGACCGAGGGCGCGCGCGGCGACGGGATGTGCACGTGGCTCTCATCCTGCCCGTTGGACGTGCTCACATAGATCAGGTCGCCCATGATCACAGGCGAGGAGTTCGACATGTTGTGCGGATATGACCCGACTTCCTCGATCATGTCGAAGGTCCAGATGACGTCAGCGTCGTTCTGTCCGGTCAGCTTCTCGTCGGTGGTCGGGCCATCGTTCTCGTTGTCACGGAACCCCTGGATGTCGAGGCAGATCACGACGCCGCGGTTGCTCACGTAATACAGCTTCTCGCCTTCGACGATCGGCGAGCTGGCGACACCCTGGAACGGCCAGTCGTTGGCGCGCCCGGCCTCGAGCTTGGGATGCGTGTGCTGCCACATGAACTGACCGTCTGATTCACGGAACGCCATCAGCACGCCGCGATCGCCGCCCTGCTTCGGATCGCGCGCCAGTTCGTTGTTCGTGCCGACGAATACCATCCCGCCGGCGACGACCGGGTTACCGTAGCTCTGCGACCCCAGCTCGGCGACCCACTTGATGTTCTTCTTGGTCTTCACGTCCCACTCGGTCGGGACGTTCTTCATGTTCGAGACCTGGTTCCGATCGGGTGTCCCGCCCCACATCGGCCAATCGCCTTTGCCCGGGTCCGACGCTCGGAGCTGCACTGCGCTGACGCACATCAGAGCGACCAGCGCGAACACCGCGTAGGATTTATGAAGTGTGAGTTTCATCGTCAATTCTTGGTCAGAGAGAAGTTATCGAGATACGCACCGAACGGCGCGTTGATAAACAGGCCAGGCGCACCCTGGCGATTCCCGATCGGGTCCAGCATCTCGATCATCCAATCGGCGGGTTCGGGATCGCCGGCCGTCCATGCCTTGCCCTGCGCGCGGACTTGCCCGTTGGGAAGATTTTCCACGCGCAGCTTGAGCCGATACCACGCATCGGGCTTCCACGCGAATGCCTTCTTCACCGTCCGCTGCGTCTCGGGCTCCCACGGTTCGATCTTCAACTGCTGCGCGGTGCCGTAGAGCACGAGCGAGTAGCGCTGTGCTGTGATGCCGACGTCCGACATCTGACGCCGGCGCTCGTTCGAGCGGACATCCGCCTGAAATGTGTAGTTCGACCAGTTGGGCGGGCCGATGAACGTGCGACCGCGTTGGAAGATCGTGTCGAGTGGTTCCTTCTGCAGCACCTTCTGTCCGTCGAGCGTGGCGACCACGAGGCGGCCGGGAACGGTGTTGGACCAGCCCGGAGGAATCGAGCCGTCCGCATAACCATCGAACCCTTCGGTCCACGGCAACGGGTGGGCGACGCGCGCGCGGGCTTCACCGGTGAGGCCAGCGGCACTGGCGGTGATGATGCCGGCCTGTTGCACGGGCTTGTTCGCGATCGTGACGACGCCGTTCGCCACTGTGCCTTCAAGGCCCTTGAGTGCCCACGTTGCGGCAGTCTCCTCACGAATGAATCGCCCGTTCGCATCGAAGAGACGGGCGTGGAGCGTGACCGACTGGCCCGGATCGAGATTCAGCTCCGTGGGCGACACCTGTAAATGCGCGGGCGGGCCGGCTGCTGGTGGCGCAGGCTCGTCGAGTGCGAGTCCAGTCGGTGATGTCGCGCGACGCGGCCCGATTGCATAAATCGCGTCACTCGACATGAAGAAGATGCGGCCGCGTGAGATGGCCGGGTTGCCGAGAATCTGCTCCGGCGTGCCTTCCGATCCGCAGCAGCTGTTGGTGCTGTTCGGCAATGCCACCTTGCTCAGGATCTCGGCCTTGTCGGCTCCGGGCCTGACGATGAAGAAGACGCCGCCGTCAGTGCCAACATAGAGCTTGCCGTCGGCGAGGACTGGTGAGGCTTTCTGCGCCGAGCCCAGCGAGATGTTCCACAGCTGCTTGCCCGTCGCAATGTCGAAGGTGCGAAGGGTCGATCCGTTGTCCAGCTGATACAGACGGTTGCCGTCCACGATGGGCGAGGAGTAGCTGAACTCGATGCCTTTGGTTGCCCACTTCGTGGTCTTCAGATCGCCTGACTGCGATCCGTCCAGCGCCGCGATCATGCCGAGCGCGACGCCCTCGAGGTTCTCGTCGCCGTGCGACAGGAATACGCTGTTCCCGCTGACGGCAACACCGGTGTTGATCGCGCGCTTGGCGGCAGGAAAGCTCCACACCTTCTCGCCGGTCTGCACCTTGATGGCGTGAATGCCGCCGTCGCCAAGGCCGGCGATCAGTAGACGCATGCCGTTGATTGTCGCGATGAGCGGCGGCGCATACGCCGTGTCATACGGACGCCCGCCCGGGTTGGAGACGTAAATCACCTCGCCCGTGCGCTTGTTGAGCGCGATGAAGCGATGGGCGCGTCCTGCTGCCGATCCCCAGTTGGAGACCGCGGCGCTGACGATCACCAGATCACCGTCCACGACTGGCGACATCGTTCGGCCGCCGTGCGTCGTGAAGGCGGCGAACTCTTCACCCAGCGATCGGTCCCAGAGCAGCTTGCCTTCCGGGCTGAGCGCGATGACCTGCGCGCCGCCGCTCAGCGCGTAGATGTTGCCGGTCTCGGGATCAGCCGCCGGGGAGGCCCAGGCGATACGGTGCGCAGGGACATCGCTTTGAAACAGGCTGAACTTGTATTCCCAGACGGTCTTGCCCGTATCGGCGTCGAGCGCGAGGATGCGCTCCTCCAACTGGGGGCCGCGACCCGACGGGTTCTGCACGTAGACGCGGTTGCCCATCACGACCGGCGTCGAGCGCCCACCGCCGGGCACGCGCCACAGGAAGTTCTCGCCGTTCAGTTTCCACGTGCTGATGAGCCCCTTCTCGACGGAGATGCCGTCGCGATTGGGGCCGCGCAGCTCGGGCCAGTCGCCGGCCCGTACCTTGCGCGGGCTCTGAGCAGGAAGCGACACGCACAGTCCGGCGAGGATCGCCGCGACCAGGCAAGTTCTCTTCAGCATGAACATCCTCTAAGTCCGCCTTCGCGTGGGGCTTCGGCAGGACAGGGCCGCCTTCGCTCACGGTTCGGCGGGACAGGCCATAGCTCGATACGCCACTCGGCCCGATCAGTGCTTACGGGCGGGAATCCCGGCCAGTTTAGCGCGACCGGCAAGAACGGCGTGCATAATTGACGGTCATGACCATACGTCGGTTGTACGGGTTCGCCCGCATTATTTCCGCATTCATGTTGCTGCTCGCACCGGCCGTCGCGACGGGGCAGACCCCGGCCGCCACGTTTCAGTTGCCTCCTGTGATCGTCACCGCGCAGAAAGAGGCGACTCAGGCTCAGGAACTGCCGGTCAGCCTGACGACGTTCACCGGGCAGACTCTGCGCAACGCCGGTGCGATCGTCGTGAGCGATCTGTTCGCGCCGAACATCAATTTCACCGAGTTCACGGCCCGCAAGTTGAGCAACCCACGGTTCCGTGGCATCGGGGCCAGTCCGGCCAACCCGGCGGTGGCCACGTACTACGACGGGGTCCCGCAGCTCAACGCGACCACCTCGAGCATCGATTTGCTCGACGTCGGGCAGGTGGAGTTCGTCCGTGGACCACAAAGCTCGTTGTTCGGACGCAATGCGATCGGCGGACTGATCAACGTGACCAGCGCCCGGCCGTCGCTCTCCGGGTGGACGGGCACCCTGTCGGTGCCATTCGCCAACTTCTCGTCGCGCGACGTACGGGGGAATGTCGCAGGGCCGGTGCTTGACGGCACGCTCGGGGTCGCGGCCGCGATCCAGTACGGCCAGCGCGATGGCTTCACGGTGAACGACCTGACCGGCAACGACATTGATTCGCGCGAGGCATTTGCCGCGAAGGGGCAGGTGCTCTGGACACCGAACCGCGACTGGGAGACCCGCGTCATCGTCAACGGCGAGCGGGCGCGCGACGGCGACTACGGGCTCAGCGACCTCGGCGGACTGCGCGCCAATCCGTTCCACGCGATGCACGACTTCGAGGGTCACACCTCCCGCGATATCTTCGCAACGACGATCATCAACCGTCACGAGAGCATGCGCTTCAGTGTCTCGTCCACGACGGGCTTCCTGAAGTGGACGACGGAAGATGCGACCGATCTCGACTACTCGCCGCTGCCGCTGATCGTACGCAACAACAACGAGGAGAGCTTCCAGTTCACACAGGAAGTGCGGGTGGCGTCAGCGCCGAATGCCTCGATTCGTGTTTCGGACGGGACCGCGCTGAAGTGGCAGGCGGGTGTCTTCCTCTTCACGCAGAACTACGAGCAGAACGCGGTCAACACCCTGGCGCCGTTCACGTTCTCGCCGTTTATCACTTTTCCGCTCGCACTCACGCTGCCGGATGCCAAACTGGACGACTTCGGCATCGGCGTGTATGGACAGGGCACGGCGACGATTGGCAGCCGTTTCGATCTGACCGCTGGCGTGCGCGTGGACAACGAGCAGAAGGACGCGTCACTCAGCACGTTCTTCACACCGCAGATTGCGCAACGGCGAGATCTCGTCACCGATGAGAGCTTCTCGAACGTGTCGCCGCAGTTCTCGGCGGCGGTCCGCATTCAGCCAGAGAAAACGGCATATGTGTCCGTGACCCGCGGCTACAAGGCGGGTGGATTCAACCCTGTGTCACCGGTGGGCAGCGAATCCTACGGCGAAGAGCATGCGTGGAATTTCGAAGGCGGCGTCAAGACGATATGGGCGAGTAGGCGGGTGATGGCCAACGCCAGCATCTTCCGGATCAACTGGGACGACCTGCAACTCAACATCCCTGATTTCACCTCGCCGGCGCAGTTCTACATTGCCAACATCGGCGGCGCGACGAGCTCCGGCGTGGAGGTGGAACTGAACGCACGTGTGCATTCAGGCGTGGACGTGTTTGGCGGCGTCGGCTACACGCGCGCCCGCTTCTCGGACGACGCCGTTTCGAACGGCGTGCCGGTGGCGGGAAACACGATCCCCAACACTCCGGAGTACACGGTCACGCTTGGTACGCAGCTCTCCCATCCCCTGCGGTCCGGCATCTCGCTGTACGGACGTGCGGAGGCGGTGTTCTACGGCGCGTTCGAGTACGACGATCTGAACCTGGCGCGTCAGGACGCCTACTCGCTGGCCAATTTCAGGGGCGGGGCACGCGGCCGGTACCTGTTTGCGGAAGCGTGGGTCCGTAACGCGTTCGACACGCGCTACATCCCGATCGCGTTTGCCTACGGCGCGCTGGCCCCGTCAGGATTCATTGGCGAAATGGGCAGGCCGCGGACGTTCGGCGTAAATGCGGGTGTAACTTTCTGAATTCGAGTATGAAACCGATCCTGTTCGCTGCGACTGTCTTCGTTGTGGGCACGGTCTCGCTCACGGGTCAATCGGCGTCGACCGATTGGCCGCAGTGGCGCGGCCCCGATCGCAACGGCCTGTCGAAGGAGACGGGGCTGCTCTCGCAGTGGCCTCGTTCCGGGCCGCCGGTCGTGTGGTCGGCCGCGATGCTCGGCGCCGGCTATGGCTCGATTGCGGTGCAGCGCGATCGCGTCTATGTGCAGGGCATGCGCAACCGACAGAGTGTTGTCTCGACGCTCAATCGTGCCGACGGCAAGCTGATGTGGGTCCGCATCCTGGGTCCGGCTGGCGAGAACGATCGCGGTCCCGGTCCGCGCAGCACGCCGACCATTGACGGCGACCGCGTCTACGCGCTGAGCGAGACCGGCGATCTCGCCTGCCTGCGCGCGGCTGACGGAACGGTCATCTGGCAACGCAACATCCTCAAGGAATTCAAAGGCGAGAATCCGTACTGGTTACTGAGCGAGTCTCCGCTCATTGATGGCGACCACGTCATCGTCACACCGGGTGGCCGCGGCGCGGGCGTCGTCGCGCTCGACAAGATGTCGGGCAAGACGATATGGGTGAGCAAGGAACTCAGCGACGGCGCCGGATACGCATCACCGATCGTCGCCGACGTCGGAGGCGTTCGCACCATCATGAACTTCACGGCTGACGCAGCAGTGGGTGTCCGCGCGGTCGACGGGAAGCTGATGTGGCGAAACAGTTCGCCCTCCAACGGCACGGCCAATATCGCGACACCGGTGTACTCGGACGGCAAGGTGTTCTTCACCTCGTCGTACGGCACTGGCGGGGCTTTGCTGGGACTGCGAGCCTCAGGCAACGAGGTCCGCGCCCAGGAAATCTATTTCACGCGTGACATGAAGAACCACCACGGCGGCGTGGTGCTGGTCAACGGCTACATCTACGGCTACAACGACTCGATCCTCACATGCCTCGAGTTTGCCAGCGGCAAGATGGTGTGGCGCGATCGCAGCGTCGGGAAAGGGGCTGTCACGTATGCCGATGGACACCTGTACATACTCAGCGAGAACAACGTCGTCGGTCTCGTCGAGGCAACGCCCGCTGGCTATCGCGAAAAAGGCCGGTTCAGCATTGCCGATCAGGGTCTGCCCAGTTGGGCGCACCCGGTTGTAAGCGGCGGCCGCCTCTATATCCGTAATCAAGGTACGCTCACCAGCTATGATGTCCGCGCGCGTTAACCCGAGGACCCACGCATGCGATTGATGATTCGCACTCTTGTCGCGGCTGCACTCTTTGCGGCGTTCATTCTGCCTGTCCAGGCGCAACGCGCCTCGACTGATTGGAACCAGTGGCGCGGACCGAATCGCGACGGCTCGGCCCCGGCGCCATCCGATCCCAAAGCGTGGCCGGAGAAGCTCACCCAGAAGTGGAAGGTGGAGGTCGGCTCCGGCTACGCGACGCCGCTCGTCGTTGACAATCGCATCTACCAGTTCTCGCGGCAGGGTGACCGCGAGGTGATGACGGCGCTCGATGCGGACAGCGGCAAGGTGCTCTGGCAGACCGGCCACAACGCGCCCTTCACCATGCACAGTGCCACTACGACACATGGACCCGGACCGAAATCGACGCCGGCCTTTGCCAACGGACGGCTGTTCTCGATTGGCATGACCGGCATCGTCACGGCGTATGACGCCAACAGTGGAAAGCAGTTGTGGCAGAAGCCGGGCACGACGCCGGTCCCGCTATACACCACGCATGCGTTCTCTCCGGTGGTGGACCGCGGACTCGTCATCTTTCATGTCGGCGGTGACGACGTGGGGGCGCTTACCGCGTACGACATCAACACGGGCGACGAGAAGTGGAGCTGGAAGGGCGATGGTCCCGGGTACGGATCGCCGGTCGTCGTGGACATCGAAGGCACGCGCCAGATCATCACGATCACGCAAGGAAAGCTCGTCGGCGTGGATGCGTCGAACGGGATGCTGCTCTGGGAGCGGCCATTCGTCATCACCAACAAGACCAACTCGGTGACGCCCGTGGTGCACGGCCGCACCATTATCGTGTCTGGCAACGGCGAGCCGACGCGTGCCCTGGCGATCGCCAAGCGAGCCAACCAGTGGGTGACCGATATCGTCTGGGAGAACGCCGACATCCCCTTGCGCATGAGTGACGCGGTCGTCGTCGGCGACGTGCTGTTCGGACTCGCGAATCGCAACTCTGGCCAGTATTTCGCGGTCGATGCGGCGACGGGGAAGACACTCTGGACCTCGGACGGACGCCAGGCGGCTCACGCGGCCATCGCACGGTCAGGCGACCTGTTTCTGAGCCTCGAAGACGATGGCGAGCTGGTCGTGGTACGGAATAGCAAGACGGCCTTCGAGCCACTGCATCGCTACAAGGTTGCTGACGCGGCCACCTGGACGCAGGCGGCATATTCTGGCAACCGCGTTCTGGTCAAGGATGTCTCAACCTTGGCGCTCTGGACCTTGAACTGACAGCGATGTACGCTGTCGAGTGATGCGTATCCGCGCGCACGTCCGGCTGGTGGCAGCGCTCTGGCTGACCTGCCAGATGGTGGCACTTGCCGCCGCGCCGTTCGTGCTGTGCCACGACCATGGCGTGATGAGTGACCTTGGCAGCGGGCACGAATGCGATCCGCGGCATCATCATGACGGCCAGGCCGCGGAACCGTCGTCTACTCACGAGCATCATCATCACGATAGCGAGCCGACGACGACGACCGATGCGGCGATCGGCTGCCGCTGCACAGTGTCGGATGCGGCGCTGGCGGCGCTTACGCTGGAGTCCGGAATCCTGACCAACGGGTTCGTGCTCAACACGAAGCTCGTCACCGCGCGCGTGGTCCTGCCGGACGACGCGACCTTCACTCACATTCAGCAAATCGACACTCCACCTCCTCGTGCCTAGATGGTAGGCGCACGTCCTGCTGCTGGACGTGCTGGCAGGGCTGCCTCAGGCGGCTCTCACGTTTATCCGCGGGGAGTTGGGGTGTCGTCATGATCGTCCGGCGCGTCGGTCGTTGTGTTTGTGTCGTTCTCGTGTATCTCCTCACGGCAAGCCGTGTGCTGGCGCAGGGAGAAGCCGCCGTTCACGGCACTGTGACAGCCAGTGCGGATGGCTCCGCCGTGCCCGGCGCGATCGTTCAAATGCAGGGCGGTGGGCTGCCCGTGGTGATGAAGGCGACCACCACTGCGGACGGTCAGTTTGTGTTTTCACGCGTGGCGCCAGCGGATTACGTGCTCACGATCACCCACGCTGATTTCAGCGAGCGGCGATACCAGCTCTCGCTGAAGCCGCGCGACGAGTACAACGTCGCGGTGGCACTGACGCTACGTCCAGTGCGGGAGGCGGTGACCGTCGCCGCGCCGATGCTCCCGTCGGTCCACTCTCCGGGCTCAACCTATCTCGGGGAAGCCAGGCTTGCCGAGATCCCGCAGACGCAGCGCACGAACCTGCCGGAGGCGATCGTCACGGCCGCACCAGGGATGATTCGCGGTCACGACGATTTTGTGCACATTCGCGGCCACGAGGTTGCGCTGAACCCGTTCATCAACGGCGTGCAGTTCTGGGAGAATGCCCACAGCGTCTTCTCTCCCGGTCTCGGCGTCGACTACATCCAGTCGATGAACGTGATGACTGGCGGTTTTTCGGCGGAGTACGGCAACAGGTTTGGCGGCATCCTTGACGTCGTGACCAAGTCAGGGTTCACGATCGGAAACCGTGGCTCGGTCAGCCTCGGAGTCGGAACCGCGCAGCGGCATAACGTGGGTCTGGAGTTCGGTGGCCATGCCGAGCGCACGGCGTACTATTTCAACCTGACCGGCTTCACATCGGATCGATTCCTGAGCCCCCCCTCGCCGCGAGCGATCCACGACACCGGCGAGGGCCTCCGCGGCTTCTCACAATTGGATTTTCGGCTCGACGATAGCAACGACATCAAGCTCGTGATGATGGGCGATGGCGTGAACTTCCAGCTTCCGATGGAGGAGCGCGACGAGGCGCTGCGACCCGACTTCAAGAACCTGCAGCGCACACGGTCGCAGAGCCTGATCCTCTCGTGGGGACGCGTGCACTCGCCGAGAACCGTGATGCGGACCGCGTTCTACCAGAAGTGGTCGGGTGTCCATCAATTTCCGGACACCATCGATCCATACGGCGCACAGACGGATGCAGAACGGACACTCGGGACGTTCGGCGTGAAGAGCGACATGACGCGCCTCGCCGGACGGCACACCGTCAAGGGCGGAGTTGATTTCGTGCTGCTGCGTCCACATGAGGACCTGAATTACCTGAGTCAGCCGTGGATCGACTTCACGCACCTGCCCACGGTCAACGAGAGCCACGTCCACTTCCGGGGGCCGAATCTCGGGCCTGGTATGGCTCGCCCAGTCATCTTCAGTGGCAGGGAGACTGGCGGGCAGGCCAGCGGGTTCGTGCAAGACAAGGTGCAGGTCACACCTAGTCTCACTGTCGATCTCGGTCTTCGTGTCGACCACTACAGCCTGGCGTTTTCGGAATCGCATGTCAGCCCGCGTGTCAATGCGGCGTATCGGCTGGCATCGGGGACTGTGTTGTTCGGGTCGTACAACCGCTTCTATGTTCCGCCCCCGATCGAGAACGTGCTGGCCAGCAGTGCTGGCCTGACCAGCCTTGTTTCGGAGATCGGCGCGCCGTTGCCGCCACTGCGTGCGATCAAGGAGAACCAGTTCGAGGCCGGGGTGACGCAGCCGATCGGCCACACACTGAATGTTGGTGTGACGAGCTACTATCGTTTGAGCGACGATCCTCCTCACACGACGCTCTTGCCTGATTCGCGGTTCTATACGTATGCCAGCTTCGACAAGGGCAAGACGTATGGGATGGAAATCAAGGCCGACGTGCCGCACATCGCTGACGTCGGTCTCTCGGCGTATTTGAATTACGCGCTGGGACGCGTGTGGTTCTACAACCCGATCGTCGCCGGGTTCACGACGGAAGCAGGCCACTTAACCGAGACTGGCCGCTTCCTCGCGCCGATGGACCAGACGCATACGCTCACGTCGGGTCTGACCTATCGGCACGATCGAACGCGGCTCTGGAGTGCGGTCGCGCTCGAGTACGGAAGTGGCACGCCCGGCGACCATGAGGAGGGCGACCACGAACACGCCGACGGCGAAGCGCACGAGCACGCGACCGGCCCAGGGCTCTGCGGCACGCGTTGCCCGGCGCACTTCACGCAGAATGTCTCGATTGGTTGGAACGCCAGCGCCAGTGGGAGCCATCCCCAGGTGTCGCTGCAGTTCACCGTTGAGAACGTATCCAACAACGTCTACTTGATCTCGAAAGAGAGCACGATGGTGCAGGGACAGTATTCGATCCCGCGGCTGGTGTCGGGCTCTCTTAAGATTGGATTCTGACGCGGCGCGACCGCAGGGAGTGGCATGGCGGCACTGATTGAAGCGATCGATATCAAGCGCAAGATGTTCTTCGAGCACGAGGGCGCGCCGTATCACTGCATCGACGTCGAAGTCTCACGTCCGACGGCCCGCGGCGGACAGACGCTCGTCCGTCTCAAAATGCGCAATCTGCTGACACGGGC
>DAINQP010000172.1:7915-13645 GCA_036742665.1 Vicinamibacterales bacterium | reverse complement strand
GATTGAGGAACAGGCCTTCTACTGGCTCGCGATGCAGCGGATGGCCGAGATCCTGATCGCACTCGGCGAGGAGTCCCGCGCCGAAGAATTCTCCGGGCGCGCACAACAGTTTCGCGAGCGTTGGCACTGCGCGTTCTGGATGCCGAAGGAAGAGTTCTATGCCATCGCGCTCGATCCTGAGAAGCAATCGGTCCGCTCGATTGCCTCCAACCCAGGGCACGCGCTGGGGGCAGGCCTAGTTCCCATCGCACACGCGCGTGCGTGCGCAGATCGCTTGATGGCTCCGGACATGTTCTCGGGGTGGGGTATTCGCACGCTGTCTCGCGATCACCGGTCGTACAACCCGATTGCGTATCACCTTGGAACGGTCTGGCCCGTCGAGAACGCCACGTTCGCTCTGGGCTTCAAGCGCTACGGCCTCGACGAGCATGTGGAGCGGCTCGCGACCGGGATCTTCGACGCGGTGGCGCACTTTCGAAGCTGTCGCTTGCCGGAAGCATTGGGCGGCCATGGCCGTGAAGAGACGCCGATTCCGACGGCGTATCCGCGATCGAATTCGCCACAAGCGTGGAGCGCCAGCGCAATCGTGCAGCTGGTGCAGACGATGCTCGGCCTGTATCCGTTCGCACCTGCGCACGTCATCGCGCTCGTCCGACCGCGCCTGCCGGAATGGCTCCCGGCGGTCACCGTCCGCAACGTGCGCGTGGGCAGCGCGACGGCATCGATACGGTTTGAACGGGGACGAGATGGTTCCACAGTCTTCGACGTCATTGACAAGCACGGGCCGCTGTTCGTCGTCGAGATGCCGCCGCCGCAGGACACGGATCCGTCTTCGCAAAGTTGGGATGAAGGGGTGAAAAGCTGGCTACTCGAGCGGGCTCCCGGCCGGCTCGCATCGGCGCTGCGCTTGGCGCTCGGCGCGTAAGGGTAAGCCGTTGTTTCGTACGGGTAAGCCCTAGTTACTGGACATTTTCAGACGTTATATGGTTGCGGGATTGTCCCCCCGCCTGCGACGAGTCAGTCGGCCCAGCGACGGCCCGAAGCCGAAAGTGCTTCTGGTCGACGACCACCGCGCCATCCTCGACCGAGTGTCGTCGTTGCTGTCCGACGACTTCGATGTGGTCGGTCTCTTCACCGATGGCCATCAGGCGATCGACGCGGCACCGACCGTCGCGCCGGACGTTATCGTGCTCGACATCAACATGCCCGGTCTCGACGGGTTTCAAACGATGCAAGCCCTCGAGCAGGCTGGATCGCGAGCACCCGTCGTTTTCCTCAGCCTGGTTGATGCGGAGGAGTACGTCGCCGAGGCGTTTCGGCGCGGCGGCCGCGGCTATGTGGTCAAGCGGAAGCTTGTGCACGACCTCGGCAGCGCGCTCGACCAGGTGCTCCATGGCCGGCTGTTCGCACCGTCGCTGACGTCGTTGTATCGGCTTGCCAACGGCCATGGCTCGTCGCACGCGATGCAGGTGTATGGCGATGTCCCATCCTTCCTCGACGGTCTCGCGACATTCTTTGACATGGCGCTTCGGCGCGGCGACGCCACGTTCATCGCCGCTCGCGAAGACATACGCGAGGCTCTTCGTGCTCGGCTTCGGGCTCACGGTTGGGACGTTGCGGAATCGTCGGGGCACAGCCGATGTCTCGTGTTGGACATCGACGAGGTGCTGAACCGGTTCATGCGGAATGGAAGTCCGGATCCGGAGCTGCTCGCAGAGATCGGTGCGGAACTCGAGCAGTTTCGTCGCGCCGTGACCGAACACGATACCTCCCGGCTGACGATGTTCGCCGACACGGCGGCGCCGCTGATCACGAGCGGCAACATCAAAGGGGCGCTCGCGCTCGAGCAGCAGTGGAACGCCCTCACCCAGAATCGATCGTTCTTCACTCTTTGCGGATACGCGACGTCGTGTTTCCACGACGGTCCCGCCGACCTATGGTCGAACGCGTGCGCGGAACATTGGGCGGTGAGTCAAGCCAGCGACCTCTGACGGCCTACGAGATACCGTGGGCGCGCGATACCACTCAAAGTCACGCGCTGTCGCCACTCAGACCGCATATGTTCGACACTCCGCCTACCCCGACGTTGGGTCCGCAGTGTTCTTGCGCGGTCTCTCCATCTTCTTCTTCGTTGCAGTCGTAGTCGCACCAGCCGTCGGTGCATCGATCGGCGCAGCCAACGTCGTCGTCCACGGAGCATCGGCGACGTACTGGGCACCGTGCCAGCCTCACGCCACGCTTTCAAGTAACACCAAGGTCAACGGATTCGGGCTCGGCCTATCAATTTACCACTCGATCGTTTCCGATCATCGGGGCCGGCTCTGGGCGGAGAACAACGTCGGATCATGCGGCCGCGCACGTGAGTAAGGAGGACGCCGGCTAGAGCCGCCACGCGTACTGAAGCTTGACCAGCAGCTGATTCGAGTCCAATTGCCAGCGCTCGACAATCGACCGCACGTTGTGGTTGTACACGACGAAGAGGTCGGCGACCGGGCGGAACGTCCAGCGCAGCCGCGTATTTGTCCCGACCGTGTCGCTGTCGGTGTCGTACTGCACGTAGCTGGCGATCGACAGATCTGGCGAAAGATTCACGCGCAGCCGGTTGCCGACAAGCGTCTGTGTAAAGCGCCCGGTCGCAAGATGACCGATATTCCGTGCGCCGGTGAACTCCACGGTCAGCAGCGCGGTGGGATTCCATGCCCCGGTCCACTCGAACTGATCGAGCTCGCCGTTGTAAAAGTCTCCGAACCACCAGGTGACCTGCGTATACAGCCGGCGCTTTTGTGCGGTTCCGCCTTCGATGCGGTACCGCGTCCAGTGATAGCGGCCCGGAGGGATCGGGACACCCGAGATCGCAAACGGCTCCACGAGGCGCTCGCCGGTGGGGTTGACGTTGAATTCCACGCGATCGCCGCTTCGAAATCTCCAGTTCACCGGAGCCATGAACACCTGATAGCTCTCCCATCGGCCAGACAGATCGGTCGCCACAAACGGCTGAAACTGGTGAAACAGCTGCTGCAGCGGGCCGCGTGCGAGTCGTGTGCGGTTGTTGGCCTGAGCCCTGAACATCTGGACGGCGCGGCGCGGCACGAAGCCAAGTGAGGGATCGAAGTCGCCGCCGATCCGCTTGTAGATGAGGTTGACGTCCCAGAGATCGTTCGGATAATCGAACGCGAATCCGTGCGCCGTGGACTGCGTGCCGAGCCCCGCGCGATCGGTGGCGAGCGCCCAGGCGCCGACCAGCAGGTTCTTGTTGCCACGGAACCGCGAGGTCGCGTAGGTCACGTCGACCCCGCCAAGCCAGCTGCCTGTTCGCCCGAGTGGATCACCGACCGTCGCGATCGCACCGACCCACGATTCGGCGCCGATGTTCTGTTTTACTCGCGCGGCAGCCATCTGCGCATTCGATGCGACGACTCCGTCTCTGTCGTTGGTGCCCACAATCAGCGCGCCCAGATTGGTATCGCGGACGCGGCCATTCACCTTCCCGCCGGCGATGATCGGCACTTCAGCATCGCGAACGAGGCCAATCCGACGGCTGAAGAACGGGATGACGTCCTCGCCGAGGCCCAGGCCGAACGCGAAGATGTCGGAGCCTTCGAGAAAGAAAGTGCGCTTCTCGGGAAAGAACAGCGGAAACCGCGTCAGGTTCGTTCGGCGCGTGTCGACTTCCGTCTCGGCGAAGTCGGTATTGATCGTCGCGGACGCGAGCAGGTTGGCGCCAAGGCGTTGCGTGAGATCCAGGCTGGGTTGAAATTCACCCTCGAGCCGCGCATCCGGCGCGGGATTGCCGCCGCCTGTCGTTACCGCGGGTCGAATCGTCAGCCCTGCACCGAGGGCAAAGTCCGGGAGCTCGGTGAGCAAACCCGCACGGCTGGTCTGCGTGACCCGATACTGCCGCTCCGGCGAAGCCCACCGATCAGTTTCCAGGAGACGCTGAACGCGGCGCTCGACGTTGAAATGCCACTCACGCACGCCTGGCTTGAAGCTAAGGCTCTGAATCGGAATCGCGATCTCGACACTCCATCCCGCAGGACTCCGGCTCGTCGCGGCTTCCCAGATCCCGTCCCAATCAGGATTGTCGCTCTCACCCCCTGGGTTAATCAGGCCGTCGTAGCGTGCGCCGCTCGGGTTGACGGCGAACACGTACCCGGATCGCCCGTCCATGAACGGACCGAGTACGATGCGGATGTGATCTTCAGAGGTCAGTACGGCATCGCGGCGCACGCTGAAGCTGACGATGTCCGCAGGATCCGGATCGTCGCAGCGAACGCCGATGATCAGCGACTTGGGCCCGGCGAGCACCTGGACAGTGGTGCGAAAACTTGCCGGCGACCCCTCCATCGGTTCGGCCTGGACAAAAGCGTCCACAGAGTTTGCGCTGACCCAGTCGGGCTCGTTGAGCTGACCATCGATCGTCACGCCAGATTCCGCCAGCCGGCTCGTTTTCAGCGAAGGCACCGCTGCCGTATTCTGTGCTACGGCGTTGGATGGCATGAGCCATGCGAAGACACAAGCGCTGGCGATCGATGATCTACAGGGCAGCCTCATCATTGGTATTGGGATTCTCCCACGACGCATCGCGTCGTTCATCATCGGTTAACCGTGGGCCGGGTAACATCGTCGAGGAGGTCGTATGAAGCGGTTCATTCCACTCGCGCTCTTGTTTGCGTTTGTCGGAGCCACTGCCCAGGCGCAGGATGTCCCTGCTGAGTACCAGCAGGTGCTCACCACACTGGCCAAGTCTGGCGACTACAAGGCCAACGTGCTCAAAGTCAACATTCCCAGAAACGATCTGAATGTGACCGTCGCAAACGTCAAGACACCGACTCCATTCGGCTTTGGCGGCTGGGTGGCGATGACCAAAGGCACCGGCGCGGCGAATGTGATGATGGGCGATCTTGTCCTCACCGAAGACGAAGTGAATCCCGTGATGTCGGCACTGCTCGACAACGGACTCGAGGTCACGGCACTCCACAACCACTTCTTCTGGGAACAGCCCCGCATCTTCTACATGCACGTCCACGGACAGGGGACGCCGGCCGATCTGGCGCGCAAGCTGAAGCCGGCAATAGATCTGATCGGCAAAGGATCCAGCCCCTCGGCCGTACCACCAGCCGCGCCATCGGCAGCTCCATCCGCGAAGATGGATACTGCGAAACTCGCGCAGATCGTCGGCACCGAAGGCGAGCAGTCGGGCGAGGTGTACAAGATCACCATCGGCCGCGACGATCTGAAACTCACGGAAATGGGCGCGCCAATCAACGCACGCATGGGGCTCAATACGTGGGCGGCGTTTGTCGGCACGAACGAGAATGCAGCGATTGCCGGCGACGTGGCGATGGTGGCCAGCGAAGTCACGCCGGTGCTGAAGGCGCTGCGCAAGAACGGACTGGACGTCGTCGCGATCCATCACCATATGACCGGGACGCAGCCAACCGTTTTCTTCCTGCACTACTGGGGAACCGGTCCTGCCGACAAGCTCGCCACCGGCTTCAAAGCCGCGCTCGCCGAGCTCGGAAAGCCATCGGCCGCGACCCCCACACATCACTGAGGTACACCGATGAAGGCGATCCTCACGGTTCTTTTTCTGGCCGCCGCGGCCGCCGAGACCGTCAACTTCGACAAGGCGGACGCCGGGAAACCGCCTGCAGGTTGGACGTGCACGCAGACCGGATCCGGTCAGGCCAGGTGGGCTGTCACTCCCGACGACACGGCCCCGAGCAAGCC
>DAINQP010000172.1:0-7815 GCA_036742665.1 Vicinamibacterales bacterium | reverse complement strand
AACCAATGGCAGACGCTGCGGGTCGATGTGCAGGGCAACCATTTCACCGTGAGCCTCAACGGCCAGAAGGCTCTTGACTGGGACGATGACACGTTCAAGGATGCGGGCAAGGTTGGCGTCTGGACGAAGGCGGACAGCGTGACACTGTTCGACGACTTCACGTACGCGAGCAAGTAGGCCGCGAGTACCTCGTGCGAACTGGCGTCCTCGTCTGGGGTTGCTTCGCGCTCATCGCGACGAGTGCGTGCCGTGGAAGCGATCCAACGAGCGGTGAACAGCGGGCGCGACAGGTCACGGCCTATGTGTCCGCCGATCGTCCGTTCTCAGAGCCTGTCCTGCGGGAGTACGAACGGCGATCGGGAGTCCGCGTTGACGTCGTGTACGACACCGAGGAAACCAAGTCCACAGGACTTGCCAATCGTCTTCTCGCCGAACAGGCCCGACCGCGTGCCGACGTGTTCTGGTCCAACGAACCGGTTCGCACGCTGGTGCTGAAGTCAAAGGGAGTGCTCGCCCCGTACCGGTCGCCGAGCGCGGAAGGTATCCCACCGGCACTGATCGACCCGGATGGCTTCTGGACCGGCTTCTCTGCCCGCATCCGCGTGATCGCGTACAACACGAAGCTCGTCACGCCACGTGACGCACCGCAGTCTGTCTTCGATCTCGCCGACCCCAAATGGCGCGGCCAGGTTGCCATGGCCGATCCGCGTTTCGGCTCGACGTCTTTCCACGTCGCGGCCCTCTATGCGCTCGCCGGCGACGAGAAGATGGATGACTTCTTCCGGCGGCTCAAAGCGAACGGCGTCCGCATCGTCGATGGCAACTCCGTCGTCCGCGACATGGTCGCGCGCGGCGAGGCCAGGGTCGGGCTCACCGACACCGACGATGTGAACGTAGCAATCGAGGACGGACAGCCGATCGGGATGATGCTGCCCGACCGCAATGGGCTCGGCGTTCCAGTCATGCCAAACATGACCTCGTTGATTGCCAACGCGCCGCATCCGGACGAAGGCAAGCGACTGATTGATTACCTGCTGTCGCCCGATGTAGAGCGCATGCTTGCGCAGTCCGAAGCCGTTCAGATCCCGCTGCATGCCGGTGTTGCGGGACCGAAGAACATTCCGGCAATCGACACGTTCAAGCCAATGACGCTCGATTTCGCCAAGGCAGCGAGTCGTGTGGAGGAAGTGACGCACCGTCTCGCGGCAATACTCGGCCTCTGATGGGGCGCTGGCCGTCGAGTCGAACATGGGTGCTGGGCATCGCCGTCCTGTCATTCGTCGTCTGTTGCGTCCTCCCCGTCGCATCATTGTTTCTGGAGATCCTGCATCGGCCTGCCGCAATCACGAGTGAGCTACTCCTCGATGCGCGACGTAGAGGGCTGCTCTCCAACACAGTCGTCCTCGGACTAGGCGCTGCACTGGGCGCCTCGTTGATCGGAATTCCTCTCGGCATCCTGCTTGGGCGCGTCGCATTCCCGGCAAAGGGTCTGATCCGAATCGCGCTGGCGGCACCGGCGTTCATCCCTCCGTACGTCATGGCTCTCGCCTGGGTATATCTCGCGAACGGGTTCACGATGATGAATCGCGACGTCGCGTCGGGCTGGATCCACAGTCTGCCAGCCGCGGTCATCGTCCTGGCTCTCGTCTTCTATCCCCTGTCGATGCTCGCGACGGAAGTCGCGATTCGGCGAGTGGACGGCCGGCTCGAAGAAGCCGGCCTTACTGTTGCGCGACCGGGGCAGGTGCTGCTCCGCATCACGCTGCCTCTGGTGGCGCCCGTGACGCTGGCCGCCGCGCTGCTCATTTTCGTGCTGGCGATCTCGGAGTTCGGCGTGCCCGGATTGCTGCGCGTACGTGTCTACACCACTGAAGTATTTACCGCATTTGCCGCACTGTATGACGTCGCGCGCGCCGTCGTACTCACGCTGCCCCTGCTGGCACTCTGCGCGATTGTGGCCGCGGCCGCAGCAGCCTTGCTCGGCGATCGTGTGGTGGCGAGCCGTCGAACGATTTCGATACAACCGCGGCTCGCCGAACAATGGCGCAGACCTGGCATCCTGTTCGCGCTCCTGATCATCGCCGGAGCTCTGGTCGCCCCGCTTCTCGTTCTCGGCGAGCAGGCCGCTGGTGCTGACTCGCTGGCTGCGGTACTTGCCGGATCCACGTCGGCAATCGCCAACAGCCTCGTGCTTGCCGCCGTCGGTGCGACACTCGTCGTGGCCGTCGCGATCTGGCTGGGGTATTTTCGGGCGAGGACGTCGCACGGTGGGCACGCCGCAGACATCATCTTCCTCGTCTTGTTTGCGATTCCGAGCACCGTCCTCGGAGTAGGCCTGATCGGCCTGTGGAACAAGCCTGGCTTGCCGGGTGCCGTCTACGATTCGAGCAGCATGTTCGTGATCGGCTATCTCGCTCGCTTTGTTCCGGTCGCCGCGTTGATCCTCGCGGCGAGCACGCGATACGTGCCACTGGCACATGAAGAGGCTGCGTCCGTCGGCGGTGCACACTGGATGCGCACGGTGTCACGCATCGTGCTGCCTCAGATGCGGCTCGGGATAGCCGCGGTATGGCTTGTCGTCTTCGTGCTGGCGTTCGGTGAGCTCGGCGTGAGTATCCTCGTCGCTCCACCTGGAGAGGCGACGCTTCCGATTCGTATCTACACGATGATCGCCAACACTCCACCATCGCACGTCGCGGTGTTTGCGCTTCTGCAGACGGCGATCGTTCTGATCGGGGTCGCCGCCCTCGGAATTCTGGCCTCATCTCTCCGCATCCGATGACACCGCTGCTTTCACTGACACACGTCGCAAAGCGGCTCGGATCACATCAGGCCGTGGACGATGTGAGCTTCGACGTCGCGAATGGCGAAGCCGTCGCGATCCTCGGTCCGAGCGGCAGCGGCAAGACGACGCTGTTACGGCTGATTGCGGGGCTCGACACGCCGGACCGCGGCGAGATCTCGATCGATGGTGTTCGTGTGGCTGCCGATGGGCGCAGTATCGTCCCACCGTACGAACGCCGCATTGGATTCGTCTTCCAGGATCTCGCGCTATGGCCGCATATGACCGTGCAGCAACAACTGGAGTTCGTGCTCGGATCGCTGAAGGTCGCCCGCTCGGTGTGGCGGGCGCGGATCAACGACGCGCTGACGCTCGTTCGCATCGAACATCTGGCGAGCCGATACCCACACCAGCTGTCGGGAGGTGAGCAGCAGCGCGCGGCGCTCGCGCGCACGCTCGCTGGTCAGCCTCGACTGATCCTCCTTGACGAGCCGCTGGCGAGTCTCGATTCGGACCTACGAGCCCATCTCCGGCAGGAATTGGCTTCGCTGCAACGCTCGCTCGCTGTTACCAGTGTCTACGTCACTCACGATCGAGACGACGCTGCCGTGATTGCCGACCGGGTTCTCTCGATGAGGGCGGGGACACTGGTCACGATCTGATCGAGACCGGGAGTTACTTCGCAACGACGCTGAACTTGGCGGTGCCGACGTCTTGCCCGCCACGCGCGACCGAGACCTCGACGTTCCACGTCCCCGCCATGCCCAGCTGACCGGTCCCGCGATACACACCGCTGCCTTGCGGCGTGAGCGCCGCATCGGCGCGCATCGCCGGCATGTTCATCGCCGGCATGGCGGGCATTGAGAACACGGCTTTGACCGTGCCATCGGCAAGGGGTGAGCCATCCGGCTGCTTCACCGTGACCACGAAGCTGTTATCGCCGGATTTCGGTGGATCAGGTTCGCTCGCGAACGTGACGGTCATGTCGCCGGCCTTGCCGGTCTGCGCCGGTGAGGAGGTGGTCCCGCAGGACGAGGCGAGCACCGCGAATAGCGCGACAGCGGCCGGCGCTACCTTTCGCACAAACCACTCCGGACGACGCCGACGGACGTCCTCGCCAATCGCGAAGAGACACGGAATAAGGAACAGCACATAAATCGTCGAACTGATCATGCCACCGAACGTCGGGGTCGCAATCGGCTGCGTGATGTCCATGCCTGAGCCGCTCGACAACATGATCGGCAGCAGCCCGAACACGGTCGTCGCCACCGTCATCAGCTTTGGCCGGAGCCGTGCGACCGACCCCTGGACGACCGCATCCATGTAGGATTGATCCGGCGTGCGGTGGACCAGCGCCTCGCGGATGAACTCGATCATGATGATGCCGGTCTGGATCGCGACCGCGAAGAGCGACACGTAGCCGATGATCACGGCCGTGGTCATCGAATAGCCCAGCGCCGCCTGAAGGAACACGCCGCCAACCAGGGCAAACGGCGCCGACGCCATGATGAGTGAACTGTCTGCCACCGAGTTGAACGCCATGATCAACAGGATGAACATGATCGCCAGCGTCACCGGCACGACGATCCGCAACGAGGAACGCGCGTCCTCGGTGTACTTGTAGTTGCCCGTCCACTCCAGCGAGTAGCCCGGCGGAATCTTGAGGTTCGTGGCGAGGTGCTCACGTGCCCGCTCGACGTACTCCGGACCGGTGATGTCGCGCAGGTAGACGTAGATGTACCCGGCGAGCTCGCCGTTGTCGTTGCGGATCATCTCTGGCGCTTCGCGCACGCTCACATCCGCCACATCAGCCAGCGCCACCGATCGGCCATCGTCGGTCACAACGGGGGTGGCTCGGACCTTGGCCAGCGTGTCGGTGTACTCGGGCGAGTACTGCACCGACAGCGGCACCATCGTTTTGTCGGCCTGACGAATGGACACGAGGTTGTCGCCGCCGATCGCGAAGCGAACGGTGGCCAATGCTTCGTCAACCGTGACACCGTGCTCAGCCATTCGCTCGAGATCGAGCCTCGCGTCCACGAAGTACCCCTGCGAGATGCGCTCGGCGATGACCGACGCGGTCCCCGGCACGGTCCGCAGCTCCCCTTCGATGTCCTGCGCGACCTTTTGGACCACGGCCAGATCCGGCCCTTTCACCTTCAGGCCAACAGGTGTCTGGATCCCGGTGTCCTGCATCATCACGCGCGTGCTGATTGGCTGTGTCCAGCTGTTCGAGTAACCGACGATGGACATCGCCTTGTTCATCTCGTCGATCAGCTTGTCCTTGGTCACCCCCGGCCGCCACTCGGAGCGGGGCTTCAGCATGACCGTTGTCTCGATCATCTCGACCGGCGCGGGGTCGGTGGCCGTATCCGCACGACCGAGCTTGCCGAAGACCCGTGCCACTTCAGGAAACGTCTTCAGCTTGCGATCCATCTGCTGAACAATCCAGCCCGCCTCTCGCGACGGCAACCCGGGCAGCGTCGTCGGCATATAGAGGATCGAGCCTTCGTCCATCTCCGGCATGTAGTCCTTCTGGAACCGGAGCATCATGACAGTTGCGACCACGAGCAGCACGGCGCTGATCCCGACGAACACGTAGCGGTGGCCGATCATCCACACCAGCGTGGACCGGTACATCCGTACAAAAACGCTCTCACGCTCGCGAGCCGGCTTCACGTCTCGCTTGAATATCCACACGATGACGATCGGCAGCAGGAACAGCGTCAGCAGCGTCGAGAACGCCATCGCGAACGTCTTGCTGTAGGCCAGCGGATTGAATAGTCGCCCCTCGCGTTCGCCGAGGAAGAAGATCGGCAGAAACGAGGTCACGATGATTAGCATCGAGAACAGCAGTGGGCGGGTCATCGTCGCCGTGGCGTGAATGATGGTCCGCATCTTTTCGGCGGCCGAGAGGCCAGGGCGTCGCGAGAGCTCGGTGGTCGTGTTCTCGACGATGACAATGGTGGCATCCGCCATCTCGCCGATGGCAATCGCCAGCCCGGCGAGGGAGAACAGATTGACGGTCTGGCCAAACAGCGCGAGCGGCAGTGCCGTGAACAGCGTGCCGAGCAGCAGGACGACGACCGGCGCCACCGACGCGCGCACGTTCTTCAACGCGACGCCAATCACGAGGATGACGACGATCAGCTCGTAGATGATGGCCTGGAAGAAATTGGTCAGCGTCTCCCAGATCAGCGCGGCACGATCGTAGGTCGGCACGAGCTCGATGCCGGCAGGCAGCGTTGGTTTGAGCTGTACAAGCTTCTCGCGCAGCGCGTTGGTGACCGCGAGCACGTTGCGGCCCTGTTCCATAATCGCGATGCCGCCGACGACCTCGCCGGTGCCATCGAGATCGGCGATGCCGCGGCGCAGATCGTAGCCGGACTGCATGAATCCGACATCCTTCAGATGCACCGGCTGCCCGGTCCGATCACGGCCGAGAACGAGGTATTCGAGCTTCTCCACGTTTTCGACGGAGAGTCCGCCGCGCAGCTGATATTCGCGGTTGGTGACTTCGATCGTGCGGCCGCCGGCTTCCTGAAATGCGCCTTGCACGGCCGTGAGCACCTCCCTCAGGGAGATGCCACGTTCGCTCAGGAGCGGCGGAAACAGTTTCACCTGGTACTGCTTCTCGAGACCACCGACGGACGCAACCTCGGCGACGCCAGGAGCCGACTGCAATGCGGGTTTAATCAGGCTTTCATTCAGCAGCCGCAATTCACGCAGGTCGCGCGTCTGTTCGTGATCGACCAACGCGTACTGAAAGATCCAGCCCATGCTGCTCGCGTTGGGGCCAACGGTCACGTTCGCGTCCGGCGGCAACTGCGCGCGGATCGCGTTGAGACGATCCTGGACGAATTGACGGACGACTGCTCGGCGCCCAGGGTCCTGCAGGATCACGTAGACGAAGGAGAACCCCATGTGCGAGGTCCCGCGCACCGACTGCACGTCGGGCGATCCCTGCAACGCCCTGATCACCGGCTCGGTGACCTCGGTCTCGATCAGCAGCGGGCTGCGCGGCCACTTCGCGTAGACGATGATCTGCGGGTCGGAGATATCGGGAATGGCATCGAGTGCCACATTCCGCAGCGCGTATGTGCTGAGGCCGATGAGCGCCACCACGAGGCAGCCGACCAGCCACCTGAACCGGATGACGAGCTCGATGATCGCGGTGATCATGGCGGGCGGCTACGATCCCTTCAGCTTGTGATCGGCGTCGATGAAGAAGCTGCCGAAGGTGACTACCTGTTCGCCTTCCTTCAGGCCGCCAGTCACTTCAGTGAAGAGCTCGCCCTGCAAGCCGATCTGAATCTCGCGCTGCGCGTAGCTGTCGCTCGACGCGTCCTTGACGTACACCACGCGTCGAGAACCCGTCTCGATAATCGCTTCGTTGGGGACCGACATGCGCTCGATCTCCTCGGTGACAATCTCCATCACGTATCGCAAGCTCCCCTGCCGCGCCGGAGCGATGAGCGCCACCGTGACACCGACACGATCGCCCTTCGGCGCAACGCCGGCCACTCGCGCCTGATACATCGACGACCGCGCTTCAGGCGGGAACGCGCGGACGCGCTGGCCAGGCTTGACGAACACGGCCTCGGCTTTGGAGATGGTGGCCTGCAGCGTCTTGCCGCTGGCGTCGATGACGCCGGCCGTGCGTACCCAGACCTGGATGGGCCGCACGGCGACCTGCGTCACCGTCAGCGTGAGCTCATTGGCCTGGGATTCGGTGATGGACGTGGCGCGCGGCGCGCTCCGGATGCGATCACGCACGCCCTGAGCCTCAAGTGCGGAATTGCACAGTACAAAGTGCAAAGTAAGTGCAAAGTACAAAACCTGGCGCGGACGTCCGTGCCACGTACTTTGCACTTTGCACTTTACACTTTGCACTTCCATCGATCAGTGGCAGTAGTTGTCCTTACTGTCCATGATATGCGTTCCCCACGGGTACAATCCGACGTTCTTCACCCGCTCGATGCCGTTGGTCTTCGCGTCGATGATGATGACCTCGTGGTTGGTGGACTCGGCCA
>DAINQP010000171.1:0-13645 GCA_036742665.1 Vicinamibacterales bacterium | reverse complement strand
AGGAAATTTGGATCGACGAGCACGCGGGCAACGGCACGCTGGATGCCCGAATCGAACGAGCCACCCTCACGCCCGGTCCGGTAGAACTCGAGTAACGTCTCCATCTCCGGACCGGACTGCGGCACTGGTCGCCGGTACGCGCGTGTCGCCAGCGTGTTCAAGATTTCCGTAGCGCAGCCGGCCTCCTCCGCTGCCGCCTTCGGCGTGCACACGTAGAGACGACGACGGCTTGGGGTATCGCCAGGCCCCCGTGAGTTGAATGGACCGGCGATCGTGATTTGCGAGATGCCCGGCGCTCGAGTCGGCGCGTCATATACGCCGTCGGCTCCATCGACGTGCGATTTCTTCACCAGCGCAACGGCGATCGTGTGTGGACCGGCCTCAACCGGCAGGCGCAGCTGAGTCTTCCCCTGCAGATCCACCGGTTGTCCGTCGATCGTCACGTCGATGTCCTGCGCTCGCGCCGTCACGACCGCACCGATACCGCCCGATCGCCCGGGACCAATCTGCACATCGTAGTCGGCGTTCAGCGGAAACGTGTGGCGAACAATCATGCCGCCCCGCGTGCCGAGCGGCAGACCATCAAGATGATGCTCCTGCGAGAGATTGCCGGCCGCTCGATACGTCACGCGATCGAGCCCGATGCTCGAATCGCCAACCGCCAATCGGCTGATTTTTGCTGCTGCTGTCGCGTAGCCCTCGATCAATGCCGGCGACACACCCAGCACGTCGGCGATGTTGTCGAATCCAGCCGCCGAATCATCTGGCGGAAGGAGCGATGCCGCATCGAGATCGAGCGCCAGCAAATCGCGGATGGCGTTGCTGTATTCGGCGCGGTTCAGTCGATGCAGCGCCGGCGTGCCGGCAAACGGCCTGGCTGCGGCGGCGCGATCGATCTGCGTCTGCAACGACGCCATGAAGCCAGCGATCGCAGCAGGCGCCGGACGCGGGGCACCGGCCGGCGGCATCATCCCGGTTTGCAGCTTGCGGATGACCTTCTCCCAGGTCTCTGCATGTCGATCGACCTCAGTGAGTTCTGCCGGATCGAGTGTGAGGCCACCAGCTTTCGCGCGCGCGTTGTGGCAGGTGACGCAGTACTGCGTCAGCAGCGCCGCCGAGGGCGCAGCGGCGGCGGGACTACTCGGCGCCATCGTCTGGCTCACGCCGGTCACCGATGCAGCTGCGACAATGAACACGATCAACGCCGAGAGCAGCGTGTGCTTCATGTCAGCGCCCACCTGACGCCGACGATGACGCCGCCACCAACTTCCGGATCAACGCCATCGTCGACGGCTTGGCCACCGGTGAGTTCGTGGCGAGGAACACGCCTTCGGCCCACGCCAGCGGCGTGCGCCCTTCCTTGTCCTTGATGTCCAGCCGCGCGCCATTTTTCGCGAGCAGCTCGATGATGTCGTCCGATCCGCGATTGGCCGCACCGTGCACGGCGGCGAGTCCCATGGCGTTGACCGCGTTGACGTCACCACCGAGTTCGAGACAGAGCTTGACGGCCTCGAGATACATCGCCGGCGACTCGCTGTAGGTCTGGCCGATTACCCAGTTGACACCGGCCGCAGCCATCAGCGCCGTCGTGCCGTTGAAGGTGGCGAGGTTCGGATCGGCGCCCTTCGAGAGCAGCAGCTTCATCAACGGCACGTCTGCGGACAGCGCGGCGCGGACAAACGGCGTCTGCCCAGTGAAATCCACCCAGGCCAGCGAGCCGAGCGGCATCATGAACCGCCGTTGAGGCGGAAACTCTTTGACGCGAGCGTTGATGTCTGCGCCTTTGGCGATCAGCGCTTCGATCAACTCCAGTACCGGAGCGCGCTCGACACCGTTCTCGAGCGTGCGGCTGTCGAGATCGAGATTGCGCATGTCCACCGCCGACCACAGCGGCGTCCGGCCCCACCAATCACGGGCGTTCGGATCGGCGCCACGAGCGAGCAGCAACGCGGCGACAGGCGTGTGCCGATTGGTGATCGCCATCACCAGCGGGCTGATGCCATTCGCTTCGCCCGCGTTGACGTCGGCGCCGGCATCAAGCAGAAGACGAGCGGCCCCGAGCCGACCCTCGCGTGCCGCGAACGACAATGCCGTCATGCCACCTGGTGCCGGCGGCTGTTCTCCCTGCGGCGGCACGCCGCCGCGCACGATGCCCACACCGTGCGATCCACCACCTGCGCCAGGAGGCCGCGCGGCTGGCTGCGAACCCGTGCGGGTCTTCACGTCCACCGTTGCACCACGCGTCAGCAACAGCGACACGAGTTCAGGACGATCTTCTCGGACCGCCCACATCAAGGCGGTATGCCCCACCTGTGGTTCGGCCGTATTGACCTGTGCACCGGCATCGAGCAGCGCCCGAACGGCATCAATGCTGCCGGCGCGCACGGCGGCCATCAGAACGGTGTCGCCGCTGATGTCGGTCGTGTTGGCGTCACCGCCTGCGGCGACAAGCCGGCGGATCATCGCGGCGTTGCCTAAATCGGCGGCAAGGTAGAGCGGTGTGACACCGTGGCGGCTCGCAGTCTTGACCTGCGCGCCGGCGCGAATCAACGCATCAACCGTTTCGAGGTCGTCGGCGCGAACCGCCCAATGCAGCGCCGTCGTGCCGTCGATCGCGACGGCGTTGACGTCCGCTTTTTGTTGAATGAGCGCGGCGACGGCTTTGCTGTCACCAGTTCGCACCGCGCGCACCAGAGCCGGATCGTCCGCGGCATGGAGGGCACCGGCGGTAATGACGAGGATGACTGCACACGTGCGGGGAATAAAGACCTTCACAGCGCACAACTCTAACCCAGGCAAGAGGATGAGCTGATCAAAAGTATGTCAAAGCGCGGGAAGCCTCAGTCCAAGTGCTGCCGCACCAGCGGCACAACCTTCGTTCCATAGAGCTCGATGCTCGTCATCAGCTTGTCGTGCGGCAGCGTGCCGTTGCTGTACTTCATATCAAAGCGTGTCAGGCCAAGCGCTTTGATCGTCCGCGCGATCTTCGCCGCAACGGTTTCTGGAGAGCCGACAAACAGCGCGCCGTCCGGCCCGGCCTCGCGTTCGAAATGCGCGCGGCCAATCGGCGCCCACCCGCGCTCCGATCCGATGCGGTTCATCAGGCCCTCGTAATGGGGCCAGATATCCTCTTTGGCCTGATCGTCGGTCGCCGCGACATGTCCTGGCGAATGCACACCAATCGGCAGCATCGGCTTCCCGAACCGCTGGAGCATCTGCTTATAGAGTTCCGTGTACCCGTTGAATCGCTGCGGGCTGCCGCCGATGATCGCCAGCATCAGCGGGAAGCCGTAGCGCGCGGCGCGCACAACCGACTCGGGACTGCCGCCGACCGCCACCCACGTGTGCAGCGTGCCCGTCTCACTCGGTGGATACACAGCCTGATTCAAGAGCGGCGAGCGCAGCCGGCCGGCCCACGTCACCGCTTGCCCCTTCACGAGCTCCGCCCACAGCTGGAGCTTCTCCTCGAACAGATCCTCGTAGTGCGCCATGTCGAAGCCGAACAGCGGAAACGACTCCGTGAACGAACCACGGCCGACGATGATTTCCGCGCGACCGTTCGAGAGCGCGTTCACTGTCGAGAAGCGTTCGAACACGCGGACCGGGTCGTCGGTGCTGAGTACGGTGACCGATGATCCGAGATGGATCCGCGAGGTGCGCGCGGCGATCGCGGCGAGCACGACTTCGGGCGCCGAGATCGAGAAGTCCTTGCGATGATGTTCGCCGACGCCGAAGAACGCGAGCCCCAGACTGTCGGCGAGCACGGCTTCGTCAACTACGTTGCGCAGTACTTGCGCCTGCTGAAGCCGGCGACCATCCGTACCCACGGTGACGTCTCCGAACGTATCCAGACCGAGTTCAATCGACTCTGCCATGTCCCTCCCTGCGTCTGCAGTCCTCCATTCTCCCTGCAAACGACCGGACGAGACAGGCGGTTGGATTCAGAACGTCGCTCGCTCCTGAATCGAGTCGAGATATCGGACGATCGCGTCGATTCGCGCCGCAGCCGCCTCTTCGCTCAATCCTTCACGCGTTCGTCTGAACGCGTCGCCCCACACCGGCATCTCCATCGTGCCATGCGACGAAATATCTCGTCCATCGATGATGCGGCGGACGCGCTCCCCGGGAAACACGCCGCCGTTGCGAAGTGCGAACGAGGTCAGGCTCGGCGGCAGACGACGGAGTTCCGTAGTCATCGGGCCGGCGCCGCGTGCGTCGGTGCCGTGGCAGGGCGCGCAATAGGTGCGGAAGAGCGTTGCGCCAGATTCAGTGGGCTGGCTCCGCCGCACCTGGACCGTCTCGAGATAGTTGACCAGGTTGTCGATCCGCACGCGGACACGCGCATCGGATTCAAACGCTCGGAACAACGGTCCCCAGATCGGCATCTCTGTGGTGCCGTGCGCAGGAACGATTCGGCCAGCACCAGTGAGCACTGCGCTGACGCGATCGCGCGGGAAGACATTGCGATTGCGGCTCGCGATTGTGGTCAGATCGGGAGGCGTGCGCTTCAGCGCTGGTGCGACGGGGCCGCCGCCGCGGGCGTCTGCGCCGTGGCATGTCGCACAGTACGCTTCGAATGAGTCCTTCCCCACCAACGAGTCGCCCAGAAATGCGGTTGACGGTGGCACGATCTGCGACTGTGCCAAGGGCGACGCGACCAGCGCGATGAGCAGAATGGCAAACGTGCACGTCAGTGTCTGAGTCCGCATAAACCCTCGGCTTTGTACGGACCTACAGGGCAACCGTCGTGCCGATGATGTGCCTCGGGATTTTCCTGAAATGATGCGGTTCCGGGCTTGAGCGCGATTCGTGCGCGCGGGAAATTTCGCGGACGCGACTCGCGAGTGGGGAATCTTCCCTGCGGCTGATCGGCCCAATCAGGCAGGCACTGTCAGAACCGGCGTGCCAAACGTGGCACGAGACCTGCTCTCGCCGTGAACAGTCGTCAACACCCTATCAGGAGAGCACCATGGGTCCGACCGTGAAACGTATCCTCGTGCCGACCGACTTCAGCGAGACCGCCGACACGGCGCTGAAGTATGCCAAGGATCTCGCGACGAAGATCGGCGCCTCTCTGCACCTCGTGCACGTCTACAAGGATCCGTACGCGATCGCCGCATGCGCGCCTGAAGTCCCCACCACCGTGCCCGCCGAGGTGCGTGAGCGTGCGCTCGAGGAAGTGCGCGAGCGCTTGCTCGAGCGGCTCGATGCCGCTGAGGAACAACAGTTCCGTGGGACCCATGGTGTCGTCCGGGGCTTGACCGCTCCTCAAATCGTTGACTATGCCGCGAACCAAGACATCGACTTGATTGTCATCGGCACGCACGGACGACGGGGTGTGGCGCACTTGCTGCTCGGTAGCGTGGCCGAGCATGTGATTCGCACCGCTGGATGTCCGGTGCTGACGGTCCGCGCTGAGCATCGCGATGTCGACGCGCAAATCGAGGAAGCGGCCGGAACCGCGGCCGCGTGAACACACGACGGGCGACGTGTGCGTCGCTGCTACGAGGTCTTGAGGCCGAATTTCTCGACCCGGTAACGGACTTGATCGCGATTGATCCCGAGAAGCTGAGCGGCCTGGCTTTGATTCCCGCCTGCCCGCTCGAGCGCTTGCGTCAGCAACTGTCGTTCGACGTCCTCCAGGTTGACGCCGTCGGGCGGCAGGCGGAACTGCGAAGCGTCGACGGATCGGGTCAGCGTGGTGAAGTCCTCTGGCTCGAGCCGATCGCGATCGATGAGCAGCATCGCCCGCTCGATCGCATTCCGCAGTTCGCGGACGTTCCCTGGCCATTGATACTGCTCGAGCAGCGTCGTGGCCGCCGGCGACAGGCCTTTCACGCGCTTCTTGAATTCGCGATTGAACCGGTCGATGTAATAGCGGGCGAGCAGCGGTACGTCGCCGCGGCGCTCGCGCAGCGGCGGCAATGGAATCGGCATGACCTGGAGCCGGTAGAACAAGTCTTCGCGGAACTTCCCGGTCTTGACCTCCTCTTCGAGGTCGCGATTGGTCGCGGCGACGACGCGCACATCGACGCGAATGTCGGCCAGGCCGCCGACTCGCTTGAAGGTCTTCTCTTCGAGGAACCGCAGCAGCTTGGACTGGAGGGGTGCCGTCATCTCGCCGATCTCGTCGAGGAACACGGTGCCGCCATCGGCGGTTTCGAAGAGGCCCCGTTTCTGCTGACGCGCGTCGGTGAACGCCCCGCGCTCGTGACCGAACAACTCGCTTTCGAGGAGTTGCTCGGGCAACGCCGAGCACGTGATGTTGACGAACGAGCCGGCGGCCCGCCCACTGTTGTAGTGGACGGCCTTCGCGGCGAGGTCCTTGCCAGTGCCGGTCTCGCCGGTCAGCAGCACCGTCGATGCCGGGCTGGCCGCGACGCGCGCCAGCAGCGCCTTGATGCGTTGCATGGCCGGCGAGGTGCCAATGATCGACTCGAAGCTGTATTCCTGGCTCTGCGAGCTACGCAGCGCCCGGACTTCGCGCCGCAGCTGACTCGTCTCGAGTGCCTTCTCGACGAGCATTGTGACCTCGTCGAGATTGAACGGCTTGTTGACGTAGTGATACGCGCCGAGCTTCATCGCCTCGACCGCGTTCTCCACGGTCGAGAAGGCCGTCATCAGGATGACGAGCGTATCGGGCGTCTGCTCTTTGATGTGCCGCAGAACGCTCAAGCCATCGCCGTCGGGCAGTTTGAAGTCGAGCAGGACCAGATCCACGCCAGCCGCGCCGGCGATGGCGTCAGCGGCGGTCCCAGCCTCGACAATGTCGTAGCCCTCCTCTTCGAGGCGTTCGCGCAACGACCAGCGCACGAGCGCTTCGTCGTCGACAATGAGCAGTGTGGCGGCGGCCATGTCGTAGCGGGGTTTTGCGACGCGCCGGAGAGGCGGTCTTCAGACCCGCCTCCAGTATATCGACTGAGGTCACATGACATCGCTGAACGACCGACAGCTGGGCGATTTCAAGCGCGCGCTCGATCACGCGGCGATCGTCGCCATCACCGACGTGTCCGGCCGCATTACCTACGCCAACGACAAGTTTTGTGAAATCTCGGGCTACTCCCGCACCGAGCTGCTCGGCCAGGATCACCGCATCATCAATTCCGGTTATCACTCGAAGCAGTTCATGCGCGATCTGTGGCGCACGATTGCCGGCGGCCGTGTGTGGCACGGCGAAATCCGCAACCGGGCCAAGGATGGCCGTTTCTACTGGGTCGATACGACCATCGTGCCGTTTCTCGACGAACGTGGCAAACCGTACCAATACATCGCGATACGCGCTGACATCACCGCGCGAAAGGCGGCCGAGGAGACGCTGGTGCAGCAGGCGGCCCTGGCCAAGGTCGGTCAGCTGGCCGCGGTGGTCGCGCACGAGGTCCGCAATCCGCTAGCCGGCATCAAAGGCGTGATGCAGATCTTGATCTCGCGGCGGCCGGCGGGCGATCCGGATGTACCGGTCATGACCGACATCATCGCGCGCATCGACTCACTCAGCGAGCTGGTGAATGACTTGATGCAATTCGCCAGGCCGCGTGCTCCGCGGCCGGTCGAACTGCGTCTGCAGCCACTGGTGACCGAGGCGATCACGATGGTGCGCCGAGACCCTGCTGGCGCGCATGTGCAGATTCACGTCGCTGGCGCTGACGGCACAATCGTCGCCGACGCCGAGTTGATGCGCGCCGCGCTCCTCAATCTGTTGCTCAACGCGGCGCAGGCTGTCGGCGACCACGGGACCATTCAGGTACGCACGACGGTGTCATCCGAGACCGCGGTTGTCGAGATTCACGACAACGGCCCGGGCATTCCCGCTCCGTTGCGGGAGCGCGTGCTCGAACCCTTCTTCACGACCAAGGCGCGCGGTGGCGGACTGGGCCTACCGATCGCCAAGCGGAGCGCCGAACTCCACGGCGGGTCGTTGACGCTGACCAGCCCGGTCACCGGAGGGGCGGTGGCGACGCTTACGCTGCCGCGCCGGGCTCCACACCCGCCCGCGTCACGCCGAACTTCTCGATCCGATAGCGCACCTGATCGCGGTTGATCCCGAGCAGCACGCCAGCACGCGTCTGATTCCCGTGGGTGCGCTCGAGTGCCTGCACCAACAGCTGCCGTTCGACGTCTTCCAGGTTGATGCCGTCCGGTGGCAAACGGAAGGTCGCGATCTGCGTCGTTCGCGACAATGTGGTGAAGGCATCCGGCGCCAATCGATCTGTGTCGGCAAGCAGCATCGCGCGTTCAATCGCGTTGCGCAGCTCGCGGACGTTGCCCGGCCAGCGATACTGCTCCAGCAGTGCCTGCGCGTCCGGCGTCAGCCCCTTCACGCGCTTGCGGAACTCGCTGTTATAGCGATTGATGTAGAAGTTCGCGAGCAGCAAGACGTCGCCCCGCCGCTCTCGGAGCGCCGGCAGCACGATGGGCATCACCTGCAGCCGGTAGAAGAGATCCTCGCGGAATTTGCCCGCCTTGACCTCTTCTTCGAGATTGCGGTTGGTGGCGGCGATGACGCGAACGTCGACGCGGATGTCAGTGAGACCGCCGACCCGCTTGAACGTCTTTTCTTCGAGGAAGCGCAGTAGCTTGCTCTGCAGACCAGGCGTCATTTCGCCGATCTCGTCGAGAAACACGGTGCCGCCGTCGGCAGTTTCGAACAGACCGCGCTTCTGCTGACGCGCATCGGTGAACGCGCCCCGCTCGTGACCGAACAGCTCGCTCTCGAGCAACTGCTCCGGTAGCGCCGAACAGGTGATATTGACGAAGGGCCGCGAGGCGCGATCGCTGTGATAGTGAATGGCTTTGGCGACGAGATCCTTGCCGGTGCCCGTCTCCCCGGTCAGCAACACGGTTGATGCCGGACTGGCGGCGACGCGTTCGAGCAACGCCTTCACCGACTTCATCGTCGGTGCCTGCCCGATGATCGAATCGAATGAAAACTCGCGGCTCTGGCTCGTGCGATACGCGCGCACCTCGCGCCGCAGATGGCTCGTCTCGAGTGCCTGCTCCACCGTGACGGCCACTTCGTCGAGATTGAATGGCTTGTTCAGATAGTGATACGCACCGTGCTTCATGGCGTCGACCGCGTTCTCGATCGTCGAGTAGGCGGTCATCAGAATCACCGGCGTGTCGGGCGAAGACTCCTTGATTCGCCGCAGCACCGTGAGGCCGTCGCCGTCAGGCAGACGGTAGTCGAGCAGTACGAGATCAACAGCTCCCACCTGCTCGAGGGCGGCCGCCGCGGTCCCGGCCTCGACAACGGTATGCCCGTCGCGCGTCAGCCGTTCACGAAGCGACCAGCGAACCAGTTCCTCGTCGTCCACAATTAGCAGCGTTGCTTTAGCCATGATGTCCTGCCGGGGAATATTTCCGCGGGCCGTGGAAATTTCCCCAAAAGACCGCCTGTTTGAGTGCCCTTGCTCTGGTAAAGAGCAATTTCGGGGCCTAGATCAGGCGTGCAGGATGGGCAAAAGGACGGTCACTGTGGTGCCGCCCTCAGGCGGGCAGTCAACGGCGATCGTGCCTCCCTGGGACTCGACCAACCGCTTGGCTGTGGGAAGTCCCAGCCCCGTGCCGCGGACCTTCGTCGTGAAGAAGGGCGTGAAGATCTTGTCGCGGATATCGGCCGGAATGCCCGGGCCGCGATCGGCAAACGCGACCGAGCTGAGTTCGCTGTCGGCGCTCAGCTGAACACGAAGCTCGCCGCGCCCAGCCATCGCGTGCGCGCCGTTGATCACGAGGTTCTGAAAGACGATCTTCAGCAGCTCCGGGTCGGCGCGCACCAGCGGCGCCGACCCCTCCACCTTGACCTGCAGACCGTTGACATCCGGATCACGGCTGAGCAGATCGACGATCGTCAGGATGAGCCGTTCGAGATCCACGATAGCGGGGCGGGGCTTAGGTGGCCGCGCGTACAGCAACAGGTCCTGCATCAGCTCGCTGAGCGTGTCGACGCGAGCGATGATCTCTTTGGTGACCAGCCCCTCTTTACTTCCCGGCTCGTAGCGCGTGGCCATCACCTGCATTGCGCCGCGAATGCCGGCGAGCGGATTGCGAATCTCATGGGCCAGAACCGCCGCCATTTCACCAATTTTGGCGAGCGACTGCTGTTCGCTCAGTTGCTGCTCGATTCGCTTTCGCTCGCTGAGGTCGTGCAGGATGCCGGTGAATTTGCGCTGGCCTTCGACCAGCATCTCTCCCACCGACAGGTGTAGTGGAAACACCGCCCCGTCGCGCGTCAGCCCCTGGACCTCCCGGCCGATGCCGATGACCCTGGCGTCGCCTTCGTCGAGATACCGCTTCAGGTATCCGTCGTGCTCGTCCCGGTACGGCGCCGGCATGAGCATCGACACGTTGCGGCCGATGACCTCGGCCTCTGCGTAACCAAACAACCGCTCGGCCGCCGGGTTGAACACTTCGATCCGTCCCTGCGCATCGATGACGACGATGGCATCAACGGCCGATTCGATGATGACGGCAGCGAGGGGGCCGGCGAGTTCGCTTCGGAATGCGCTCATCGTGTCGAGGGGATCGTCTCAATATATCCCGCTCCGCCGCAGTGGGGAATCATTCCCGCACCCGCGTAGAAATCCGCACGAGGCCGGCATGCCGCACTGAACCACCGGCGATGATCCTTGCGGCAACCGTGGCCGCTTACTTGCACAACCGACGGGCGACAGATCGCGGGAATCAACCGATGCCCGCGGAGGAGGCCGTCATGCAAGGCTCACGTATCGCGGCGCGGGTCGCGTCACTGGCCTGCGGGATCGGGTTCCTGCTTCTCGTCCCGGCAGTGCTCGCCCAGGCCCCAACTGACCTGACCAAGCGATCGACGTCCATGAACGCTGCCGATCACCAGGCGCTCGCCGCTCAATACCGCGCTCACGCTGCCGAACACGATGCCGACGCGGCCGCGCACGAAACGCTCGTGATCGACGCCAAGACGCGAGCGACCGACGACGATGCGTGGGACCTTGCAAGAGATGCGGCGCATTACGCTGAGCACTCGCGTGAGGCCGCCGAAGCCTTGCGCGACCTCGCGCAACTGCACGAGGCGATTGCCGAACGACTTGCGCTGCCGGAGGCAGCCACAGCGCCCGACCGCAAGGCAGATGAGAAGGGCTGCTGCGCAAAGCACAAGGCCGACAACACCAAGACGGCGCCTGTTCCGCCCACGCACGATCACCCGGCAAAGTAGGGACTGCCTGTGGAGGGTGTCATGACCACCGCACTGCTCGTTGCAATGACCATTACCGCGACGCCCGGGCTGCTCCAATTCACCATGCGAGTGCATGACTACGTCGAGACGCACCGGCGCCTCGCCGCGACGATCGAGCAACCGCTCTGTTCGGAGGCCGAAGAACTCACCCGGCAGGCGGATGCGCTCGCCGCCGCTATCCGGGACGCGCGGCCGCGCGCAAAAGAAGGCGACATTTTCACGTTCGCCGCCGGAGAGGCACTCCGCGCGCGCATTGCGGCGATGGTGCGCAGATCCAATGTTGACGTCGCGGGCTTTCTGGCACGATACGGTAGCGAGCGAGAAGAACTGGAGGTCCACGTCTTCGGCGCATTACCCTGGCGCACTCACGTCGCGTTGATGCCGATCATCCGCGAGTTGCCGGATCTCCCGCCGGAGTTGGAGTACCGGTTCGCCCGCCGACATCTCGTGCTGATGGACGCCGGCGCGAACATGGTGGTGGATGTGCTTCGCGACGCACTGCCGCTGCCCATCGAGGCACCTGTGCCGGTCGCACCGTACACCCCCTGCGCGGCGCACCCGGAACTCGACGCGTGCTGGATGTAGGGTCATGGTTGCGGGATACAGTGCCGCGGACGTCTGCGCTCGGTGTCGGTGTTTGCCGGTCCGCCTCTGCGGGAGACGATCGAGCGCGGCGACGCCGACTTCATTCCGATTTTTATGTCGGATATCCCGTCGCTGTTTCTCACGCCGCAGATCCCGCTCGACGTCGCGCTGCTGCAGTTGTCCCCGCCAGACGCGCACGGTTACTGCACGCTCGGCACATCCGTGGACGCCGCACTCGCCGCGTCTCAGACGGCGCGATATGTGATTGCCGAAATCAACGACCGGATGCCGCGTACGCATGGGAACACGCTGGTGCCGATGTCGCGTATACACGCGTTCATTCACACGTCGCGGCCGCTCTGGGTGCACGAAAACCGCCCGCCGTTCCCTGAAGAACAGGGCATCGGCGCCAACGTCGCGTCGCTCGTCGAGGACGGTGCCACGCTGCAAATGGGGATTGGCGCGATTCCGGACGCCGTGCGTTCGCGGCGATCTTCGACGTGCGTTCGCCGAGACACGTCACATAACGGTATAGAGCGCGGCCCGCGCACGCACGGGCTGCGAAAGATTCCGCACTTTTCGGCGAAATCTCCCGATGTCTGCCGTGGGCGTCGACGAAACGCTCGCCTTTGGCGAGGAATTTCATTGGCATAGAGGCTGCTCTTCGCTGGTGGCGAGGAGACGACACATGGCCGACGCCGCCAACGCCACCCTTCACACTCCATGGGACTGCCGATGGAGCCGATTCGCGCGACGGGCGACTCGCGAGCAGACGCGGGGCAGCCTCTGGGAGTGCGTGCACACCGACTCGCGGGTGCCAATCATCGAGGCCGACTGTGCGGCCTGCCCGTTCTGGGAATACCAGCCAACGGCGGACGGCGCAATCGAGCAGGCGAGGATGTGCGAGCGTGCCGCGAAAGATCGTTCGGCGCGCCAGATCCAGGGCGGCATCCGCGTAAGCCTGTTCGTGATCGCCGTTACGTTCGTTGCATGCGGCTTCATTGTCCTCACCGAGCCTCTCGCAGTGCCGTTCACGATCACGATGTGGCTCGGCGCGGCGATGTCATTCATGGCCGGTGTCTTTGGCAATTTCCGTAGCCACGCCGATGGGACGTTCCGGGGTTTCCTACCTCCTCGCGGGTAACGGGGCCGTCGCGCCTCACGCCGCGGCGATGATATCGACTCGGCTGAGTATCCCGGCTGGGCGCGACGCATATGTGGCCCTTACAGTTCAGGTCCAGCCGAGGCTGGACACCACCACGTTCCGATTGGTCTTCCGTTTGCTCGCGTGGATCGACGAGGAGCACGCCATGCTGCATTTGGCTCAGAAGATCGCCGGCGCGACAGTCAGCGGAACCGACGGCGAAATCGGCACGCTCGAGGATTTCTACTTCGAGGAAGCCGGATGGAATGTCCGTTACCTGCTCGTGGATACGGGCGCGTGGTTCAACGGCAAGCGCGTGTTGCTTTCCCCAAGCGCGGTGCAAGGCGACTGGGGCCGCACCGGCCTTCGCGTCAATCTGAGCCGCGATGATGTTCGCAACAGTCCCGCTCTGGACGATGCGATGACCGATGTCGGCAACACCCGACTCGACAGCGTGAAGACGACGAGCGGCTACCACATCCAGGCGCGCAACGGCGAGATCGGTCACGTGGACGACTTCCTGATTGGTGAGGACAGCTGGCGCATCCGTTACTTGCTGGTCGACACTAGCAATTGGATCGGCGGGCGCTCGGTGATCGTGTCGTCCGAAGCGGTCGAGCGTGTGGACAAGGCCGACAATCAGATCTACGTCGCCGCCGAACGCGATGCGATCAAAAACGCCCCGGCACTCGATTCGATCGAAGAGGCAC
>DAINQP010000170.1:11026-13790 GCA_036742665.1 Vicinamibacterales bacterium | reverse complement strand
TTCGTGCCGCGCTCGTTCCAGATCTTCATCACGTCGTAGATCCGTCCCATCGGCCCCTTCTCAGCCCACAGCACGCGCAGCGGACAGATGATCTTCCTGTGCAGGTCTGCCTCGTCATGCTTCAGGTCAATCGATGCGCCGGCACGATAGTCCTCGCACATCGCGTGGATGTTCTCGGGTGTGCTCGACGTGCGCAGGTACTCGAGCTGAATGTCGTTCGTCGCCCGCGCCTTCTGCGCCGCTGTTGACGCCTTGAGTTCGTCTTCAGGGCCGGGAGCGGCACGCAGGTAGTTGAACCAGTGGAAATACGCCTGGACGAACTGAATGTCCACGTGCGTGTAGAGATAGTGGGTGGGAATGATGTCGAGCACCGCCGCGTGCGTCACCTTGTCCGCGTGATCGAGCGCCATCCGGTGCGTGACGCGACCGCCGCGGTCCTGGCCGATGACCGGGAACCTGTCGAAGCCGAAATGCTTCATTACCTCGACCTGATCGAGCGCCATCGCGCGCTTCGAGTAGTTCACGTGCATCTCGCCGTCGGGCGGCTTGCTGCTATCGCCGTAGCCGCGAAGATCGGCGACCACGACAGTTCGCGTCGCGGCCAGCTTCGGCGCCACCAGCCGCCACGTGACGTGCGATTGCGGCGCGCCGTGCAACAGCAAAATCGGCGGACCAGACCCGCCAATCACACCGTTGATTTCGGCGCCGCTGGTCTTCACGCGGAATGGCTTGAAGCCGGGGAACCACTTGGCCGTATCAACGGCGGGCGCCTGCGCCGAGGCCGGCCGTACGCTGAGGCTCGATGCCACACCGAGGGCGGTGACCTGTTTCAGCAGATCGCGTCTATTGATGTTGATCATGACCGCGCATGGTAATTCAAAATGCACAAGGCAAATTGCACAAAGTCAGCAATTGCGCCGTTCGTTTGCATTTTGAATGCTGCATTTTGCATTACACCGGTGCGACGCTCTTAGCCCACGGCGTCGCGCGCTCGTGTGCATCCGCGACTCGCAGCATCGTGGCTTCGTCGAACATCCGCCCGATCACCTGGAAACCAAGCGGCAGACGGTCGCCGCCGTCCGTGAATCCGCAGGGAATGCTGACGCCAGGAAGTCCGGCGAGGTTCACGCTGACGGTGAAGATATCGGCGAGGTACATCTGCAAAGGATCGTCAGTCTTCTCGCCGAGCCTGAATGGCGGCGTCGGACTCGTGGGCATGACGATCACGTCAGCCAGTTCGAGGGCGCGCGCGTAGTCCTGGCGAAGCAATGTCCGCACCTGCAGTGCCTTCAGATAGAAGGCGTCGTAGTAGCCGGCACTGAGGACGTAGGTGCCGAGCATGATGCGTCGCTTGACTTCGGCACCAAACCCTTCGTCCCGCGTCCGGCTGTACATGGTGGTCAGCGTGTCGTCCCGCGTCGTGGCGGCACGATGGCCGTACTTCACCCCGTCGTAGCGCGCGAGGTTGGAACTCGCCTCGGCCGTGCAAATCAGGTAGTAGACGGGGATCGCATAGCGCGCGTGGGGGAGTTCGACGTCCACGAGCGTGGCGCCCGCATCGCGCAACACAGCCAACGCCGCATCGAACGCCCGCCGTACCGTATCGTCTACACCCTCAGCGACGAAGGCGCGCGGCACGCCAACGCGCACGCCGCGAATGTTCCCGGTCAGTGCTGCCGCGAAGTCGGGCACGGCTTCAGACGATGATGTCGAATCCATCGGATCGCGGCCGGACAATGCCGACAGTGCGACCGCGGCGTCACCGACGGTTCGCGTGAACGGCCCAATCTGGTCGAGCGACGAGGCAAATGCCAGCAGCCCGTAGCGCGATACGCGTCCGTAGGTCGGCTTCAGACCCACGACGCCGCAGAACGACGCCGGCTGCCGAATCGATCCGCCCGTATCCGATCCGAGCGCCACTGGCACGCACTGCGCCGCGACGGCAGCGGCCGATCCGCCGCTCGAACCTCCAGGCGTGCGATCGGATGCCCACGGATTGCGCACGGGTCCGTACGCCGAGTTCTCGTTCGACGATCCCATCGCGAACTCGTCACAATTCGTCTTGCCGACGATGACCGCACCTGCCGATTCGAGCTTGTCAACGACGGTCGCGCTGTACGGCGGATGGAAGGTGTCGAGAATCTTTGACGAAGCCGTCGTCCGCACACCTTTGACGCAAAGGTTGTCCTTCAGCGCAACGGGGACGCCGGCCAGCGGCCCGAGCGTCGCGCCAGCCGCCCGCTGTTGATCGATCAGCGTGGCCCTCGCAATGGCGCGCTCGGCGACGACGTGATTGAACGCGTTGAGAGTGGGATTGGTCTGATCGATCCGAGCCAGTGCCGCACGCGTGAACTCGACCGCGGAGGCCTCGCCAGTGACGATCGCGTCCCGGATCTCCCGTGCTGTCGCGAATGCCGTCATCAGATGACCCGCGGCACGCGAAAGAGGCCGGCCTGTGGCGCAGCATCGGGGGCGTTGGCCACCGCTTCGCTGACCTCAAGTGAGGGCCTGGGTTCATCTGGCCGGTCGACAGCGTGTGCATTGACGTGCGCCGTCGCCTCGACGCCGGTCGTATCAATGCCCTGCACCTGCTCGGCGTAGGCGAGGATGTCGGCGAGCTGTTTCGTGAAGAGCTGTTTTTCGTCCTGGGTCAGCTCGAGATTGGCGAGCCTGGCGATGCGCTCGACGTCTTCGATCGTGAGTGTGGTGGGCACACTGCGATGCTAATGCGTCGCAAGGTCAAAGGGCAAAAGGCAAAGGGCAA
>DAINQP010000170.1:0-10926 GCA_036742665.1 Vicinamibacterales bacterium | reverse complement strand
TCAAAGGTACGGCTCCAAGGTTGATGTGAATGTGTAGGATCGAGTCGTGGCATTGGTCAGGCGCACGTCCGTCGCGGGAACGTGGTATCCGGACGATCCGACGCGGCTGGTGTCGCATCTCGATGGATATCTCGAACGGGCACGGATCGAGGACCCGGGCGGCCGGTTGCGCGCGATTGTCGTCCCGCACGCGGGACTGATGTATTCGGGACCGGTGGCCGCCTATGCCTACAACGTGGCGCGTCGTCATCGGCATTCGGCACTTGTGCTGGTCGGCCCGTCGCACTTCATTCCATTTCAGGGCGTCTCGATCTGGCCCGATGGCGAATGGGAGACGCCGCTCGGGCCGGTCACGGTGGATCGGGGCCTGGCCGCGGCGATCGCATCGGCCTCGTCAGAGATTATTGAGCTGCCTGCCGCGCACGGACGGGAGCATTGTCTGGAAATGCAGATGCCGTTTATCGCCCACGTGCTTCCGGACGTACCGATCGTGCCGATGGTCATGGGGCACCAAACGCGCGACACCGCATTCGTCCTGGGCGCCGCCATCGCGCAAGCGGTCGAGGCGCATGCACCCGACGCGCTGCTCGTCGCGAGCAGCGATCTCTCGCACTACGAGGATGCGAATACGGCGGCTGCACTCGATCGACAGGTCATCGCACACGTCGAGCGGTTCGACCCTGATGGCCTGATGCGGGCGCTCGACGCCGAACCCCGGCACGCCTGCGGCGGCGGACCAATGGTTGCCGTCCTCGACGCGGCGCGCCGGCTCGGAGCCAGCCATGCGCGGCTGCTACAGTATGCGGACTCCGGCGACGTGTCTGGTGACAAATCGTCGGTCGTCGGCTACATGGCAGCGGCCATATGGTGATCTCCGCCGAAGACCAGCCTCGTCTCATCGCGCTTGCGCGTCGCGCCCTCGAGGCGCGCGTCGGTCACGCCGCACTTCCTGATATCGACAGCACGCTTGCGCCCGACGTCCGCTGCGGTGCATTCGTCTCGATCTTTCACGACGGCGAATTGCGCGGCTGTCTCGGACGGCTGAATTCGCCGCTGCCCATTGCGCAGCTCGTCGCCGAGCTCGCACAGGCCGTGGCGGATTCGGACCCCCGATTCGATCGCGTCACCCCGCAGGAACTCGCCGGCATCGGTCTCGAGATCTCGGTCCTGACGCGAGAACGCGAGATTCAATCAGTCGATGAAATCGAAGTCGGCAAGCACGGGTTGATCGTCGAGCAGGGGATAGGCCGCGGTCTGCTGTTGCCACAAGTGCCGGACGAACACGGGTGGGACCGCGACGCATTCCTCGATCATACGTGTCTCAAGGCCGGACTCGCAGCGGACGCCTGGCGACGCGGTGCGCGGATCTTCGTGTTCGAGGCGGAGGTCTTCGGAGAGCGCGCGCGATGATCTCTTCGCAAGGTCAAATGGCAAAGAGCAAATGTCAAAGGTCAAGGCAAATGGGTAGGTATAAGTGTGGTGCGAGGTTTGCCCGTTGCCCTTCCAACTATGGATAACGTCTGTCACACGCTCGTCGGCGCCGCGTGCGGCGCCGCCGGCCTGAATCGACGCACCCGCTTCGGCGCCGCGACGCTGATGATCTCAGCCAACATCCCGGACGTGGACGTGCTGGTGTTTGCGACCGGATCGCCGTGGATCGAGTTCCGCCGCGGCTGGACGCATGGGATCCTGGCGCAGATCGTCCTTCCGGTCGCGTTGACAGGGTTCGTCTGGCTGTTCGAGCGGTTCAGTCGTGCGCGAGGCTCGGACGGCGATCGGCCATTTCACCCGGGATGGACCTTGCTGCTCGCGTTCGTTGGCGTCTACTCGCACGTCTTCCTCGATTTCTTGAACAACTACGGCGTGCGTGTGTTGACTCCGATCAACTGGCAGTGGTTCTACGGCGACGCGATCTTCATCGTCGATCCGTGGATGTGGTTCATGCTGGCCGCTGGGATCTGGCTCGCGGGCTCACGCGGCGGCCCGCGTCCCGCGCGTGTGGCGCTCGTCGCGACGACTTGTTACATCGTCGTGATGTGGATGTCAGGGTGGGCGGCGCGGGATATCGTCGCAGACAGTTGGAAGCGTGCGCACGGCACGGACGTGCGTGCGCTGATGGTGGGTCCCGCGCCGCTCTGGCCATTCAGCCGACAGGTCATTGTCGACGCCGGCGATCACTACGAATACGGCACCTTCTCCTGGTCGCAACGGGAGGTCGCGTTCGTGCCGGAGAGGATTCGCAAGAACAGCGATGCGCCCGAGGTCGCTGCCGCCCGGAAGGACAACAACATCCGCGCGTTTCTCGTCTGGGCCCGCTTTCCGTTCTGGACCATCGAGCCGACGCCATCCGGCACACGTGTGACGGTATCAGACATGCGCTTTCCGGGCAGAAACGGATTTGCCGCCTCGACGATCCTGCCAGCCGTCGGGCGATAATTGAAGGACACATGCGCCGAGTGCTACTGGTGTTCGGCGTGCTGGTGGTGGCTTCGATGCCGACCCCCACGCACGCGTGGGGCTTCGAAGCTCACAAGTTCATCATGGAGCGGGCCATCGGTCTGCTGCCCGCCGAGATCCGCCCCTTCTTTGAGCAATACAAGTCCACGCTGGTCGAGCGCGCGATCGATCCAGATACCTGGCAGGTGGCCGGCTTCGACGATCAGGAAGGCCCCAATCACTTTCTGGATCTCGATTGGGAAGGATACGGAAAATATCCGTACGACGGATTGCCGCGCGACTATACAGCGGCTGTGGCCAAGTTCGGCAAGAAGCGCATCGACGACAACGGCACGGTGCCGTGGCGTGTCGAGGAGATGTACGGCAATCTGCGGCGCGCATTCGAGTCGTACGAACGTCGCGGTCCGTTCGGCCGCAATGATGTCGTCTTCTTTTCCGCGTGGCTCACGCACTACGTGAGCGACGCTCACGTGCCATTTCATGCGGTGCTCAACTACGACGGGCAGTTGACCGGACAGCACGGCATTCACTCGCGATTCGAGGCGTATCTGTTCGAACGTTATCGCGATCAGTGGACGGTCTCGCCGAAGCCCGCCGGGCCGATCAAGAATCCGCGCGATTACATCTTCGATGTGGTGCTGCAGGGCACTCAGCTCGTGCCACCGATTCTCAAGGCCGACCTCGACTCGATTGGCGGCCGCGACGAATACGACGATGCGTATTACGCGGCGTTCTTCAAAGCGAACCGCGCCGTTGTTGAACGCCGTTTGAATGAATCGATTGGCGCATCGGCGGCGATGATTGCCGGCGCCTGGGAAGCCGCGGGGAAGCCGGCGGTGCCAGTCAATGCGCCGCCCACGGTGCAGCGTCGGCGACCGTGACCGGCCGCCTGCCGCCTTCGCGCCGAGCGCTTCGGCGCCCAAGGAAGGCGGGCACTACTCCTTAGCTGGACTTGGGCGGCGGCGTCCCTGACCCAGTCACCGTCTTCGCGACAGCTTCGGCCTTCTCCTTCACCTTCTGCAACCATCGCCGGGCCCACGCGAACTCGAGCCCGAGGATGCCGAGGCCAGCGGGAATCACGATGAACGCCGGACCTGGCAGCGCAATCATGGCAATGCCGATCGCCAGGACGGTGAAACCGACCACCGAGACTGCGATGCGTCGAGCGAGGCGATACGCGATGTTGGGGGGCATGGTGGGTGAGGGGGCGGTCTCTCGGAAGGGTCTTTTCATGATGACATACGGCGGGCCGCTGGAGCGGTTCGCGTACAATCTCGGCTCAGGTGAAACTGCGCGAACTCGCAGAGCGGCTCGACTGTCGGTTGGAGGGTGACGGCGACGTCGAGATCCGACGGGTTGCGGGCATTCAAACGGCCGAAGCGGGGGACGTCACGTTCCTCGCCAATCCCAAATACGAAAAGGCCCTGCGCACCACACGTGCCTCGGCCGTGATCCTCAAGGACGATGCGCCGTCGGCGCCGTGCGCGATGCTGCGCGCCAAAGACCCGTATCTGGCGTTCGCGCGCGCCGTCGGCCTGTTTGCACCGGTGTCGCGTCCCGCACCGGGTGTCCATATGTCGGCCTCGGTCGCGGCCGATGCCGAGATCGGCGTTGACGTCTCGCTTGGTCCGTTCGTCGCGGTTGGCGAGGGCGCAGCGATCGGCGACCGGACGATCATCTTTCCCAACGTCACCATCGGCCCTGGTGCTCGCATCGGGGCTGACTGTGTGATCCATTCGAACGTGTCGATCCGAGAGCGTGTGACGCTGGGCGATCGCGTCGTGCTGCAGAACGGCGTGGTGATCGGCGGCGACGGCTATGGGTTCGTCCGTCGCGGCGACGGCACCCACGAAAAGATCCCGCAGGTTGCCACCGTCATCATCGAAGATGATGTGGAACTGGGCGCGAATACGACGGTCGATCGTCCCGCCGTCGGCGAAACACGCATCAAGGCCGGCACCAAGATCGACAACCTCGTGCAGATTGGGCACGGTGTCACCATCGGCCGCAACGTGCTGTTGGCGGCTCAGGTCGGCATCGCGGGAAGTACAGACGTTCAAGATGATGTGGTGTTCGGCGGGCAGGTGGGCGTCGGTGGTCACCTGACGATCGGCCGTGGCGCGGTGGCGGTCGGCCAGTCCGGTGTGACCAACTCGCTCGAGCCGCGGGCGATGGTGGCGGGGTATCCGGCTATCGACAGCCGCGACTGGCGCAAGGCGTCGGTGCTCTTCAAACGTCTACCGGAACTCAAACGCCGCATCGAGGCGCTCGAGACACGCATCGCCCGATTGTTCTCCGCGGGCGCCGAGTCCACGGAAAGGTCCCCCGAGTGAAACAGTACGTTCGCTTCCTCCAGAGCGCCCTCATGGCGTTGACGGTCGTGTTGTGTGCCACCACGACCGCCGCACAGCAGTCCGATGACGACCATTCGGAACCGGCGCGGGTCCAGCTGCTGCCGAGTACGGAGTTCCGGCTCTCGGCCGAGCACATTTCCGCCGAGAATCTGATGTTCGTGTGGGACATGAACTTCAGCGGCCAGCTCGACGTCATCGACTACGGCACCGGCCGCGCCACTTTCGTGGCCAATTACCAGGCGATTCTCGGCGATGAGTTTCGTCACTTCGATCCGAACCAGGGCAACTACATCCTGAGCGGGTCAGCATCGATGCGGGCGCCCGGCGCCGAAGTCGCCGCCGTCTTCTATCACCAATCGCGTCACCTCGCCGATCGCGACAACGACGTCGCCGTGGCGTGGAACATGGCGGGCGTGCGGGTGCAGCGATCGGTTACCGCCGGCCGGGCGCGTGTCGATGGTCGTGTCGATGTGCGCGGCGTCGTGGCCAAAGCCTACGTGGACTACACGTGGGAGATCCACGGGGCCGTGCGCAGCGACGTGCAGATTCGGCCCTCGGTCGGCGTGCTCTTCGTCGGCACGCTTCGGCGCCTCGGTGTGGACGACTCGCAGAATCGCGGGAACCAAACTGGATTTCGTGGTGAAACCGGCGTGCGCTTCGAGGGACAACGGGGAGCCATGGAGTTCTTTCTCGCCGCCGAGCGGCGCATCGATCCCTCGCCGCTGCAGTTCGGCACTGCGAGATGGGTGACCGTCGGCTTTCGCCTGCTGAGCCGCTAACCTCTGGGATAATCAGCTATGGGATGCTCCCGCCCGGGCCGCCTCAAAGCGGCCCCTACGATGCTCGCGGTCGCCGTCGGCCTCGTCGTGATCGCGTGGTCGCCGCTCGACGCTGCGGTGAGGCCGCCCAAACTCCAGTACCAGATCTCGACGCTGCCCAACGGGCTGCGCGTCATCCTCTCCGAAGATCACTCGACGCCGATCGTGCACGTTTCGGTGTGGTATCACGTCGGATCGAAGAACGAGCGTGCCGGACGCACCGGTTTCGCGCACCTGTTCGAGCACATGATGTTCAAGGGCTCCAAGAACGTCGAGCCCGATTCGCACACGTCGATCATCGCCAGCGTCGGCGGGCGAAGCAACGCCTACACCACAGAAGACGAAACGGTGTTCTGGCAGACCCTGCCGGCACATTACCTGCCGCTGGCGTTGTGGCTCGAAGCGGACCGCCTCGCCACTCTGCGCCTGGATGATGATGCGTTCCGGCGCGAGCGCGAGGTGGTGAAGGAAGAGCGTCGGATGCGCGTCGAGAATCAGCCGTACGGACGGTTGTCAGAAATCATTTACGATCACGCGTTCACGAATCACCCGTATAAGCACCCGACGATCGGCACCATGGCCGACCTCGAGGCTGCGTCGATCAATGACGTCCGCGACTTCCACAACACCTACTACGTGCCGGAGAATGCGACGGTCACCGTGGTCGGCGACTTCGATTCGCTGCAGGCGCTGCAGATGGTGACGCAGTACTTCGCGCGCGTGCCGAAGGCGACCAGGCCGGTGCCGCGCGATATCCCGAAAGAACCGCCGCAGACGAACGAGCGCCGCGCGGTCGTCGAGGAGTCATGGCCATTGCCGGCCGTCGTCGTCGCGTATCACGTTACCTATGACGGCCATCCCGATGCCTACCCGCTGCACATCACCGCCAAGATCATGTCCGACGGGCAGAGCGCGAGAATTCCGCTCGAGCTGATGTACAAGAAGCGGCTCGCCCTGACCGCATTCGGCAGCGGGAACATCACCGAAGACCCGAATCTGTTCTATGCCGTTGCGATCGTGCAGCCAGGCCAGACGCCGCAGGCAGCCGAGCAGGCACTCATCGCCGAGTTCGACAAGCTGACAAAGGAGCCGGTGCTCGCCAACGAACTCCAGCGCGCCAAGAACCAGTTCGCCCGCGACTACATCGTCAGCCGCGAGTCGGACGAAGACAAAGCGCGTCACCTCGCCCACTCGGCCGTGATCCACAACGACGTCGCCGCGGCCGACGGCGAGTTCGACATCTTCATGAACGTGACGCAGGCCGATGTGCTGCGCGTCGCCAGGACCTACTTCACGCCGAACAATCGCCTCGTGCTTCACATCCTCCCGAAGACCGGAGGCTCCCGATGAACCACCGTTGGGAGTTGGGAGTTGGGAGTTGGAAGTGGTTGGGCATTCGGAGTTGGGTGTTGGTCGTTGTCCTGTGCGCCTCACCAGCGACGGCACAATCCACGAACTGGCCGAGCGAGTCGGCGCCCCGGCCACTGGCGCCGAAGGAGTTCAAATTCCCCCCGTACGAGATCCGGACGCTGTCGAACGGCATGCAGGTGATGGTGATCCTGCATCACGAGCAGCCGGCGGTCACGATGCGGCTGCTCACCCGCGCCGGCGCCGCGCAGGACCCGGAACGCAAGCGCGGCATCGCCGAGCTCGTCGCCCATCTGCTCGACCAGGGTACGACGACTCGATCGGCGCAGCAGATTGCGGAACAGATCGACTTCATCGGCGGCGCGATCGGCACCGGCTCGGGCACCGATTTGTCCTACGTCAACGCCGTTGTGATGAAGGATTCATTTGCCCTCGGGATGGATCTGATCGGCGACATCGCGCGGAATCCGGCGTTCTCGCCTGAGGAGATCGAGCGCCAGCGCGAGCGCGCGATCTCGTCGCTGCAGGTGAGCGATCAGGATCCGGACTACGTCGCGTCGGTGCTGTTCGATCGTCTCGTCTACGGTTTCCATCCGTATGGACTACCGGGCAGCGGAACGCCAGAGACGCTGATGAACATCACGCAGGGCGACCTGCGGCAGTTCCACCGGCAGTACTTCGCGCCTAACAACATGATCCTCGCGATCGTCGGCGACGTCACCGGCGAGGACGCGTTCGCACAGGCCGAGCGTGTGTTCGGCAAGTGGACACGCGGCGAGGTACCGCCGTGGAAGCCGATCGATCCGCCGGCGCCGACGCGCCGGCTGATCATCGTCGACAAGCCGGACTCGGTGCAGACCGAGATCCGCGTCGGCCAGCTGGCGATTCCACGCAAACACCCGGACTATCTCGCCTGGGACCTGGCGGTGAAGATCCTCGGTGGCGAAGGCGCGAACCGGTTGCACCGTGTGTTGAGGTCCGAGCGCGGGCTCACATACGGCGCCGAGGCGAACAGCCAGTCGATGAAGCAGGCCGGCGATTTCGTGGCCGAGACGAACACGCGGACCGAGACGACCGGTGAAGCGTTGCGGCTCACCGTGGAAGAGTTTGCCAAGCTGCCGCGGCAGCGCGTCTATGAGCGCGAGCTGGCCGACGCGCAGGCCTATCTGGCCGGCAGTTTCCCTCTGACGATGGAAACGCCAAACGACATCGCGACTATCGTGCTCAACGCGATGTTTTATGAGCTGCCGCTCGAGGAGATCAGCACGTTCCGTGAACGAGTCCTGGCGATCACGCCCGACGATATTCAGCGGGTCGCCCGCCAGTACGTGAAGCCCGACCGTCTGTCGATCGTGCTGGTCGGTAACGCGCAGGGCTTCGTCTCGCAGTTGCGCGCGGTCGGTTTCACCGACTTCGAAATCATCCCGATCGAACAGCTCGATCTCATGTCCGCGACGCTGAAGAAAGAAGCGCCGCGGCGATCCGCCGTCACTCCGGGCGGCCCACCCCGTCCCTAACGACATCGGCGTCGATGCGAATCATGATCTCCTGCGGCGAGGCGTCAGGCGATCTGTATGCCGCCGCGCTTACCGCGGAACTGCACGAACGTCAGCCGGATGCCGAGATCTTCGGCTTCGGCGGGCAGCGTTTGAAGTCCGCCGGCGGTCGTCTCATCGGCGACTTCGACGGACTATCGGTCACCGGGCTCACTGAAGCGATCCGTGTGGTCCCACGCTCGTTCGCAATGCTGCGGCGTCTGGTTGACGCGGCACGCGAGTTGCGTCCGCACGTGTTCGTGGCCATCGACTCGCCGGACTTCAATTTCAGACTACTGGCCGCGCTTCGTCGTCTGGGTATCCCGATCGTCTATTACGTCAGCCCGCAGCTGTGGGCATGGCGCCCCGGCCGCATGGAGACGATGAAGACCTACGTCGACCGTGTGCTGGTGATCTTTCCGTTCGAAGAGGCCCTCTACCGCGATGCGGGCGTCGACGTGCAGTTCGTTGGACACCCGTTAGTGGACCTGGCCAAGTCGGGCCAGCCTCGCGAGGCCTTCCTGACCGAGCGCGGGTTGGACCCGACAGCGCCGACCGTGGCGCTGCTTCCCGGCAGCCGCAAGAACGAATTGGATCGCACGGTGCCGGTGATGGCCGAAGCAATCCCGCTGATTCGTGCACGAGTCCCCAATGCGCAGTTCGTCGTCGCATGTGCACCGGCCATGGCCGATTCATTGTTTGCGCCGCTCGTTGCCGACGACCTCGATGCCGGCGTGGTCCTGGTGCGCGAGCGGACCGACGACGTGCTGGCGGCGTCCGATGTGGTGATCACGGCCTCGGGTACTGCAACCATTCAGTGCACGCTCCACGAGAAGCCGATGGTCGTTGTCTACCGGCTGTCGCCGTTGACCTATCGACTGGTGAAGCCGTTCGGGCACGTGGACATGTACGCGATGCCGAATCTCGTCGCCGGCAGCCGCATTGTGCCCGAATTGATTCAGTCCGACTTCACGGCGGATCGTACCGCTGCCGAGGCGTTGAAGTTCCTCACCGATCGCGATCTGTACGGTCGCACGCGGCAGGCGCTGACCAACGTGCGCCGACAATTGGGGCCACCAGGAGCGAGTGCGCGAGCGGCGCAGGCGGTGCTCGAGGTGGCGCATGGCTCGATCTCAGCAAGGGGCTCGAATGACTAAGAGCAAACGGTGCAGTGCGGCGGTCATTGTCGGAGTAATCGGAGTGCTCGGCGCAGCATCGCTCTCGGCGATGGTCGTCGTGCCAGCCGAATTCGCGGAGATGGTGACGGCGTCGGAACTCGTTGTGCACGGGCGAGTGGTTGATATTCGCGCGCAAATCGTCGGCAATCGGCGAACGATCGAAACGGTCGTGACGCTGTCTGTACTCGATCGGATCAAGGGGCAGCCGGGTGCGACGGTGTACTTCCGGGTGCCGGGCGGTCAGATCGGACGCTACCGGCGGTTCATGGTCGGTGCACCAGAGTTCGCGTCGGGCGACGAAGTGGTGCTGTTCCTCAAGGGCCGGCCGCCCGCCGTACCGTTCCCCTTCGGGTTGAGCCAGGGTGTGTATCGGGTGGTACGCGACGCTGACGGTCGAAGTCTTGTCACCCCACCAGTCGTGTCGGAGGCACCCGGTCGCGTGGTGCGCGGCGACGCGTCGCGACGCCCCCTTGAACTGTCGGCGTTCACGCGCCATGTTCGAGCGATTGTGGAGCGCCAGCCATGACGCGAGCGCTCACTCTGCTCGTGGTGATTGCCTCGCTCTCGGCGCAGCCCGCCCAGGCGTACCTCCATCTGACGTCCTCGACGGGATTGACTCAAACTCCGCTCAAGTGGAACCAGACACGGGTGCGCTGGTTTGCCACTGACCGCGGTGTGCCTGGCGTTACCGCCTCGCAATTCCAGGCCGCCGTGGCCGCTGGCTTCGCAACCTGGGAAGCGGTGCCGACCGCGTCAGTGACGTTTCAGTTCGTCGGCTTTACGTCCGCATTGCCGTTCGACGACGACACGATCTCGACATTTGGATTCGATGCGCAGCCCGATCTCGATCGCGTGCTCGGGGCGACGTCGTTTGTCGTCGATACGCTCACCGGCGATATCGTTGAATCGGACGTCTTCTTCAATTCGATCTTCACGTGGTCCACGGCAGCGGCGGGCGACGCCACCCGTTTCGATCTGCAATCCGTCGCCACGCACGAGATCGGGCACTTCATCGGGCTCGGCCACTCGGCGATCGGGGAGACGGAGATCCGGCCCGACGGTGGACGGCGGGTGCTCGCATCGGGTGCAGTGATGTTTCCCATCTCGTTGGGTCGCGGCGTCACGTCCGATCGCACGCTGCAGCCCGATGACATCGCCGGCGTGTCCGATCTCTATCCCGACCGGGACGTCGAAGACACGACCGGCGCGATCAGCG
>DAINQP010000169.1:0-13799 GCA_036742665.1 Vicinamibacterales bacterium | reverse complement strand
GGTTTCAAGTAGAAGGAATGCTTCTTGATGTCCTTGATGATGTCTTCCTGTTGAACCTTGCGCTTAAAGCGGCGGAGAGCGCTCTCGATCGACTCGCCTTCCTGAATCTTGACTTCAGCCACGCCCTAAAACACCCCCTCACCCCGTTGGTGGCTACCTGTAACAACCTTTGAAAAGTGGCGAATATGCTAGGCTATCACAGGCAGGCGCGGATTCTAGGCGTAACACGGCCGGACGTCAACGAAATAGTCGTGTATCGTGCTGCCAAATCTGCACAGAGTCTCGCCGCGTCGTTCGGTCCTCGAGATTGCTGCTCTCCTTGTAGGAGGCGGACAGGCGCTCAGGACATGCAACTCATTGCCAGGCCGCCGGTTAGCCCGAATCCATGAAAATCCTGGTCATCGGAAGTGGCGCGCGCGAGCACGCCTTAGCCTCGAAACTTTCCCGCGAATCCGATATCGAGGCGGTCATTTGCGCGCCCGGAAACCCCGGAATAGCGTCTGCTGCGCGCTGTTTGCCTGCCGATGTCAGTGCACCCGCGGAATTGCTTGCGGTCGCCGAGAGTCAGGGTGTGGACCTCACCGTCGTCGGCCCTGAACTGCCTTTGAGCCGCGGTGTCGTCGATGCGTTCACCGCAGCCGGACGCGCAATCGTCGGTCCGACCAAAGCCGCGGCCGCTCTCGAGTGGAGCAAGGCGTTCGCGAAGGACTTCATGGCGCGCCATCGCGTGCCGACAGCAGCGTTCCGTGTGTGCGAGTCCGCTGACGATGCGCTGGCGACGATTCGACGTGGAGCATTCACGTTTCCGCTCGTGCTGAAGGCGGATGGTCTCGCGGCTGGAAAGGGCGTCGTCATCGCCGAAGACGCGGCCACGGCGGAAGCCGTCGTCGGCGAAATGATGATCGATCGTCGCTTCGGCGACGCCGGCAGCCGAGTGGTGCTCGAGGAATTTCTCGTCGGTCACGAAGCCTCGTATTTCGTGCTTGCCGACGGCACCAACTTCGTCCTGCTCGGATCGGCGCAGGATCACAAACGGATCTTCGACGATGACCGCGGGCCGAATACGGGAGGCATGGGTGCCTTCGCGCCGAGTCCATTGATTACCGAGGACATGAGCCGCCGCGTCTGCGATGAGATCGTGTCGCCGGTCCTGGCCGGGATGGATCACGAAGGACATCCCTATCGGGGGTTCTTGTATGTTGGCCTGATGCTCACCGCCGAAGGACCGAAGGTGATCGAGTTCAACGTGCGCTTCGGCGATCCAGAAGCGCAGGTTGTTCTGCCGATGCTCGATGAAGATCTCGGGTGGCTGCTGGGCGAGGCCGCGACCGGTGCGCTGCCTTCGCGACCCGCGCGATTTCGTCGCGAGCCGCACGTTGGTGTCGTGCTCGCCGCGGGTGGGTATCCCGATGCGCCGGAAGCGGGCAAGCCGATCGACGGAATTGATGCTGCCAGCAAGGTGCCCGGAGCGATTGTGTTCCATGCCGGCACCGCAAAGCGCGAGGGCCGTCTTGTCACTGCAGGTGGCCGTGTCCTGACCGTCGTGGGTCGCAGCACGACGTTTCGGGACGCGATCGACACCGCGTACTCAGCTGCATCGCACATTCACTTCGAGGGCATGCAATACCGTCGCGACATCGGACGGAAAGCGCTATCGGTGTGAAGTACTCCGTTGTCACCTTCGGATGCCGCGTGAACCAGGCCGACTCGCTGGAAATCGAGGGCTCATTGCGCGCGCGTGGCGCCGTGTGCGCCTCACCCGACCAGGCTGATCTCGTCATCGTGAATACGTGCTCCGTCACTGCAACGGCCGATCAAGGCGCGCGGCAGACGATCCGGCGTATCGCGCGCAACAACCCCGACGTTCGCATCGTGGTGACTGGCTGCTACGCGACGCGACGTCCGAGTGAGCTCAGTGACCTTCCGAATGTGACTCACGTCGTTTCCAATCAGCTCAAGGACGACTTGCTCTCGACGATCGCGTTCGCCGATCCCGAGCCGCATTCCACGGCGACGCGCTACGGCGATGGCGACGGGCCGTGCGGGGCACTCGAACCAGGGGTTGCTGGCCGAACAGCCTTCACGCTGCGCGTGCAGACGGGCTGCGAGGAGCGCTGCAGTTACTGCATCATTCCGACGACGCGCGGACACAGTCGGTCGCTTCCGTTGATGGAGATCACACGTCGGCTCGGGCACGTGGTCGCGGCTGGTTATAAGGAAATCATCATTACTGGCGTTCATCTCGGGTCATACGGCCGTGACCTTGACGATGGCTCCACCCTCACGGCACTCGTGCATCATCTGGCTGATTCGGACGCAGACGTGCTGTTCCGGATCAGTTCGCTGGAGCCGATGGATTGCACGGAAGACATGATCGATCTTGTTGCCGGATCACGGCGGCTCGCACCGCATTTTCACCTGCCACTCCAGCACGGCGCGGACAGCGTGCTGCGCCGAATGCGGCGGCCGTACACGGTTGGTGCATACCGGCAACTCATCGAACGGATTCGCACGGTGATACCGCATGCGTCGATCGGGTCCGATGTCATCGTTGGGTTTCCAGGAGAAACGGCCAGCGAATTCCAGCAGACCGAGTCGCTCCTCTGCGACCTTCCGCTGACGCATCTCCACGTCTTTCCCTACTCGGATCGTCCAGGAACCGACGCGACCGCGATGGACGACAAGGTCGACGGCGTTGCCATTCGTGAACGCGGCCAGCGTGTCCGCGCGATTGGTCACGACATGGCCACGCGATTCCGGCAGTCTCAGCTCGGAACGGTGCGCCGCGCGTTGACGGTGGACGATGGGCTGTCGGCGGTGACCGACAATTTTCTGAAGGTCCGGCTTGCGGAGATGGTCCCGCGGAATCAGTGGATCAACGCTCGAATCGACTGAAAGGCGTCGGGAGTCATTTTCCTCGGGAAGGTGTGGGGAAAATCACTCCCGACCCCATTAGCAGCGCCATTTGTTGCGCCGCTGTCTTCTTGCTCCCGCCCTCGACGATAAGCTGACCGCAGGCCGCGCGGATATCGCGCCCGCGGCTCTTTCGCACGGACACCGTGATGTGACGGTCCGCGAGAATCTGGACGAAACGATTGACGCGCTCGTCGGACGGTCGATCGTACGGAATGCCCGGTGCCGGATTGAGCGGGATCAGATTGACTTTCGACTTGATCCCCGCCAGCAGCTTGACGAGGCGACGCGCGTCGTCGGGTGTGTCGTTGACGCCGTCCAGCATGACGTACTCGAACGTGATTCGGCTGCGCTTCTTCAGCGGGAACCGGCGGCACGTTTCGAGGATCGCCGCGAGTGGATACCGCGTGTTCGGCGGAACGAGCGCGGTGCGCTGAGCCTCGGTCGTCGCGTGGAGCGAGATGGCGAGATTCGGCATCAGCGGTTCGCGGGCGAGGCGCTCGAGGCCGGGTACAAGGCCAACCGTGGACAGCGTGACGCGCCGCGGCGAGATCGAGAGACCATGCTCACTGTGGAGCATGCGAAGGGCTTTCATCGTGTGCTCATAGTTGTGCAGTGGTTCTCCCATCCCCATGAGCACGATGTTGAAGGGCTGATCGAGTAGCCCGGTCGCTCCAGCGAGCACCCGGACCTGGCCGGCGATCTCTCCGGCGGTGAGGTTGCGGACGAGCCCCATCTTTCCCGTCAAACAGAAGCCGCAGCCCATTGCGCATCCAACCTGCGTTGAGACGCAGAAGGTCATCGACGGCGTGTCCGGAATGAACACCGACTCTATGCGGCGGCCGTCCGCCAGCTCCAGGGCGAGCTTGCGGGTCCCGTCCGCCGATGTCTCGTCGCTGACGATCCGTGGGGTGTTGATGACGAACTGATCCGGCAAGCGCGCGCGGAGGGCGCGAGACAGATCTGTCATCCGGCCGAAATCGGTTACGCCGTATCGATAGATCCAGCGATAGATCTGGCGACCATGGAACGGCTCGCTGCCGCTATCGGCCAGCAGTGTCTCGAGCTCGGCCGGCTCGAGCTCAGCGATGTCGTGGAGCGCGGGACTCATGCTATCTCTCGCGTTTCCTTCGAGATGCGAGCAGTCGATTGTAACAAGGAACTCGTTCTGGCCCGAGTAGTTCCTCTGCTCGAGTTCTTTTACACGCCGTTTCATGCTATGATGCGCTTGTTCTTCTAATTCCCTGTCTGTCAATAGTTTGCGGCTGACAACGGATGGCCGAATCTAGTGACGGGGAGCGGTCCGGCGGCTGCAGTTCTCGAAAACGCACCCGTGTCTCAACCAGCGATTGTTCGTGACGTGCTTCCTAACGGTCTCCGTCTCCTCACGGAGCGGATGCCGCACGTGCGTTCGGTGAGCATCGGTGTGTGGCTCGCGCGTGGGTCGAGGCACGAATCGCTCGAGCAAAGCGGCATCGCCCATTTCGTCGAGCACATGCTCTTCAAGGGCACAAACACCCGCACCGCTGAGGACATCGCGCAGACCATCGACTCTATCGGTGGTCAGATGGATGCGTTCACGGCGAAGGAGTACGCGAGCTATTACTTCAAGGTGCTCGACGATCATCTGCCGCTTGCGGTGGAGGTGCTCGCCGACATCGTCATGCATCCGGCCTTCAGCGACGTCGACATCGGCCGCGAGAAAAAGGTCGTTCTCGAAGAGATCAAGATGGTCGAGGACACGCCGGACGATCTGGTTCACGAGCTGTTCACCGAGAGTTTCTGGCAAGGTCATCCTCTGGGCCGACCCATCCTGGGTACTAAGGAAACGGTGGAATCGCTCACGGAGGAAGGGCTGCGTCGCTACTTCACGAGCACGTACTGCGCTCCGAATCTCATCGTCGCCGCGGTGGGCAACATTGATCACTCCCAGGTCCGCGATCTCGTCATGCGGGCATTCGACGGACTTCCGACCCGAAATGCTCCAGTGAGCGAAGCGCCGCCTCGCGTAGTTCCGGCGACATTGATCCGCAACAAGGAGCTCGAGCAGAGCCACGTCTGTCTTGGCACGAGTAGTTACCGGCAGGATCACGAGGATCGCTATTCGAGTTACGTGCTCAACACCGTGCTCGGCGGGTCCATGAGCTCGCGTCTGTTCCAGAACGTTCGAGAAAAGCGCGGTCTGGCCTATGCCGTCTTCAGCGGTCTGAGTGCGTATCGCGATGCCGGCTCGATGACCGTGTACGCCGGCTGCGCGAACGATGCGGTCGGCGAGCTGATCGACGTTGTGATCGCCGAGTTGCGCCGATTGAAAGACGAGCCGCTGCCGGACTCTGAGCTGCGGCGAGCCAAGGATCACCTCAAGGGCAGCTTGATGCTGAATCTCGAGAGCACGTCTAGCCGGATGTCGCATCTCGCCAGGCAGGAGATCTACTTCGATCGGCAGTTCGGTTTGGATGAGACACTAGAGGGCGTTGAACGCGTGTCGGCTGACGACGTCCAGCGCGTCGCGCGCGATCTGTTTGCCGATGGATCGCTGGCCGCCACCGTGCTCGGTGCGGTCAACGGCCTGCAGATTCCGCGAGAAAGGCTGGCACTCGGTTAGCGGAGGGTTTCGGGATCGATGATCCGGCGGTACACCCATCCTGAAATGGGTCGCATCTGGAGCGACCAGCGCAAGTATGAAACCTGGCTGCAGGTTGAAGTTGCTGCAGCCGAAGCCATGGCGCGGGCCGGCATCGTACCGGCTGAAGCGGCGCGCGACATTCGCGAGCGCGGCGCCTTCGATATCGCGCGCATCGAAGCCATCGAAGAAGTCACCCAGCACGATGTGATCGCCTTCACGACCGCAGTGGCCGAACACGTCGGCCCGTCAGCGCGCTGGTTGCACTTCGGCATGACGTCATCTGACGTCATCGACACGGCGCAGGCACTCCAGATGCGCGAGGCCTGCGATCTCATCCTGAAGGGCCTGGACGGCCTGATGCAGGCGGTCCATACGCGAGCCGAGGAACATCGCCGCACGCCGATGATCGGCCGCACGCACGGCGTGCACGCCGAGCCGATGACATTTGGCCTCAAGCTTGCGCTGTGGTATGCGGAGCTGACGCGCGATGTGGCGCGCATGCGCCGCGCGCGCGAGGTCATCTCGGTCGGCAAGCTGTCGGGAGCGGTGGGGACGTTCGCGCATCTGCCGCCCGACATCGAGGCGGACGCGTGTCGTAGCCTCGGCCTCGAGGCGGCTCCCGTCGCGTCCCAGGTGATTCAGCGTGACCGCCACGCGGAGTTGCTCTCAGCCCTGGCGATCACCGCGTCTTCACTGGAAAAATTCGCGCTCCAGATTCGCGGTCTTCAAAAGACCGAGATCGGCGAGGTCGAGGAGCCGTTTGCCAACGGCCAGAAAGGCTCTTCGGCCATGCCCCACAAGCGCAACCCGATTGGGTGCGAACAGATTGTCGGGCTTGCCCGGCTGTTGCGTGGCAATGCTGTCGCCGGATTCGAGAACAACGCGCTCTGGCACGAGCGTGATATTTCGCACTCGTCGGTGGAACGTGTGATTCTGCCCGACAGCTTCATCGCGCTCGATCACATGCTGCGCCGCTTCACCCGGATCGTCGCGGGTATGGTGGTCTATCCCGACCGCATGCGCGAGAACATGGAGCGTTCGCGCGGCGTGGTGTTTTCGGGCACAGTGCTGCTCGAGCTCGCGCAGCGCGGCGTGTCGCGAGAGCAGTCATACGAATGGGTGCAGCGCAACGCGATGCGCGCCTTCCACGAGCAGCGCGACTTCAAGTCGCTGCTGCTGGGCGACCCCGACGTCGGCCGTGTGCTGAACCCGGCCGAGATCGAGCATGCGTTTGATCTGAATGCACAGCTCCGGCACGTCGATCACGTGTTCGAGCGTGTGTTTCAGGATGCAGTCGTAGGCGCTGGCGTCAGCCGGCCCGATGCGAGGTAACCATCTGATGCGCGCGCGTGTGTTCGTGACTCTCAAGCCGTCTGTCTTCGACCCGCAAGGGACGACCGTCACCGAAGCATTGCACACGCTGGGCTATGGGGCGGTGAAGGACGTCAGGCAGGGGAAGTACTTCGAGTTGGACATCGACGCGCCGAGCAGCGACGAGGCGCGCCGGCTGGCCTCCGAGGCCGCCGACAAGCTGCTGGCCAATCCGGTCATCGAGAGCTATCGAATCGAGGTCACCGCATGAAATTCGCGGTCATCGTCTTTCCCGGATCGAATTGCGACCACGATGCGTTTCACGCGGCGAAACAGGTGCTGCGCCAGGACGCTGAGCTGATCTGGCACAAGGACACCAGCCTGAAAGGTGCAGACGCGGTCATTCTTCCCGGCGGCTTCGCCCACGGCGACTACCTGCGCACCGGTGCCATTGCCCGCTTCTCGCCAATCATGCAGGAAGTGAAGGCGTTTGCTGCGGCGGGCGGGCCAGTGCTGGGTATCTGCAACGGCTTTCAGATTCTCCTCGAGGCCGGTCTGCTGCCAGGCGCGATGCTGCGCAACCGCAGCTTGCACTTCCGCTGCGAGCACGTCCACGTCAGAGTCGAGCAGACTGACACTCCGTTCACCGCCGCCGCGTCGCTACGCCAGATCCTGCGTATTCCCATCGCACATGGTGAAGGCAATTACTACGCGGAGCCGGACGTCCTCGATCGGCTCGAGCGCAATCGCCAGGTCGTCTTCCGATATGTCACCGCATCGGGCGAAGAGACCGACGCGGCGAATCCGAACGGGTCGATTCATAACATTGCCGGCATCACCAACGAGTCGCGCAACGTCGTCGGCTTGATGCCGCACCCCGAGCGCGCCTGTGAACTGGCCGTCGGCAGCGCTGATGGTCTCGTGATGTTCCAGTCCGTGTTAAATGAGGTCGGGAGTCATTTTTCGAGGGCACTCTCGACTGCGTCAGTTGTGAACTCGTAGGTGTCCTCGAAAAATGACTCCCGACCCCTTTAACCAGCCGATTACCGATGCCGTTCTCGAACGACACGGACTCACTCGTGAGGAGTACCAGCGGATCCTCGACATCATGGGCCGCACCCCGACGATCACCGAGCTCGGCATTTTTTCGGTGATGTGGTCAGAGCACTGTAGCTACAAGAGCTCGCGCGTGTATCTGAAGACGCTGCCGACCACGGGCCCGCGCGTGTTGCAGGGGCCCGGCGAAAATGCCGGTGCGGTCGATATCGGCGATGGGCTCGCGGCCGTCTTCAAGATCGAGTCGCACAATCACCCGTCGTTCATCGAGCCGTATCAGGGCGCGGCGACCGGCGTCGGCGGAATCATCCGCGACATCTTCACGATGGGTGCGCGCCCGATCGCGCTTCTCAACTCGCTGCGATTTGGATCGCTCAATGAGCCACTGGTGCGCCGAACCATGGCCGGCGTCGTTGCGGGCATCGCCGGTTACGGGAACAGCATCGGCATCCCGACGGTGGGTGGCGAGATCGCCTTCGACGAAAGCTATACGGGCAATCCGCTCGTCAACGTGTTCTGTCTGGGGATCTCGCGAGCCGACGAAATCATCAAAGGCACGGCGTCGGGCATCGGCAACGCCGTTTACTACGTCGGCGCGAAGACCGGCCGCGACGGCATCCACGGCGCAACGATGGCGTCGGCGGAATTCGACGATAAGTCAGCTGAGAAACGGCCAGCGGTGCAGGTCGGCGATCCGTTCATGGAGAAGCTGCTGCTCGAGGCCTGCCTCGAAGTGATGAAGACCGACGCGCTCGTCGGCATTCAGGATATGGGCGCCGCTGGTCTCACATGCTCGACCTGCGAGATGGGGGCACGGGGGGGCGCCGGCGTCGAAATAGATGTCGCGCGCGTGCCACAGCGCGAGACCGGCATGACGCCGTACGAAATCATGCTGTCTGAATCACAGGAGCGCATGCTGCTCGTCGTGAAGAAGGGCCGCGAAGCCGAAGTGGAGCGCATCTTCGACAAGTGGGACCTCCACGCGGTACGCATCGGAGAGGTCACCGCCGACAATCGAATGAGGGTCAAGGACCACGGTGTGGTGGTCGCAGAGATTCCAAACCGAGCGCTCACTGATGAGGCTCCGGTGTATCGGCGTCCTACCGCGGAGCCCGCATATCTCGCCGAGGCACGCCTGCTGAATCTCGCAGAGCTGAGAACACCGGGCGCACCGCGTGACATCTTCACCCGGCTGCTCTCGTCGCCGACGATTGCCAGCAAGCGCTGGGTGTACCGGCAGTACGACCACATGGTGCGGACGAACACCCTGGTGCTGCCAGGCATGGGCGCAGGCGTCGTCCGCGTGAAGGGGACGTCACGGGCGCTCGCGTTGTCTGTGGACTGCAACGGCCGCTTCGTTTATCTCGATCCGTACCGCGGAGCGCAGCTCGCTGTGGCCGAAGCCTCGCGCAACGTCGCGTGTGCGGGCGGTCAGCCGATCGGCGCCACGAATTGCCTCAACTTCGCCAATCCGCAGCGACCGGAGATCATGTGGCAGTTCGCTCGTGCCGTCGAAGGTATGGGCGACGCGTGCCGCGCGCTCGGGATCCCGATCACCGGCGGCAACGTCAGTCTCTATAACGAGACAGATAGCAAGGGTGTGCTGCCAACGCCCGTGCTTGGTGTCGTCGGCCTGATTGAAGACGCAGACCGCGTCGTGCGGCGCGCGTTTCGTTCAGCCGGCGACATAGTGATTCTGCTCGGTGAAGGGCGTGACGAGCTCGGCGGCAGCGAGTATCTGAAGACCATGCACGGTCTCATTCGTGGAGAAGCGCCCGCGCTCGACCTCGCGCGTGAGGCAGCCTTACAGCAGGTGCTCGTCGAGGGCGCCGCTGACGGAATCATACGGTCGGCTCACGACTGCTCGGAAGGCGGTCTTGCGGTCACGATCGCGGAATGCTGCTTCGATTCGTCGCTTGGCGTCGAGGTTGAGGTGAAGGCGGTAGGTGCCGCGGCGGCATGGCGTGATGTGGCGACGCTGTTTGGCGAATCCGCGTCGCGCGCGGTTGTCTCGGTGAGTGCGGAACACGTCGATCGGTTGTTGGCAATGGCTGCGGCGGTGAATCTGCCAGCAGCCCGTATCGGGGTTGTCGGTGGCGATCGCATCCGCGTCTCCGTCGATGGTGAGCGGATATTGGACGAGTCGCTGGCCGCGGCCGAGCTGATCTGGTCAACGGCTCTCGAGGAGTACTTCGAGCGCCGCCGTGTGGCCTGAACTGCGCGGTGGCCTGAACTGTTGCGTGTGTGACCGGTAGCCATTCACGAGGACATACCACAACGATGTTGGACAAATTCCACGATGAGTGCGGCGTTTTCGGGATCATCGGGCATCCAGAGGCGGCGAATCTCACGTATCTCGGGCTCTATGCGCTGCAACACCGCGGGCAGGAGAGTGCCGGGATTGCCGCATCGGATGGCACGTCGATCCGCGTGTCAAAGGCGATGGGCTATGTGAACGATGTCTTCAATAGCGACGCACTCGCCAAGTTGCCGGGCCACCTGGCCATGGGCCACGTGCGCTACTCGACGGCCGGCGAGAGCCGACTCGCCAACGCGCAGCCGATCGTCATCGACAGCGTTCACGGGCAGCTCGCGGTTGGCCACAACGGCAACATGGTCAATGCCAGCGAACTGCGCGACGCGCTCATCAGGAACGGAGCGATCTTCCAGGCCACGACTGACACGGAAGTCGTCGTCCATCTGTTCGCGCGGTCGCGTGAGAGCAGCCCAGAGGGGGCGATCATCGATGCGCTGTCGCAAGTGCGAGGCGCGTATTCGTTCGTCATGATGACGAACGATCGGCTGATCGGAGCGCGTGATCCGCACGGGTTCCGCCCACTCGCGCTCGGCCGGCGCGGCGACGCCTGGGTGATCTGCTCAGAGACGTGTGCGATGGATCTCATCGGCGCGACCTATGTTCGCGATGTCGAGCCGGGCGAGATCGTTGTGGCGAGTGCGCATGGCCTGCGCTCGATCAAGCCGTTTGGTGTGGCACCACAGACCCAGCAGTGCATCTTCGAGCACGTTTACTTCTCGCGGCCCGACAGCTACGTCTTCGGCGAGAGCGTGAACGAGACGCGCACGGAATTCGGCCGTCGGCTCGCCCGTGAATCGGGCGTGCCGGCGGATGTCGTCGTGCCGATTCCCGACTCCGGCGTGTGTGCGGCGATTGGGTACTCCGAGGCGTCGGGTATTCCGATGCGCATGGGTCTCATCCGCAACCACTACGTCGGCCGGACGTTCATCGAGCCACAACAATCGATTCGCCACTTCGGCGTTCGCGTCAAGCTGAATCCCGTACGGAGCATTCTCGAGGGAAAGCGGGTCGTGCTCGTCGACGATTCGATCGTTCGTGGCACCACCAGCCGCAAAATCGTGCGAATGGTCCGCGATGCCGGTGCACGGGAAGTGCACATGCGAATCAGCTGTCCGCCGACGATTTCGCCGTGCTTCTACGGCGTGGACACGCCGCAGCGCTCGGAATTGATTGCCGCCACACATTCGCTCGCCGAAATTCGCAAGTATTTGGCCGCGGACAGCGTCGCGTATCTGAGCCTCGAAGGCCTCAAGGGCGCGGTAAAAGGCGGCCAGTCGAGGTACTGCACGTCGTGCTACACCGGGGTGTATCCCGTGGCGTTCCCGCGCGACGAGGCCGCCTATCTGCAGCTGGCGCTGAAGCTGAACCCGGAGCCGGTCAAGGCGGAGCCGCAACTGATTTCGATCCACAACTTCGAACGAGATCCCGTCATCGGCTGATGGACTACAAGTCTTCCGGGGTAGATATCGACGCGGGCCACGAAACCGTCCGCCGGATTCGTGGCCTTGCCCGATCGACGTTTACGTCGGGTGTGCTGTCGGACATCGGTTCCTTTGGCGGTTTGTTTCAACTCGAGAGCGGGCGACACAAGCACCCGGTGCTGGTCTCGAGCGCCGATGGGGTCGGCACCAAGCTGAAGGTCGCCTTTCTCGCAGACAAGCACGATACGGTCGGCGTCGATCTCGTCAATCACTGCGTCAACGACATTCTCGTTCAAGGCGCCGAGCCGCTCTTCTTTCTCGACTATCTCGCCACGGGCCGGTTGTCTCCTGCTGTCGCCGAGTCAATCGTTGGTGGCATGGCCGCTGCGTGCCGCGACAACAGCTGCGCGCTCCTCGGTGGCGAGACGGCCGAGATGCCCGGTATCTACAGCGACGGCGAATACGATCTCGCAGGCTTTATCGTCGGCGTCGTCGATCGTGAGCGGCTCATCAACGGGCGCGCGATCGCCACCGGCGATGTGCTCGTCGGCGTGCCTTCGTCCGGAATGCACACCAACGGGTATTCGCTGGCCCGGAAGATCGCGTTCGATCTGCTAGGCCTGCGCGTCGACAGTCACGTCGCGGCCTTGGGAATAACCCTCGGCGAGGCGTTTCTCGTTCCGCATCGTTCCTATCTGCCACTGGTGCAGCCGCTGCTGGAGGCTGGCCGCATCAAGGCCATGGCCCACATCACAGGCGGTGGCATCACCGACAACCTGCCGCGAATCCTGCCGCATGGGACCGCCGCGCAGGTGAGTGTGTCGTCGTGGGAGGTGCCTGCGCTCTTCCGCTGGCTGCAAGAGAGCGGCCGGGTGCCGTTCGACGACATGATGCGCACGTTCAACATGGGGATCGGTCTGATCATCGTCACTGCGCGTGATCAGGCCGAGGCGCTCATCGAGGAACTTGCCGCCCGCGGCGGCAGGGACGCGCGTGTGATCGGAGAAATCGTTGCCGGCGAGCCGCCGTCGGTGACATACGTCTGATGACCCCGAATCGCCGGCTCGGTGTACTCATCTCCGGCCGCGGCAGTAATCTCCAGGCGATCATCGACGCAATCGCCGGCCGAAGACTCGACGCCACAATCGCGGTCGTCATTTCCAATCGAGAGAATGCTGGCGGACTCGAGCGCGCGCGCCGCGCCGGCATCGAGACGCTGACATTGAGTCACCGCGGCTGGCCCTCGCGAGACGACTACGATCGGGCGCTGGTGCGCGAGCTCCGTACGCGTGACGTCGCGCTTGTGTGTCTCGCCGGGTATATGCGGAAAATCGGCGCGCCGCTCATTGACGCGTTCCCGAACGCCGTGCTCAACATCCACCCGTCGCTCCTGCCATCATTTCCCGGTCTTCACGCGCAGCAACAGGCACTCGATCACGGCGTCAAAACAAGCGGCGTGACCGTGCATTTCGCCACCGCGGATCTTGACGCGGGCCCCATCATCGTTCAACGGACCGTGCCGGTTCGCGACGACGATACCGAGGAAACGCTGGCGGCGCGGATCCTCGTCGAGGAACATCACGCGTATCCCGAGGCGATTGCGCTCGTGCTCGATGGGGGATGGCGGATCGACGGCCGTCGCGTGGTCAGGTCGACGACGGCCGCTGCAGGGTGACGAGCGCGACTTCCGGCGGACAGTTGATTCGCACCGGCACGTAAACCGTTCCGATTCCACGGCTGACAAAGATCGACGACTTCTCCCGTTGGCCGAGTCCCGCGACAACGGGGAACCGTGCGCGTGCAATGGCGCCAAAACCCGGCACCACGACCTGGCCGCCGTGCGTGTGACCTGAGAGCACCGCGGGAACGTTGAGCGCCGCGGCCTCCGTCAGACGACGCGGGTCGTGGGCGAGCAGCAAGATCGGATCGTCCGCGCCTTTCAGTATTTTCGCGATGTCGGCTGGTCGGCGTGTCCAGAAGCGAATCCCCGCGATCTCGAGCGCGTCTCCACGGATCACGATTCGTGTCCGCTGATCTTTCAGGACAGTGATGCCTCGTCGCGCCAGCGCGCCGGGCATCTCGCGGTCGTCGTCGTGATTGCCGAGAATCGCGAACACGCCGTTCGGCGCCCGCAACGGCGACAGGAGCTCGGCGA